>NZ_DGNN01000003.1:0-63341 GCF_002388965.1 Leisingera sp. UBA4491 | reverse complement strand
GGACCAGCGGGGGGCAGGTCACTGAACGTGGCTTATCGACCTGAGTGTCAAGTTTGGGACTCTCAGGCACATTCGCAATCTTGCCGTTCTCCTGAGCGTACTTGAGAGCCTTTCGGATCGTGATGATGTGTTTCTTCTGGGTGGACACAGCCAAGGGGCTTTTCCGGTTCCCGTTGACCGTGGCGATGTACGATCTCATCACAGCAGTTGTCAGAGCTTTGACGTCGTAGTTGCCCAACTGAGCCAGAATGCCGTCCTCTGCACGTTTGAGCAGCACCCAGTCGTCCTTGTGCGATTTGGGTATCATCCGTGCGTAATACTCGAAGGAGTCATCCGTGTTGGCTTTGGCGATGTGCTGGTTCGCAGCTTGTAGATAATCGTCCTTCCACTCACGCGCGACGGTCGTGGCATCGAGCCTCTTGGTCTCCCCTGTACTCTTCACGACGTACTTGTTTTTGCGGCGATCCCACAGGCGTGCCATCCAGTAACGGCTGCGACCTGTCTTGTAGATCGTAAGGCCCTTTTCTACGGTTTTTTGTGCGTATGCTGATTTAAGGTCACGGCAGAAATCCTGTGAAAAACCTACCGCAACTCACGGATTCACGCTGCGGCTACCGTCTGCATACAGCGGAAAAAACTTAGACACAACTCTCAGACACATCCGTATAACTTGTTGTTTTTACAGCATCGTCACTGGATTGCAAATCCGTGTACACCGGTTCGATTCCGGTACTCGCCTCCACCTCAGTTCCCTAAGTTCCGTGACACCCCAACGCGCTGCAGCCGCACAGGCCGCACGCGCGCTGCGCCGCTTCGAACCACCCCGGCGGCAAGGCGGCCGCCAAGGGGGTTCTGCAAGTGATACCCGCTACAGCTAGCTCTTCAGCCGGAACCGCTGGATCTTGCCGGTCTCCGTCTTCGGCAGCGCGCCGGTGAACACCACCGAGCGCGGATACTTGTACGGCGCGATCACCGCCTTCACGTGGTCCTGCAGCTGCTTGACCAGTTCCTCCGACGGCACCTGCCCTTCGGCCAGCACCACATGCGCCTGCACGATCTCGCCGCGGGCCTCGTCCGGGGCACCGACCACGGCGCATTCCGCCACCGCCTCATGCGCCAAGAGCGCCGCCTCCACTTCCGGCCCGGCAATATTGTAGCCGGCCGAGACAATCATGTCGTCGTTGCGCGCGGCGAAATGGAGATAGCCGTCCGCATCCTGGATGAAGCTGTCGCCGGTGATGTTCCAGCCGTCCTTCACGTAATCCGCCTGGCGGCTGTCCGCCAGATAGCGGCAGCCGGTCGGCCCCTTCACCGCCAGCCGCCCGGCCTCGCCGCGCGGGGCCTCGTTGCCGTCTGCATCCAGCACCTTCACCTGATAACCGCTCACCGGCTTGCCGGTGCAGGCCGGGCGGTGGTCGCTGAACCGGTTGGTGATGAAGATATGCAAGAGCTCCGTCGCGCCGATCCCGTCCAGCATCGGTTTGCCGGTTTTCTCCATCCACTCCTGATATACCGGCGCAGGCAGCGTCTCGCCAGCGGAGACCGCGGCCCGCAGCGACGACAGATCCGCCCCCTCCTCCATCGCCCGCAGCATCACCCGGTAGGCAGTCGGCGCGGTAAAGCAGACCGTTGCCTTGTATTTCTCGATGATCTCGATGAGGTTCGGCGGCGAAGCGTTTTCCAGAAGCGTTGCCGCCGCGCCAAACCGCAAGGGAAAGATCGCCAGCCCGCCCAGGCCAAAGGTGAAGGCCAGCGGCGGCGAGCCGACAAACACATCCTCCGGCTTCACATCCAGCACTTCGCGGGCATAGCCGTCTGCGATAATCAGCAGATCGCGGTGGAAATGCATCGTCGCTTTGGGCGATCCGGTGGTGCCGGAGGTAAAGCCCAGCAAGGCCACATCATCGCGGCCGGTTTTAACCGCCTGATAGGTCACCGGTTTTTCCAGCGCCAGCCGGTCCAGTTCCGCATCGTGGTTGGAGGTGCCGTCAAAGCCCACAACCGTCTTCAGGAACTTCGACTCCTTGGCGCAGGCCACCAGCTCATCCTTCAGACGGGTATCGCACAGGGCGTGCGACACCTCGGCCTTGTCGACGATCTTGGCCAGCTCCCCCTTGCGCAGCAGCGGCATGGTGTTGACCACCACCGCGCCCGCCTTGGTCGCCGCCAGCCAGCAGGCCACCATGGCGGGGTTGTTGGCCGAGCGGATCAGCACCCGGTTGCCGGGCTTCACGCCCAGGTCTTCGCTCAGCACATGCGCCAGCCGGTTGGTCCAGTCGGCCAGCTCTTTGTAGGTGCGGTAGCGGCCGTTGCCGATCAGCGCGGTATGGTCGCCAAAGCCCTTCTCCACCATCGCATCAGTCAGTTCGACTGCCGCGTTCAGGTACTCTGGGTACTCGAAGCCCTCCAGCAGGAACTCCGGCCACTGGTCCGCCGGCGGCAGGTTGTCCCGGGTGAATGTGTCTACATGGGCCGTTGGTCCCAGCATCTCAATTCCCTCCCTGAAAGGCACCCAGCGTCTGGCGCGCGATCACCACCCGCTGCACGTCCGAGGCCCCCTCGTAAATGCGCAAGGCCCGGATATCGCGGTACAGCTCCTCCACTTTCTGCCCCCTGCGCACACCGTCGCCGCCATGCAGCTGCACCGCCTTGTCGATGACCTGCTGCGCCTGATCGGTGGAGAACAGCTTGGCCATCGCTGCCTCCCGCGTGACCCGCGCGGCACCGGAATCCTTGGCCCAGGCGGCGCGGTAGACCAACAGCGCGCTGGCATCCACATCCAGCGCCATGTCGGCGATATGGCCCTGCACCATCTGCAACTCAAACAGCGGCGCGCCCTGCACCGTGCGTTCGCTCACCCGCTGCAGCGCCTCGTCCAGCGCCCGGCGGGCAAAGCCCAGCGCCGCCGCCGCCACAGTGGAGCGGAAGACATCCAGCACCGACATCGCAATCTTGAAGCCCGCGCCGGGCTGGCCCAGCAAGGCAGACTTCGGAATGCGGCAGTCAGTGAACCGCAGCGTCGCCAGCGGATGCGGCGCGATCACCTGCTGGCGTTCCGACACCTCGAACCCGGGCAAGCCCGCGGGCACGATAAAGGCCGACAGCCCCTTGGCCCCCGGCGCCTCGCCGGTGCGGGCAAACAGCGTGTAAACATCGGCAATCCCGCCGTTGGAGATCCAGGTCTTCTCGCCATTCAGCACATAATGGTCGCCATCCAGAGTGGCGGTCATGGTGGAATTCGCCACATCCGACCCTGACTGCGGCTCGGTCAGGGCAAAGGCCGAAATCGCCTTGCCCGCCCGCGTCAGCGGCAGCCATTCCGCCTGGTGCTCCGGGGTGCCGAACAGCGAGATCGCCCCCGTCCCCAGCCCCTGCATGGCAAAGGCGAAATCGGCCAGCCCGTCATGGCGCGCCAGCGTCTCGCGGATCAGGCACAGCGTGCGCACATCCAAGGTCTCACCGGCTTCGGCACCGCTGTGCCGGGTCCAGCCCGCCGCACCCAGCGCCGCCACCAGAGACCGGCAGGCCGCATCCGTGTCCGAATGATCAATCCCGCCCAGATGCGCCCCGGCCCACTCATCCAGCTCCGCCGCCAGGGCACGGTGCCGGTCCTCAAAGAACGGCCAGGTTAGAAAGCTCTTGTCCGCCATCCGCGTTTCCTCCCGCTGAACAGGCTGCCGCCCGTTTCATCTTTCCCAAAATACTCCCGCCGGAGGCACCTGCACCCTCCTCCGGCGCAGGCTCCAGCGGTGTCACGGCTCAGTCGCCTTCAAACAGCGGCTTTTCCTTCTTCACGAAGGCATGATAGGCGCGTTCGAAATCCGCAGTCTGCATGCAGATCGCCTGCGCCTGGGCCTCCGCCTCGATCGCCTGTTCGATCGACATCGACCATTCCTGCGCCAGCATGGTCTTGGTCATCATATGCCCGAAGTTCGGCCCCGCCGCGATCCGCTCCGCCCAGCTCTGCGCTTCAGCTGCCAATTCATCTGCCGCAACCAGCTTGTTGTGAAAGCCCCAGGCGTGGCCCTCCTCGGCGCTCATAGACCGCCCGGTATACAGCAGCTCCGCCGCCCGGCCCTGGCCGATGATCCGCGGCAGGATTGCGCAGGCGCCCATGTCGCAGCCCGCCAAACCGACCCGGGTGAACAGGAACGCGGTCTTCGCCTCCGGCGTCGCGATCCGGATGTCCGAGGCCATGGCGATGATCGCGCCCGCGCCGACGCAGATCCCGTCAATCGCCGCAATCACCGGCTTGCCGCAGGTCACCATCGCCTTGACCAGATCGCCGGTCATCCGGGTGAACGCCAGCAGCTCCTTCATGCTCATCTTCGTCAGCGGCCCGATGATATCATGCACATCGCCGCCAGAGCAGAAGTTGCCGCCGTTGGAGGCAAAGACCACCGCCTTGACCGTATCGTCATACTGCAGATCCCGGAACCAGTCGCGCAGCTCCGCGTAGCTGTCGAAGGTCAGCGGGTTCTTGCGCTCCGGCCGGTCCAGCGAGACGGTTGCCACCCCGTCTTCGATCCGGCACAGGAAGTGTTTCGGGTCCTTGTTCAGCATCACGCCTTGCCTCCGTTTTCCAGACGCCGCGCCACCGCGTCCAGGCTTTCTGTTATTCTCTGCGCCTCATCCGCGGTCAGCCCGTCAAAGGCCGCATTGATCCAGCCTTCATGCGCGTCCGCCTGCCGGGCAAACTCCGCCTTGCCCGCTGGCGTCAGCCGCACCAGGTTGGCGCGCCGGTCGCCCTCGACCTTCTCGCGCAGCACATGGCCGTCCTCGACCAGCCGCTCGACAATGCCCGTCACATTGCCGTTGGAGACTTTCAGAACCCCCGACAGCTCGCTCATCTTCAGGCCTTTATCGTGCTGCATCAGCGCCGCCATCACGTCGAACCGCGGCAGCGTGGTGGAGAAATCGCGGCGCAGGTTTTCCCGCACTTCGCTCTCCACCGCCTTGGTGGCTTTCAGCACCTTCAGCCACAGCCGCAGCCGGTCTTTCGAAGTTGTGCTCAAATCTCCCCTCCCGAAATCGGCAGCGCGCTGCCGTTGACTGACCCCGCGCCTGCGCTGGCCAGCCACAGCGCCGCCTCTGCGACTTCTTCCGGCTGGATGAAGCGGTCCTGCGGGTTGCCCCGGCGCAGGGACTTCGCCGCCTGCTCCGCTGTCATGCCGGTCTTGGCCACGATATTGTCCAGCGATCTTTGCAGCAGCGGCGTTTCAATGAAACCCGGGCAGATCGCATTCACCGTCACACCCGTTTTCGCCAGCTCCACCGCCAGCGCCCGGGTCAGGCCCACAACCCCGTGTTTTGCGGCGCAATAGCCCGAGACATAAGGGTAGCCCTTCAGCCCGGCGGTGGAGGCCACGGCAATCAGACGCCCCCAGCCCTGCGCCTTCATCCCCGGCAAACAGGCCTGCCACAGGTTAAAAACACCGGTCAGATTGACCGACAGCGCCGCCTCGAAATCCGCCGGGGTCATCCGCTCAAAGGGTTTGGAGGGCGCAGCACCGGCATTGGCCAGCGCAATGCTGACCGGCCCGTTGGCCTCAGCCGCCTTGGCCAAAGCGGTATCCAGCGCCGCCCTGTCCGTCACATCGCACACAGCGGGAAAGGCGCCCGTGCGGTCCGCCACCTCCTGCAACGGCTCCATGCGGCGGCCCAGGATTGTGACCCTGGCACCGCCCGCGGCAAACCGCGCCGCAAGCTCGGCGCCGACGCCGGAGCCGCCGCCAGAGATCACCGCATGTCTGCCGTCCACGCTCATGCCCGGATCACCTCCGCCTCGCGGTCCGCCAGCCGCCACAGCTGATCGCGGCCCGCGTGATAGGGCAGCGGCCACTCGCCATGCCGGTCGCCGATCCGCGCGGCCTCGTGCAGCGTCCAATAGGGATCAGCCAGATGCGGACGCCCGACGCAGACCAGATCCGCCCGCCCCGCCATCAGGATCGAATTGGCATGGTCCGCCTCATAGATGTTGCCAACCGCCATCGTGGCAATCCCGGCCTCGTTGCGGATGCGGTCGGAAAACGGCGTCTGGAACATCCGCCCATAAACCGGCTGCGCATCAGTCGAAGTCTGCCCGGCAGAGACGTCAATGATATCGGCACCGGCGGCGGTGAAGGCCTTGGCGATCTCCACCGCCTCCTCCGGCGTAACACCTTCATCGCCCACCCAGTCGTTGGCGGAGATCCTGACCGACATCGGCTTGTCTTCCGGCCAGACCGCGCGCATCGCCTGGAACACCTCCAGCGGGTAGCGCAGGCGGTTTTCGAGTGAACCGCCGTACTCATCCTCCCGGATGTTCGATTTTGGCGAGATGAACGAGGAGATCAGATAGCCATGCGCCGCATGAAGTTCGATCATGTCAAACCCTGCGCGCTCCGCCATCTGCGCGGCAGCCACGAATTCCGCCTTGATGGCGTCCATTTCATCCCGCGCGATCTGCCGCGGGGCCGGGTTGTTGTCCGACCACGGGATCGCCGAGGCCGAGACCGTCTCCCAGTTCCCCTCCGGCAGCGGCGCGTCCATTTCCTCCCAGCCCAGCTGGGTCGAGCCCTTGCGGCCCGAATGGCCGATCTGGCAGCAGATTTTCGCGCTGGTTTCACCGTGGACGAAATCCGTCAGCCGCTTCCACGCCGCCTCATGCTCCGGCGCATAGAGGCCCGGGCAACCGGGCGTGATCCGCCCCTCCGCCGACACACAGGTCATTTCGGTGTAAACCAGCGCCGCCCCGCCCTTGGCGCGCTCGCCGTAATGGATCAGGTGCCAGTCCGTGGGGCTGCCATCCACCGCCTTGTACTGCGCCATGGGGGAGACCACGATGCGGTTCTTCAGCTCCATACCACGCAAGGCATAGGGCGCGAACATCGGCGGCCGCACCGGCGCATCCGCAGGCGCGCCCGCCTTGTCCTGAAACCACTTCTCGGCACTTTGCAGCCATTCCGCATCCCGCAGGCGCAGGTTTTCGTGGGAAATCCGCTGCGAGCGGGTCAGCAGCGAATAATTGAACTGCACCGGATCCATGTCCAGATAGCGCTCGACCTCCTCGAACCACTCCAAGGAATTGCGCGCCGCCGATTGCAGCCGCAGCACATCCAGCCGCCGCTCTTCCTGATAGCGCTCAAAGGCGCGCTCCAGCGACGGTTCGGTGCTGACCAGCTCCGCCAGCGCAATCGCGCTGTCAAAGGCCAGCCGCGACCCCGACCCGATCGAAAAATGCGCCGTAGCCGACGCATCGCCCAGCAGCACAACATTCTCATGATGCCACTTCTCGCAGAGCACCCGCGGGAAGTTGATCCACACCGCCGCCCCGCGCAGATGCGCCGCGTTCGACATCAGCGCGTGACCGTCCAGATGATCGGCAAAGATCTCCTCGCAGGTGCGGACGATCTCCTCCTTGCTCATGCCCTCAAACCCCCAGGCTTCCCAGGTCTCGGCAGAGCATTCGACGATCACCGTGGCGGTATCGGCGTCGAACTGATAGGCGTGGATCCACATCCAGCCGTGCTTGGTCTTCTCGAAGATGAAGGTGAAGGCATCATCGAATTTCTGATGCGTGCCCAGCCAGATGAACTTGCAAGGCCGCACATCGATTTCCGGTTTAAAATGCTCCGCGAACTCATTGCGAACACTGGAATTCAAGCCGTCGCAGGCGACGACCAGATCGTATTCTTTCTGATATTCGGCCGCGGTCTTGGCAACGGTTTCAAACTGCAGGTTCACGCCCAGTTCCCGCGCCCGGTCCTGCAGCAGCAGAAGCATCTTCTTGCGCCCGATCCCGGCAAAGCCGTGGCCGCCCGACACCGTGCGGGTGCCGTCATGGACAACCGCAATGTCGTCCCAATAGGCAAAGCTCTCCCGGATTGCCGCTGCGCTTTTGGGGTCGTTTGCACTCAGGTTCTCCAGCGCGTCATCCGACAGCACCACGCCCCAGCCAAAGGTGTCATCCGCCTTGTTGCGCTCGACCACCGTGACCTCCGCCTCCGGCTGGCGCAGTTTCATCGAGATCGCAAAGTAGAGGCCGGCAGGCCCTCCCCCCAGACAGACGACTTTCATGACCATCCCCTCCCGCTCAGCGCTGTTTACGGCGATCAGGATAAGGGGGTCCGGAAAAACTTCAAGCCTAAAGTTTTAAGCTTGAAGCAAATCGCCGCAAGAAGCTCCTGCGCCCCGGATGCCAGGCCGCTCCAAGAAAGCTAAGCGCAATGGCACTTCGTCCGGGCGGTACGGCCAGACCGGCCCGCCACACAGCCCGGCGCGGATCACAGCCCCCGCAGGTACTCCATCACCGCCGGGCGCACCGCCTGGTCGCCGCGGTGGCGGGCGTCAGCGATGATCTTGCGCAACTCGCCCAGATCCACCCGCAGCAGCAGCGATTTCACGGGCCCGATCGAGGCCGGGCGCATCGACAGCGTGCGGATGCCCATCGCAGCCAGGCAGACCGCCTCCACCGGGCGCCCCGCATCCTCGCCGCAGAAGCTCAGCGGCGTGCCTGAGATGGCGCAGCGTTCGACAATCCGCTCAATGAAGCTCAGGAAGCTGACGTTCAGCGTGTCATAGCGGCGGCGCACCCGTTCATTCTCGCGGTCGGCCGCAAAGAAGAACTGCTTCAGATCGTTGCCGCCGATCGAGATAAACGCCACCTCGTCAAAGAACTTCTGCGGCGCATAGGCCAGCGACGGCGTCTCCAGCATCGCGCCCACTTCCAGATCGGAAGGCAGAACGTGGCCCAGAATACGCTCGCGCTCGATGGTCTTTTCGACCTCGGCCTTGGCGGCGCGGTATTCCTCGAATTGCGCCACAAAGGGGAACATGACCGACAGCGGCCGCCCTTCGGCGGCGCGCAGCAGCGCCTGCAGCTGCATCCGCATTACCCCGGGCTTGTCCAGCCCGACCCGGATCGCCCGCCAGCCCAGCGCCGGATTCGGCTCATCCGTGGGCTTCATGTAAGGCAGCACCTTGTCCGACCCGATATCCAGCGTGCGGAACACCACCGGCTTGCCGTGCGCCGCATCCAGCACCCGCTTGTACAAGGCTTTCAGCTCCGACCGCTTGGGCATCTGGTTGCGCACCAGGAACTGCAGCTCCGTGCGGAACAGCCCCACCCCCTCGGCGCCGGAGCCGTCCAGCGACGGCAGATCCGCCATCAGGCCCGCATTCATCATCATGTTGATGCGCTGCCCGTCGGTGGTAACCGCGGGCTTGTTGCGGATCGAGGCATAACGCTCCTGCGCCTGAGTGTGCATCGCGATCTTGTCGCGGAAGGCGCCGACGACGGTTTCATCTGGACGCAGATGCACAACGCCCTGGTCGCCGTCCACCATGATGTGGTCGCCATTCAGCGCCTCGGTGGTGATGCGCTTGGCATTCACCACCAGCGGAATCGCCAGCGCCCGCGCGACAATGGCCGCGTGAGAGCCGACGGAGCCCTCCTCCAGCACGATCCCGCGCAGGCCGCGGCCGTATTCCAGCAGGTCGCCCGGGCCGATGTTGCGGGCAATCAGGATCGGGTTCTCCGGCAGCTCCGCGCCCGTATCGGCCCCCTGGCCGGTCAGGATGCGCAGCAGCCGGTTCGACAGGTCGTCCAGATCGCTGAGCCGTTCGCGCAAATAGGCGTCCTGCACTTGGCTCATCCGGGCGCGGGCCTGGGACTGCTCCTTCTCCACCGCCGCCTCGGCGCTCAGGCCGCGGGCGATGTCCTCTTCCATCCGCCGCATCCAGCCCTTGGAATTGGCGAACATCCTATAGGCTTCAAGAACCTGCAGCTGCTCCTTGTCGCCGTTGCGCGACACCTCCAGCATCTTGTCGACACCGACCCGCAGCTCCTCCACCGCATCGTGCAGCCGCTCCAGCTCGCGCTGCGGATCATCGGCAATCGGATTGGTGACAATCACCCGCGGCTCGTGCAGCCAGACATTGCCTTCCGCCGCGCCCTCCTGGGCGGAGGTGCCGTGGATCAGCACCGCCTGCTGGTGCAGCGGCGACAGCGCCGCGCCCTCGCCGACAAAGGCGCCCAGTTCGGTCATCTCGGCGATCACCATCGCCACCACTTCCAGCGCATAAACCGCATCCGAGGAAAACTCGCGCGCTTCCTTGGACTGCACCACCAGCACACCCAGCATCTCGCCCAGCCGCTGAACCGGCACGCCCAGGAAGGAGGAATACCGCTCCTCCCCGGTTTCCGGCATGTAGCGGAAGCCTTTGGCATTGGGCGCGTCCGGCGTGTTCACCACCTTGCCAAAGCGCGCCACCCGGCCCACCAGGCCCTCGCCGATGCGCATCCGGGTCTGGTGCACCGATTCGATGTTCAGGCCCTGGGTCGCGCACAGCTCCAGCGTCTCGTCATCGCGGAACAGGTAGACCGAGCACACCTCGGTCCCCATGCTGTCGGCGATCAGATGGGTGATCTTGTCGAGCCGCGCCTGACCGGCATCATCACTCGCCATCGCCTCGCGCAATCGGCCCAGAAGCTTCCTGCTTTCGGATTCCGTACTATCGGCCATTCTCACCCTCTCCCGAGGTCGTTTCCCCGCACGCTGCCGTCCGACTGCTGTTCCGGAACGGATACCGCCCAGAGTAGTACGCCAGCGCTCTCTCCTCCACCTACTTGTCCCACCCTGAACTGAAAAGTCCAAGTGTTTTTACTGCATTGCCTGCAATCAGAGCAGCGCCTGCCGGGGCTGCGCAGAATACAGCGCGGTGCAGCCCAGACACAACAAAGGCGCCGGAAGGGCGCCCTTGCAGTGAGTCGGTTCTCAGGTCAGGATCAGCGCTCAGCCGGTTTTATGCAGCTCAAACGCATCATGCAGCGCCTGCACGGCCAGCTCCATGTACTTGCGGTCGATCAGCACCGAAATCTTGATTTCCGAGGTGGTGATCACCTTGATGTTGATGCCCTCGTCCGACAGCACCTTGAACATCTTCGCCGCCACGCCGGACTGCGAACGCATACCGATGCCGACCACCGACACCTTGGCCACATTCCGGTCGGCCAGCAGCTCGGCATAGTTCAGCTCGCCCTTTTCCTTGATCGCCAGCAGCGCCTGCTCGGCGCGGGCAACCTGATCGGTCGGGCAGGAGAAGGTCATGTCGGTGCGGCCCTCTTCGGAGATATCCTGCACGATCATGTCCACGTTCACGCCCGCGTCGCTCAGCGTGGTAAAGATGGTGGCCGCGATGCCGGGGCGGTCGGCCACCGACTGCACGGTCAGCTTGGCTTCGTCACGGGAATAGGCCACACCGGCCACAACATTGGATTCCATGATTTCCTCCTCGTCGCAGACCAGGGTTCCGGCCTCGTCGGACTGTTCCTCAAAGCTCGACAGAACGCGCAGCTTCACCTTGTAGCGCATTGCCAGTTCGACCGAGCGGGTTTGCAGCACCTTGGCCCCCAGCGAGGCCAGCTCCAGCATCTCTTCAAAGGCGATTTTATCCAGTTTGCGCGCCTTGTCGCAAATCCGCGGGTCGGTGGTATAGACCCCGTCCACGTCGGTGTAGATATCGCAGCGCTCAGCCTCGAACGCGGCGGCAAACGCCACTGCCGTGGTGTCCGAGCCGCCCCGGCCCAGGGTGGTGATCCGCCCCTCGGGGCTGATGCCCTGGAACCCGGCGACGACGGCCACCTTCATGCCTTCGGCAAACTTGGCGCGGATGTTTTCCGGCGGGATCTCCTCGATCCGGGCCTGGCTGTGCGCCGAATTGGTCTTGAGCGGCACCTGCCAGCCCTGCCAGCTGCGCGCCGGAACATCCATCTCTTGCAGCGTCAGCGCCATCAGGCCCGCGGTCACGTTCTCGCCCGAGGACACCACGGCGTCATATTCGCGCGCGTCATACAGCGGCGAGGTCTCGTCAACCCAGCCCACCAGCTCATTGGTCTTGCCGGACATGGCAGAGACGATGACGATCACGTCATAGCCCTTGGCCACTTCAACGCCGACGCGTTTGGCGGCGCGGCGGATGCGGTCCAGGTTGGCGACAGAAGTGCCGCCGAATTTCATCACAAGTACGGGCATATGGAACGGGTCTCCCTGCGCTTGCGGGTTTCGGTCCCGAGCCTCATATGCGAGCGGCCCTGCAAGGGCAAGAGCGCGCAGGCCCATCCGGCAAGGAAGCTGCGGCTGAACCGCCCCCTCCGGCGCGGCAAAGCGCCACAACCGCCGGTTTGCGCAATTTCTGCCAATCCGCAGGCCTTCAGCCGCGCCAGAACCGCACCGTCAGAATGGCATAGACCGCCATCAGCTCCAGCCGCCCGATCAGCATTGCCGCGCTCAGGATCCATTTCGCCGGGTCGTTGAGGGTCGAGAAGTTCCCGGCAGGCCCGATGGTATCGCCGAGACCCGGGCCGATGTTGGCCACCGCAGTGGCCGCCCCCGACACCGCGGTGACGAAGTCCAGCCCCGTCAGCGCCAGCGCCCAGGCCACCACGCCCAATGTGACCACGAAGAACATGAAGAAGGAGATCACCGAGCTCAGCACTTCAGCGTCCACCGGGCGCCCGTCATAGCGGGTGATGAACACCCCGTGCGGCGACCGGATGCGCTGGATCTGGTTGCGGATCGAGGCAAACAGCAGCTGATAGCGGAAGATCTTGACCGAACAGGCGGTGGACCCCGCGCAGCCGCCGATCAGCCCGGTGAAAAAGAAGATCATCACCAGAAAGCTGCCCCATTGCATGTAATCGGCACTGGCATAGCCGGTGCCGGACATGATCGAGGTGATGTTGAACAGGGCCGAGCGCAGCGCTTCCTCGCCGCCGTGCGGGCGCGCGTAATACAGCACCCCCGCGGCGATCGCGACCAGCAGCCCCAGCGTCATCATGAAGCCGCGGATCTGGCTATCGAGCAGCATCGGCGTGCCATGGCCGTTGATCAGCTGCACATAGCGCACGAACGGCAGCGCCGCGAGGATCATGAAGACGGACGCGGCATATTCCACCGGCCCGGCAAAGGCGCCGAAGGACGCATCGTAATTGGCAAAGCCGCCGGTGGCGATGGTGGTCATCGAATGCACCAGCGCATCGAACGGCCCCATGCCCATCACCATGTAGACCAGCATGCAGACCAGCGTCAGCGACACGTAGATCAGCGAGATCTGCTTGGCGATCGCCTGCGCGCGCGGCAGGATTTTGCCAAAGGTGTCAAAGCTTTCGGATTTAAAGATCTGCATCCCCCCGACCCGCAGCTCGGGCAAGAACACCATCGCAACCACAATGATGCCGATACCGCCCAGCCACTGCAGGATACCGCGCCACAAAAGCAGCCCGCGCGGCAGATCATCCAGCCCCGAAATCACCGTCGATCCGGTGGTGGTCAGCCCCGACATCGCCTCAAAAAAGGCATCGACAAACCGCAGCTCGGTGGCTCCCAGCATCAGCGGCACCGCCCCGAACAACGGCAGCGCCAGCCAGACCGTCGTGGTCAGAAGGAAGGTCTGGCGGATGCTCAGCCCCTCCTTCACCCCGTTGGCGCAGCTCAGCGCCAGCAGGCCGCCCACCAGGATGGTGAACACTGCGCTTTCGAGAAACACATGCCATTCGCCGCGGCCGTCCAGCAGGTCGACCAGCAGCGGGAACACCATCATGGCTCCCAAGATGACGACCAGCAGGCCGATGACATACCCTACCGGGCGGAGATCCAACATGCGGCGCAGCGTTGGCCCCCCGCGCGGTAAGTGTCAAGTGTGCGGCGCTATTCGCCGCGGCCGCTTTTGCCCGCGGCGTTGCGCTGCGGCATCTTCGGCGGTGAGGACGGCTGGCGCGGCCGCTTCGCAGAACCGGATTGGGCTGCCTCTGCCTTGGCAGGAGCTTGCGCCTCCGCGGCTGGGGCTTTTGCCTCGGGTGCTTTGGCCTCTGCTGCTTTCACCTCAGGCGCCTTTGCTGCCGGCGCCTTTGTTTCTGGCACCTTTGCTTCAGCCGCCTTTGCCTCCGGCGCCTTTGCCTCCGGCGCCTTTGCGTCAGGCGTTTTTGCTTCAGGCGCCGCGGCCTTTGCTTCAGCTGCCTTTACCTCCTGCGCCTTTGCCTCAGCGGCCTTTGCTTGCGGCGCTGCGGCAGGTGCTGCGGCGGGCTTGGCCGCGGGTGTATCTTCCGCCTTGGCGGCCTGTTCCGGCGCGCTCTTGCGGGCGGAGGAGGCGCGGAACACCGCAGGCGCCTCTTTCATTCCGGCTCCGGCAGCCGGTCCGTCTTGCTTGGCGGCCTGTTTGTCCTCTGCCGCTTTGGCGGGCTGCGCCGCGGCCGGTTTTGCCTGCTCCGGCTTCGCCGCCGTATTTGCCGCCGCTGCACGGACCGGGGCCTTTCGCGCGGCAGGCTTGCGGGTTGCGGTCTTGCGGGCCGCTTTCCGGGCCGTCTTGGCAGCCGGTGCCTTGCGGGGCGCCGCCTTGACTGCGGCTTCCGCCTCGGGCGCGGCTGCGGTGTCCGCCTTCACGTCCGCTTTGGCCGCCGGTGCGGTCTCCGCGGCTGCCGGGTTTGCCCCCATCAGCCGCCGTTGCGCCTCAAGCATTGAATGCGCCATCCGCATCTGCTCATAGGGGGCCTGCAGCGCGGCCTCTGCCGCCTGGCGCCACAGCTTCAGCTGCATACCGGCTGCAAAGCCGGCCCATTCATGCGCCCGGGCCGTGAAACCGGCAATATGGTGAAAGCTCGTCATCTGATACTCCTCAAGTCCTGCACTGGCCTCGCGCCGGGTCTGCGTTGCGATCTCCGGGCAAAGGTAACGGGGAGCGGCCGCCGGTTCAGCACCGGGCCGGGTACAGCAGAATCCGGGCCGTCAATTGCAGACACCTGCGCACAAGCTCCCCTGCCCCCGGCAGGATAACCGGGGGATTCGCAAGGCAGGCTAACATGCGTTTCTGCGCAGCGGCATAAATTTTGCGGCAATGCAGAAAATGCCGCGCCGCAGGGCCGATTCAGGCGGAAACCTGCCTGCACAACAGGCAGGCCCGCGTCCGGCTCAGCCGTGGTGGATCAGGGTCGCGAACAGTTTCGGGTCCAGGCTCATCGCCTTGAACAGCGGGCCCTGGGTCAGCACGCTGACGGCATCATGGCTGTGCAGGCTCTCCTGATGGCTGGCCACCACCCGGAAATCGCCGATCCGGGGATCGCCCTGCAGCGCCTCGCAAAACAGCCGCGCCGCATCCTCGACAAAGATCGGGTTGGCAGCGTTCAGCTCTGCAAAGGCCTGCTCGTCCTCGCGCTTCACCATCACCTGGGTCTCGGTCGGCACCGCCTTGCGGCACAGCTCGATCAGGTCCTCGAACCACAGGCACTGGCTGCCCGGCACCGACTGCACCGAAATCCGCGCGACAGAGCGCTGCGAATGCGGCGTCGCCAGCTGGCCGCGCGCCTGGCGGGCGTGCTCCGACAACTCCAGCGAGCATGGGCAGGTCGAGGAATAGACATAGTCCAGGTGCATGATCTTCTCGCGCACCCCGTCGTGGTCCACCAGCTCCAGCGCAAAGTCGTAATACTGGTAGCCGCTGAGGCCCGAGCGCAGGCTTTCCACCCTTGCAGGGAAGGAAAACCGCATCTGGATGCGCGCATCCGGGCTGTCCAGATCGCTCAGGTAGTCATCCAGCGCTCTGGCCATGACCTCGAAGCTGAACGTGCGCTCCGCATGTTTGTAGAAAGTGCGCATGATCCGGGACATATTGATGCCCTTCTTGCCCGCATCCAGGGACACGGTGCCGGTCACACTGGTTTCCAGCGTCAGATCGCCGTCGTCGCGGGTATGAAAGCGGATCGGCAGGCGGAAGTTGGAGATCCCCACGTGCTGGATCTGCTCCTTCGCACCGCGGATCAGGCTGGTCGGCCCGTTCTGCAAATCAGGCAGCGTCGCGCGGTAGGCGTCGTCGGATTTGAAATCCTCGGGGTAGGTCCGCGACAGATCCGGATAATTGCCCACCTCGCGGCCCGGCAGCAGCCGCGCCACAGCAGGATCCAGCTCGGCAATCTCGGTCTCGGTCACGGTGCCGGCCCAGGCCCGCAGCACATCCAGCGCGGCGGCAGCTGCCTCGCGGTCCGGCGCCTCAGCAGCGTCGCGGTTGTGAATGTTCATCGGCGTTTCCCCCAAGTGATACGGCCCATATAGGGTGCGGCAGGCCACCCTCATATACTGTTACGCGGCAATTATCAAAACGGATCCGCCATTTGCGGCAGAACCGGCGCCTTAACGGACCCCCAACGCCTCAGCAAGCGCGCTCAACCGCCGCGAACGCGACTTGTAATGGGCCGTGACCAGGACATAGGGCCGCGCCATCTCCAGCGCCGGGCCGGGCAGCCGGTGCAGCCTGCCCGCGCGGATTTCGCCGCCCGCCACCTGCTCCGGCAGCAGCGCAATGCCCAGTCCCGCCTGCACCAGCGACACCACAGAAGGCACCGATTGTCCTATGACCGCAGAAGAGAGGTCTTGGCGTTCAATCCCGTGCTGCGTAAAATACGCCCGCCAGCCCGGAACCGACGATATCGTCTCGCCCCAGGCAACCTCGACCAGCGGCGCGCTGCGCATATCGGCCTGCGGGTCCGCCCCGACGGGCACCAGCCGGTCCTTGAACAGCACCTGCGTGCGGTGCTCGGGATGCTCACCGCCATAGGTCAGCCGGGCATCAATGCCCTCAGCCTCCAGATCAATCCTGTCATCCTCGATTCTAAGCCGCACCGGCACATCGGGCCGCGCCTGCGCAAACAGCTTCAGCCGCTCCGGCAGCCACAGCTGCGCCAGCGCCGGCGTGGCCGAAATCACCAGCGGACGCCGGGTGCCGCCCTCGGTCAGCGCCTCGGTAAAGCTCGCTATCTCCGCCAGCGAGACCGCGGCCCGCTGATAGTAGTCCCGCCCCGCATCGGTCAGCCGCACCTGATTGGCGCGGCGGGTGAACAGCGTCAGCCCCAGCCACTCCTCCAGGTTCTTGACCTGCATCGACACCGCCGCCGAACTCACTCCCAGCTCCGCCCCCGCAGCCGAAAAGCTCCCGGTCCGGGCGGCGCACTCAAAGGCGCGCAGGGCATTGAGCGGCGGCAGTTTCATGGCCGCACAGTGCAAGTTTTTCTTATGCTCGCCAAGATATTTTACAGTGGTCAGCCCCCCGCCCCGCGCGCAGGCTTGGGAAAAGCCCAAAGCCCCCCAAGGAACACCCCATGCGCGGCATTCTTGATCTCGACCGTTACCCGCTCGACCGCCCCGCCAGCCCGGAATGGCAGGTGCTGGTGGACCGCTGCCGCGCCGAACTGGCCCGTGACGGCATGTTCAGCCTCGGCGGGCTGATGAAGCCGGAGGTGGCGCAAGCCGCCGCCGACGCGCTGAAAGGCAAGTTTGAGACCGAAAGCTTCCACCATAAGCGCGCCCACAACATCTATTTCAAGGACCGTGTCGAGGGGCTGGCGCCGGACCACCCGGCGCTGCAGAAGGTCGAGACCTCGAACTTCACCCTCTGCGCCGACCAGTTCCCCGGCTCGCCGGTTCTGCGGCTTTACGACTGGCCGCCCTTTGCGGAGTTCCTGGCAGCGACGATGGACAAGCCCGCGCTTTACACCATGGACGACCCGCTGGCGCGGCTGAACATCATGTCCTACGGGGCGGAGCAGGCGCTGAACTGGCACTTCGACCGTTCCGAATTCACCACCACTATGCTGCTGCAAGCGCCCGAGGCAGGCGGCGAATTCATCTACAGCCCTGAGCTGCGCAGTGACGGCGACCCGAATTACGCGGGCGTCGAGCGGCTGCTGCGGGGGGAGGACCCCAACATGCGTTCGATCACCCTGGCCCCCGGCACTCTGAACATTTTCCGCGGCAAGAACTCGCCCCACCGTGTGGGTACGGTCAAAGGCGGAAAGACGCGGGTGATCGCTGTCTTCACCTTCTACGAACGCCCCGGCGTGCGCTTCACCGACGCGGAAAACATCGGCTTCTACGGCCGCGCCTCCTGACCCGAATGCGCCGAAAAGAGAGAG
The DNA here is from genome assembly GCF_002388965.1 of Leisingera sp. UBA4491. Classification (NCBI taxonomy): domain Bacteria; kingdom Pseudomonadati; phylum Pseudomonadota; class Alphaproteobacteria; order Rhodobacterales; family Roseobacteraceae; genus Leisingera; species Leisingera sp. UBA4491. The sequence goes on along the minus strand of NZ_DGNN01000003.1, from coordinate 45,403 downwards.
GGGGCTGTCTGCCCCCTCTTGAGCCTTCCGGCTCAATTCACCCCCGAGAGTATTTCGAGAAAGATGAAAGTCTGCCGGATCTCAGGCCTGCGCGGCCTCCAGCGCGGCCTTGATGTCAGCGATCAGGTCGTCGGCATCCTCCAGCCCGACCGAGAAGCGCACCAGGCCGGGCGTGATGCCCAGCTCCGCCTTCAGTGCATCGCTCAGGCGCTGGTGGGTGGTGGTCGCCGGGTGGGTGGCGATCGACTTGGCATCGCCCAGATTGTTGGAAATCACCGGGATGGTCAGCGCGTTCAGGAACTTGAACGCCGCCGCCTTGCCGCCCTTCAGGTCCAGCGACAACACGGTGCCGCCCTTGCCGCCCAGCTGGCTCTGCACCAGCGCGTTCTGCGCATGGCCTTTCAGCCCCGGATAGATGGTGCGCTCCAGCGCCGGATGGCCGTCCAGCGCCTCGGCAATCTTCAGCGCGGTCTCAGCTTGCGCGTTGACCCGCAGCGACAGGGTCTCCAGCCCCTTCAGCATCACCCAGGCATTGAACGGGCTGAGCGACCCGCCGGTGTGCTTCATATAGGGTTCCAGCGTGCCGCGGATGTAGTCTTTGGTGCCCAGCACCACCCCGCCCAGCGCCCGGCCCTGGCCGTCGATATGCTTGGTCGCGGAATAGATCACCACATCGGCGCCCTGCTGGATCGCGTTGGAGAACACCGGGGTCGAGAACACGTTGTCCACCACCACCGTGGCGCCAGCGGAATGGGCGATCTCCGCCACTGCCTTGATGTCGATCACCTCCAGCGTCGGGTTCGACATGCTCTCGAAGAACACCGCCCTGGTGTCCGGGCGCACGGCGGCCTTCCAGGCGTCAAGGTCGGTGCCGTCAATGAACGTCACCTCCACTCCGAAGCGGCCAAGCACATCCGCCAGGATATAGTTGCAGGAGCCGAACAGCGCCTTGGCCGAGACGATGTGATCGCCCGCCTTCACCAGCGAGGTCAGCGCGCCGTTGACCGCCGCCATGCCGGAGGCGGTGGCAAAGGCGTCCTCGGCCCCTTCCAGCGCCGCGATGCGCTTTTCGAACATATCGACGGTCGGGTTGCCGTAGCGGGCATAGATGAACTCATCCGGGCCGGTCTCGATGAACCGCGCTTCTGCCTGCTCGGCAGTCTCGTAGACAAAGCCCTGGGTCAGAAAGATCGCTTCGCTGACCTCGTTGTACTGGCTGCGGCGGGTGCCTGCATGCACCAGCTTGGTGCGGCTGTTCCAGGTGTCGCTCATCTTCAGTCTCCTCGCGCCCATAGCGCACAAAAAACCCCCAATCGGCCAAGCGAAAGGGGGTCCTTCACGTCCTGACCTCTTTAGCGGGATTGTTTAACGTGGCCCGCAATCCGGTAACAAATCGCCACGATGTGATGCAGCGGCTTTACGCATCTTGCGGGATTCGGTCAAGCGGCTGGATCCCCGCACGCCACCCGCCAGGGTCACAGCGATGTGAGCGCTAATGCCCCTTGCCCGGCCCCGCGCCCCATGCTCCTGTGGCCGGGCATACAGACGGAGGCACGCGATGCAGGACCCCATCCGGCTCTTCTACTGGCCGACACCAAATGGCTGGAAAATCTCCATCGCGCTGGAGGAGATGGGCCTGCCTTATGACGTCACCCTGATCGACATCGGCAAGGGCGACCAGTTCGCGCCGGAGTTCCTGAAGATCTCCCCCAACAACCGGATGCCCGCGATCATTGACCCAGACGGGCCGGACGGCGCGCCGGTCTCGCTGTTCGAAAGCGGCGCCATCCTCCAGTACCTCGCCCGCAAGACCGGGCAGTTCTACGGCAGCGGCGAACGCGCAAGGCTCAAGGTGGATCAATGGCTGATGTGGCAGATGGGCGGCGTCGGCCCGATGGCGGGCCAGGCGCATCACTTCCTGAAATACGCGCCCGAAGATATCCCCTACGCCAAGGACCGCTACCGCAGCGAGGTCGCCCGCCTCTATGGCGTTTTGGACCGGCAGCTGGCGGAGAACGAATATGTGGCGGGAGCGGACTGTACGATTGCCGACATGGCCATCTGGCCCTGGGCGTCCTTATGGGAGGGCCAGCAGCAGACCCTGGAGGACAAGCCGCATCTGGCCCGCTGGCTGGATCTGATGTGGTCGCGCCCCGGCGTGGTGGCGGGCCGGGCGCTGCACGCGGACCTGCGGGCGGACAGGTCGGACAGCAAGGCGCAGCAGGTGATATTCGGGCAAGGCCGGTAGACCGCGCAACCGCAGCGCACCGCAGGTGCGCTGCCCGGCCCAAGGCTTTGCGCCGCATCTTTGATGCGGGGCAAAGGCGCGGGAGCCCGCCGCTGCCGCCGGGGGTTACTCCGCCGGGCCGGCCTCTTCCTCGTCGCTGTATTTCTGGAACAGCTGCCCCTGCAGCATGAAGAAGGCAAACATCGCCACCGGCAGGCCGAAGGTCTTGAAATAAACCCAGGTCTCGGTGCTCTGGCTGCGCCAGATCAGCTCATTCGCCACCGCCAGGCCAAAGAAGAACGCGCACAGCCGCCGGGTCAGGATCATCCAGCCCTCCTGCTTCAAGGGCATCAGCTCCTCCATCACCACCTTGAGCCAGCTTTGCCCGCGCATCAGCCCCAGCCCCAGCAATCCGCCGAACAGCAGATACAGCATAGTCGGCTTCATCTTGATGAACCGGTCGTCGTTGAACCACACCGACATGCCGCCAAACAGCACCACCAGAATGAGCGTGGCAAACTGCATCCGCGACAGATGCCCCGTCAGCTTCCACAGCGCGAGCGTGGACGCCACCATCAGCGGAATGAAGGCCGCGGTGATGACGATGAAGCCCTTGTATTCGCTGCCGCCGATCAGAAACACCTCATCCTTCAGCTTCAGATAGCCGATGAAGAACAGAACCACGGGTCCCAGTTCCAGCACCATCTTCAGGGTCGGGTTGATCTTCTTTGCGGCCATGGGGCCTCCTCAATGCTCTCGCGGCGGTCTCAGCCGCCCATTTCCACTATCACGGCGCCCAGGGCGATCAAAGCCATCAAGGCGATCCGCCGCGGCCCCACGGTTTCCTTCAGCACCAGCCAGCCGATAAGGGCGGCAAACACGGTGGAGGTCTCGCGCAGCACCGCCGCCTCCCCCACCTTGTCCAGCCGCGTCGCCAGCATGATGGCCCCAAAGGAGGCAAAGGCCACCAGCCCGCCAAAGACCCCCCGGACCATCAGCGGCCCCGGTGCGGGCGGTTCCGCCATGCTGCGCCAGCGGGTGAAGGCAATCACCGGAAACACCAGCCCGTCGATCATGAAAAACCACGCCAGGAAGGTGAACGGATCCGCCGTCGCCCGGATGCCATAGGCGTCATATGTGGTGTAGGCGGCCACAAACAACCCGGTCACAACCGCCAGCCCCAGCGCAATCCCCAGCGTGTCGCGGTTCACCGTCAGGTAGCGGTAGTTGTATCCCGCAAGGCCAAAGATCCCCGCCAACAGCACCGCCACCCCCAGCCACTGCACGAGGGTGAACACCTCGCCGAACAGAAAGAAGGAGCCGATCACCGTGAACAGCGGCCCGGTCCCGCGCACCACCGGGTAGACCACGGTATAGCTGCCCTTGGTATAGGCCAGCGCCTGAAACAGCTTGTAGAAGACGTGGATCACCCAGGCGACGGCAAAGATCAGCCACATATGCGGCTCCGGCCAGGGCACCACGAACAGCGCAAAGGGGGCTGCCATCACGCAATAGGAGAAGTCGATCGCCCCGCGCGACAGCCAGGGGTCATGCCGCCCCTTTTGCAGCGCCCCGAACACCGCATGCAGAAAAGCCGCCCAGATCGCCAGGAACAGCGCCGCCTGATGCCCGGCCTCAGTGCCTTCCAGGGAGATCAGCCAATCGCTCAAATCAAATGCCTTTGCGCGGGAGGAAAGCGCCGGGGGCTCTGCCCCCGGACCCCCGGGATATTTTCAGCCAGATGAATAAAGGATCAGGATTTTTCAAGGCCGGTGAGCGCCGCGGCAAACTCTTCCGGATCGAAAGGGGCCAGATCGTCGATTTGCTCGCCCACCCCGATGGCGTGGATCGGCAGGCCGAACTTGTCGGCCAGCGCCACCAGAACGCCGCCCTTGGCGGTGCCGTCCAGCTTGGTCATCACCAGGCCGGAGACATCGGCCAGCTGCTGGAAGGTGCCGACCTGGCTCAGCGCGTTCTGGCCGGTGGTGGCGTCCAGCACCAGCAGGGTATTGTGCGGCGCGGTCTCGTCCTTCTTGCGGATCACCCGGACGATCTTGGCCAGCTCCTCCATCAGGTCGGCGCGGTTCTGCAGCCGGCCTGCGGTGTCGATCATCAAAAGGTCTGCACCGTCCTCCTGTGCCTTGGTCATTGCATCAAACGCCAGCGACGCAGGATCGGAGCCTTCCGGCGCTGTCAGCACCGGCACGCCGGCCCGGTCGCCCCAGACCTGCAGCTGTTCTACGGCAGCCGCGCGGAAGGTGTCGCCCGCAGCAATCACCACCTTCTTGCCTGCGCCCTTGAACTGGCTGGCCAGCTTGCCGATGGTTGTGGTCTTGCCGGAGCCGTTGACCCCCACGACCAGCACCACCTGCGGGCGCTTGGCATAGATCGGCAAGGGCTTTGCGACCGGTTCCATGATGCGCGCGACTTCCTGCGCCAGCAGTTCCTTGATCTCGCGGCTGGAGACCTTCTTGCCCATCCGGCCCTCGGCCAGGTTGGCGGTCACCCGCAGCGCGGTATCCACGCCCATGTCAGCGGCGATCAGCAGCTCTTCCAGCTGCTCCAGCATGTCGTCATCCAGCGCCCGGCGCGGCTCGGCAGCGGCGGTGCCGCGGCCCATCAGACGGCCCAAAAGGCCCGGCGATTTTTTCTCAGGCTCCGCTCCCGCCTGCGGCGCAGGTTCGCGGGCCGCTGCCGGCTCCGGCGCGGGCGCAGGTTCGGGCGCAGGCTCCGGCTCGGCCACAGGGTCAGGCTGCAGAACCGGCGCCGGGGCGGGCTGCTCCGGCGTCACCGCCGGGGCCGCTGCCAGGGCCTCCGCCGCCTCATCCGCAGCGCTCTGCGCGCCCTCCTCGACAATCGCATCGAGCCCCTGCTCGAGCTTGGAGGAGGATTTGAACAGCCGCTCCTTGAGCTTTGAGAAAAACGCCATCTTGGTCTCCGCAAAAGGGTCTGCCCCCCACCTAATGCGGATTGGGCCGGAGTGCAAAGCGCAACGCGCCGCGGACCTCAGGAAAATGCCGCCAGAAAGCCCGCTTGCGCCCCCCAGTAAAGCGGCCAGACCGCATAGGGCGTGATCCGGCGCAGCGCATGATCCTCCGGCAAGACAAAGGTCTCCGCCGCCAGCACCATGTCCGACAGCATGAAGGCCGCGGCCGCGGCAATGACCCAGGTGCCGAACGGCAGCGTCAGCGCCGCCGCCCCCATGCCGAGGATGATCGGGATATAAGCCAGCACCGGTCCCTTCAGCGCACCCGCCCGCGGCGCCAGAACGCGCGCCATCGCCAGCCCCAGCAGCAGCAGAGCCGCCGCGATGATTGCCCCCGGCATCTGCAGCAGCCGCGCCGGATCGCTGTCACCGTGCGTCAGGAACAGCACCGCATAGGCCAGATGCCCGGCGGCAAAGGCGCCGACGCCCGCCATGAACGCGGCCTCGCCGTCGCGCGACAGGAACAGATCGCCCAGCGCGCAGAGCCCCAGCGCCAGGGCTAGCAGCCAGGGCGCCCCCGCCAGCACCGCCGCCAGCGCCAGCAAAGCGACCGATGCCGTTTTCAGCACACTGCGCAGCAAACCGGGCGGCTGCGCTGCCATGGCCAGATAAACCAAAGCGCATGCCGCAGCCCCTGCCCATAGCATCAGTTCCGCCGCCATGTCCTGCCCCCCTTCGATTTTCCGCCACTCTGTCCCCGCAGGGCGCGCGCCGTCAAAGGTGACCCGGCGGGAGCCTGCGCAGAAACACGCAACGCTTGGCGCCGGCGCCGGTCCTGAGGCACAGTGGCCTCATGCGCTCCTTGATGATTCTCCTGCTGGCAGCCCTGCCCGCCCCGCTGGCGGCAGGCGAGCCGCTTGGCGCCGCGGAATTCGACCGCTACACCCAGGGCCGCACGCTGTTCTATGGCTTTGGCGGCTCCCTCTACGGGGTCGAACGCTACCTGCCGGACCGCCGGGTGATCTGGTCTTTCCTGGACGGCAAATGCCAGGACGGCAGCTGGTACGAGGAAGCGGGCCAGATCTGTTTCATCTATGACAACCGCGATGATCCGCAGTGCTGGACCTTTGAGCTTACCCCCGGCGGGCTGACGGCCCGGTTCGAGGATGATCCAGCCGCGACCGAGCTGTACGAGGCCGAGGACATCGGCGAGGACATGCTGTGCTACGGCCCCGACGTGGGCACCTGAGGCCGCCGCAAATGCCCCGCTAGAGCAGTGAGCCCTGGCCGCCGCCCTTTGCCGGCGGGTTCGGTCCCTCCGTCTTCGGAGCGTCAGCGGCGCCGCCGTCCAGATCCAACGTGCCATCGGCAAATTCGATCTGCAGGGCACCGGCCTTGGCGGCAGCAGCCCGGGTGGTCAGGATCTCATCCCCTGAACGCACCACCGCATAGCCACGTTCCAGCGTCGCCTTGTAGCTCAGGATTTCCAGCTGCCGCCCCGTGGCGGTCAGGGCCTGCCGCTGGCGGTCGATGCGCGCGGCCTGCGCCGCATTCAGACGCTGCACGAGATGCGCAAGCCGGTCCTGCTGCTGCTTCACCTCTCTTTGGATCGGCCGCAGGCTGAGGCGCGAGGACAGGTTCTGCAACCGGTTTCGCCGCCCCTCGACCAGCTGGCGCAGGGTGGCCGGGCGCAAGCTGGCCGCGGTTTCGCTCAGATGCACCCGGCGCCGCTGCACGCCGCTGATCAGCGCGCCGGGCAGCCGGTCGGAAATCCGGTCCAGCCGCTGCCGCGGGGTTTCCAGAAGCGTGTCGGGTTTCGGCAAGGCCCGGGCCAGATCGTTCAGCCGCTGGCGCCTGAGCTGCACCGCCTGCCCCGCAGCCCGGGTCAGCCGCGCGCCCTGGGTCTCCGTCCAGGCCATCAGCTCCAGCCGCACCGGCACCGCCAGCTCCGCCGCCGCGGTTGGGGTCGGCGCCCGGCGGTCGGACACGAAGTCGATGAGCGTGGTGTCCGTCTCATGCCCCACGGCAGAGATCAGCGGGATCTGCGAGGCCGCCGCGGCGCGCGCCACGATCTCCTCGTTGAAGCCCCACAGGTCCTCAATCGAGCCGCCGCCGCGGGCCACGATGATCAGATCGGGCCGCGGCAGCGCGCCGCCCGGCGTCAGCCGGTTGAAGCCCTCGATGGCGCGGGCCACCTCCGGCGCGCAAGTTTTCCCCTGCACCGCCACCGGCCAGACCAGCACCTTGCGCGGAAACCGGTCGCGCAGCCGGTGCAGAATATCGCGGATCACCGCACCCGACGGCGAGGTCACCACCCCGATGATCTGCGGCAGGTAAGGCAGCGGCTTCTTGCGCTCGGGCGCAAACAGGCCCTCCGCCTCCAGCTGCTTCTTGCGCTTTTCCAAGAGCGCCATCAGCGCACCCTGCCCGGCAACCGCAACCTCATCCACGTTCATGTTGTACTTTGACTGCGCGCCAAAGGCCGTCAGGCGGCCGGTGACAACCACCTCAAGCCCTTCCTCCGGCACCACCGACAAGCCGCTGATCTGCCCCTTCCACGTCGTGCAAGCCAGCACCGAGCGGTCATCCTTGATGTCGTAGTACAAATGCCCGGAGCGCGCCTTGAACACCCGCCCCACTTCGCCGCGCACCCGGATGCGGCCGAATGTGCCCTCCAGCGTACGCTTCACCTCGCCGGAAATCTCGGAAACGGTGAACTCCGGGGCGTTCTGCCCAGGCTGAGGATCGTCAAACAGGTCGGACATCGGGGGCTGCTCTCCTGCGGCTTTAGGCCGGTCTTGTTTTGAAGTCGCGCGCAGCATAGAACGCGCCGCAAGCAAGGCAAGCCCCGGGAGGCCACCCGGGACGCCACAGGGCTCAGGCAGATCGGAGAATGCGCCAATGAACATCCTTATCCTCGGCAGCGGCGGGCGTGAACATGCACTGGCCTGGGCAGTGATGCAGAACCCCAAATGCGACAAGCTGATCGTGGCGCCGGGCAACGCGGGCATCGCCCAGATCGCCGATTGCGCCACTTTCGACATCGAGGATGGCGGCACCGTGGCCGCCTTTGCCGAGGAAAACGCCATCGACTTCGTGATCGTCGGCCCCGAGGCGCCGCTGGCCGCGGGCGTTGCCGACCGGCTGCGCGAGGCAGGCCTCCTGGTGTTCGGCCCCTCCGAGGCCGCCGCCCGGCTGGAAGCCTCCAAGAGCTTCACCAAGGAAATCTGCGACGCGGCAAACGCCCCCACCGCGGGCTACGGCCATTTCACCGATGCAGACGCCGCCAAGGCCCATGTGCGGGCCAACGGTGTTCCCACCGTGGTCAAGGCTGACGGTCTGGCCGCCGGCAAAGGCGTGATCATCGCGATGACCGAGGACGAGGCCATGGCGGCCATCGACGACATGTTCGGCGGTGTCTTTGGCGGCGCCGGCGCCGAGGTGGTGATCGAGGAGTTCATGGAAGGCGAGGAAGCCTCCCTGTTCGTGCTGGTGGACGGCGAGGACGTTCTGGCGATCGGCTCCGCCCAGGACCACAAGCGCGTCGGCGAAGGCGACACCGGCCTTAACACCGGCGGCATGGGCGCCTACTCCCCCGCGCCGGTGCTGTCGGCTGAGGTCGAGGCGAAAGCGATGGAAGAGATCGTGAAGCCCACCATGCGGGTGATGGCGGAACGCGGCATGCCCTATCAGGGCGTGCTCTATGCGGGTCTGATGATCAAGGACGGGCAGCCGCGGCTGGTGGAATACAACGTCCGCTTCGGCGATCCGGAATGCCAGGTGCTGATGATGCGCCTCGGCGCCCAGGCGCTGGACCTGATGCACGCCGCGGCTGAGGGCCGCCTGAGCGAGGCGCAGGTGAACTGGGCCGACGATCACGCAATCACCGTGGTGATGGCGGCAGAGGGCTATCCCGGCTCTTACGAGAAATTCTCCGAAATCAAGGGCCTGGACGCGCTGCCCGAGGACAGCAGCAATATGGTGTTCCATGCGGGCACCCAGGAACAGGACGGCAAGGTGCTGGCCGTCGGCGGCCGGGTGCTGAACGTGACCGCCCGCGGCGGCTCCCTGCAGGAGGCCCGCGACCGCGCCTATGCGATGGTGGACGGGGTGGAGTGGCCGCAGGGCTTCTTCCGCCGCGACATCGGCTGGCGCGCGCTGAAGTAACACGGCAGGCAGGCAGGGGCTCCCGCCTGCTCCCGGTCAATCACAGATTGCCCGTCTCAGTTGGGCGTGGCCGGGCGCTGCCGCGCCCGGCAGCGGCGTCCGGCGGCAAGTGCCGCACCCGATTACGCCCCTTGGCGCCGCAGCCTGGCAGACCGAGAGCCGCCGCACCGGCGCTTGCACCCTGGGTCCGCACCCGCCGCCCGGTACGCCGCGCCGGAACCGGGGTACTTTGCCAGCCGCGCCAAGCGGCTGCCTTCGGGCAACGGAACGGCGTCTGGCCCTGCCCGCTCTGGCACGTCGGCGCAGCTGCTGAACCGGCCCGCCCTGCCGGGAAGAGACGGTGAGCGCACGCTGCGAGCGCCGCTCAGGTTTTCCCCTCGTTTCAATAAGTTCTGAGAAAAAGCTCGCGCAGGTCCGCCTGCGCGGGCGGGTGCGGACCCGTCCGCGCCCGCCTGTGTTCCGTTTGCCCGTCTGTGTACTGTCCGCCCGCCAGTGTACCGTCTGAAGGCAGTGCCCCGCAGCCGCAATCCCGGACAGCCGGAGACCGCGCCAGCGGCGCGCCTCTGCCTGCCCTTGTGCTCCTGACTTCAAAACCAAAGCTCCGGCAGGCCTGTCAGCCCCCGACAGGCCCGCCCAGGCCGCTGCCGGATCAATACGGCACGCTGCTTTCAGTCTGCCCGCCGGGCAGCGCGGTCAAAAGCCTGCAGCCGGCACCGCGGCCCTAGAACGTGTTCAGATCGCTCAGCAACAGGAACCGCTTGCGGAACTGATCCAGCATCTCCGGCTCCAGGAAATCGGCCGGGTGGGTGGTGCCAAAGGCGGAAAAGGCGCGGTCCTTCATCTCCACCAACTGGCGTTCGATATCCAGCTGCGCAATACCGGACGGCAGGCCCAGCGCGGTTTCGAAAATACTCCGCAGCGGCGGCGACCCGATGATATTGTACCAGTGGGCGTTTTCGCTGCCGCCCGCATCTACAACATCTTGCAGCTCGCGCTCCAGCGCCAGCGCCAGCCGCATGTTCGGATCCGAGTTGCCGATCTCGATTTCAAACTGGCGGGTGGTGTAAAGCTCGGCAAGTTCCTCGGCAAAGCCTTCCGGATACTCCCGGCTGGTCTCCCCCGCATTGAAGGAGAAGGCCTGTGTCATGGCCTTCAATCCGGTATCATAGTGCGTGTTGGCGTAGGACGTGCTGGAGGACAGGTCGGACTCAAACGCCTTCAGTACGGTATCGAAATCAGTGCTCCGCTTGCTTTGGCCGAACAGGTCCAGCGTGGCCTCGAACAGGCTCAGGTCAAAAACCAGTTCCCGCGGGTTGGTGAAGGTGCCCAGCTTATCGGTAATCTCCTCCGCGAACACCTGCATCTTGCTGACGGGCTCGGGCCATTGATTCTGGAAGGCCTCGGCAAAGTCGTAAAAGGCCAGATTTTCCGGCTGGTTCACGTAGGAATTCGGGTCGGACAGGTCGGATTCCAGAACCTGTCTCAGATAGGTCTCCCCCCGGTCGCTGAGGTTGAAAGTGTCCAGCGCATGCGCCAGCAGCTGCGGGTTCGACAGCAGCTCCTCCGGATCGGTCATCGCGTTGATATCCGGCCAGCCGAAGCCAAAGGCCTCTGACACCGCAAGATAGCGCTTGTCCTCCAGCTGGTTGACGAAGGAGTCGGGATCGGTGGTATCCGAATTCAGCACCCGCCGCAGGAAATCGGGATAGGTTCTTTCCAGACCGAACGTGTCAATCACGGCCTGCAGCAGATCTTCATCCGCCAGCAGATCATCCGCGCTGGCCAGGCCCTCAGTGTGCTGGTTGAACTCGCTAACCAGCGCCTCGATGCTGTTTTCATACTCCGGCGCCTGGCCGAAATCGAACTGCCCGGCAAAGGCCGCATAGCGCGGATCAGACAGCTTGTTGGCAAAGGAGCTGGGGTCGTCGAGGTCGGATTCCAGGACTTTCTGCAGGAAGAACTGATTGTTTTCCAGCCCCTCCAGCCCGGCATTGCCAAGCGCCTTGCGCAGCAGGGTGCTGTTTGACAGCAGGTCATCCGGCGTGGCGATGCCGGCAAATTCGCTCCCCGCCCTGGCACTGGGCAGCTTGGGTCCGTCGGAGCTGCCAAAGCCAAAGGTTTCCGCCAGCGCCTGGTACCGGCTGTCGTTCAGCCGGTTCACGATCGACTTGGGATCGCTCATGTCGGATTCCAGCACCTGCTTGATGAAGGCCCTGTTGTTGATATCCTCATCCAGGCCAAAGGCGCCCAGGGTCACGGTCAGCAGGTTGTAGTCATCCAGCAGCTGGTCCGCCGACTGTATACTGGTGATGCGCTGCGTGAAATCCTGCACCGTCCGGTCAAGGACGGGCGATTTCTCGTAAACCTCCTGCTGCTGGTCCCGGGTCCGCTGCAGGAAGCTCCATCCCGCAATGCCGGTGCCGAACACATATGGCGTAAAGCTCACCCTGCTGTCTCCTGTAAAACCGTTCCGGGCCGGCGCGCCCGGATCTGCCCATCCGGCACAAAGAGTACCCCAAGGTGGTGAATAAACCGGAAACGGGCGCGGAGATTTTCGGACCGCAGGCGCGCGGGCGGCGCTTAGCGGCAGGCCAGCGCGTGCCGCAGGCCCGTGTCCGGCCGGAACGGGCCGATGTCCCGGCTGGCGATGCGGCCCTCCTGCAGCCGTGAGGCCATGATCCGGCGCCAGCCGCTGCTGACCGTCACCAGCTCCGGCCCCTCGCCGCAATCGCGGATCCCGGAGGTAATGAAATCGTCTCCGATCCGGTGATTGGTCAGGCCGGGCGCACTGGCAACCTCGCTCAGCGCACCGTCCGGAACCGCCAGATGCGCAGGGTCTTTGCCAGATGCGGCCGGTCGATATAGGCGATCTCCGCATGCCCGTCGCCATCCAGATCCGCAGCACCAATGGGGGCGAGCCAGCGGTGGCTCTGGCCGATGTAGGGCGTCTGTGCAATCAGCTCCAGGCGGCCCGCCCGCAGGCCGTAAACGGCAATCTGCGCCCCCTTGCTGCGGTGGCTGCGCACTGTGATGATTTCCGGATGCGCGCCACCGTCGAGATCGGCCAGCCGCGGCGCCAGATCCTCGAACACATGGGCCTCGTCCAAAGTCACGCTGGCACCGCAGCGGCCGGGCAGCGCCGGCGACCAGTACCGCAGCGTCTCCGGCTCCAGCGCATCGCCCAGAACCCCGTGCCCGTAGCGGCCTGTCAGATCCTCATAAGCGGCGGCCGCTTCGCCCAGCCGGACCAGCGACCCCTCCACCGTGCGCGGGCTGGAAAACGGGCCGGGGCCGCAGCCTTCATCAGCCTGCGCCGCAGACGGCCCGGCCAACGCCAGCCCCAAACACACCGCCCGCCACGCGCGGCGGGCAGAACCGGGCCGGGCGCGCATCCGCAGACGCCGCGCTGCCGGCCCGTTGATCATCAGATCTGCTTTTCGGGCATCTGCACCACCAGACCGTCCAGATCGTCGGTCACCTTGATCTGGCAGGTCAGGCGCGAGCGGGCCGGATCGGGCTCATAGGCGAAATCCAGCATGTCCTCTTCCATGTCGTCCTTGGCGGGCAGCTTCTCGACCCAGTCCGGCGCGATGTACACATGGCAGGTCGAGCACGCGCAGGCGCCGCCGCAATCGGCCTCGATACCCGGAATGTTGTTGTCGCGCGCGCCTTCCATCACGGTCAGCCCGCTGGCCACATCCACAACATGTTCGGTGCCGTTGTGCTCGATGTAAGTGATCTTTGCCATTGTCAGCTCTCTTCCCTTTTCCGGTACTTGCGCGACTGTGTAGCCAAGCGCCCGCGCCGGTGCCAGCCCCAATTGCGACCCCGCCCTGCCGCAGCTGGACTTTCCGGCACAATGTTCTATATTTGTTCACTCTGGAAATTTCTCAACCGCGGAGCCCGTTTGCCTCATGCCAGCCCCCTCTGCAGCCGCTTCTGCAGCCCCACCCGCAGGGCCCGCCGCCGCAGCGCCCCCGGCATCGCCCGGCCGCGCCCGGCCCTGGCCGCGCCCGCCCCACTGCCTGCCCGCCGCCCGGCTGCAGGAGCCGCCGGAAAACGCCCGTGTCACCGTCGCGGGGCTGGTGATCCTGCGCCAGCGCCCGGGCACCGCCAAGGGGGTCATCTTCGTCACCCTCGAGGATGAGACCGGCGTCGTCAACGTGATCGTCTGGCGCAAGATTTACGAGGCGTTCCGCCGCGCGGTGATCTCCGGACGGCTGCTGCGCGTCACCGGGCGGCTGCAGCGGGCGCATTCGGTCACCCATGTGATTGCCGAAACGGTCGAGGACATCTCCCCCATGCTCGACCTCCTGCTGGCGGAGCAAGGCCGCCAGGGCGATCCGGCCTTTGCGGACGGCAGCGAACTGAGCTAGGCTGCCGCCAAAGCAAAAGCGCCCGGCACCGGCAGGGGCGCCGGCCACAGGCACCCTGACAAAGGCATCCGGGCATGACGCCACCCCTCCTCACGACCTGCCGGCGTCTCGCGCCCGCGCTGCTGCTGGCCGCCCTGGCAGCCCTGCCCGCCTGCGTCCAGCCGCCGCCCGGCGGCGATGTCTCGCGCGCGGGGCGCTATGCCCCGCCCGGCGCGCCGCCCGATACCTGCTGGAGCAAACACACCTCCCCCGCCGTGATCGAGACCGTCACCAGCCAGGTGCTCGCCCGGCCCGCAGAAACCGACAGCAGCGGCCGGATCGTCCGCCCCGCGCTGTTCCGCACCGACACCCGCCAGCAGATCGTGCAGCCGCGGCAGGAACACTGGTTCGAAATCCCCTGCCCCGCCAGCATGACGCCTGAGCTCATCCGCACCCTGCAGCGCGCCCTGACCGCCCGCGGCCTCTACCGCGGCCCCGTCCACGGGCAGATGGACGCCGCCACCCGCGCGGCGGTGCAGCGCTACCAGGCGCCGCTGGGGCTGGACAGCGGCACCCTGTCGCTGGACACCGCCCGCAAGCTGGGGCTGGTCGCGGTTGCGGGCTGAACCACCCGGTTCAGTTCCCCGGTTCCCCGGGGGCCACGCCTCTGCTAAGCTCCGCCGGACTGGGCTCCAGACGCAAAGAGACTTGGCCATGCTGACAACCCGCCTGCCGGATTCCGGCTTCCTTTCCGGCGCCTCGGGCCCGCTGCGCCGGATGCTGGAAAGCCAGGCCACAGAGGTGCGCCTGCGCCAGGGCGAGGTGCTGTTCGAACAGGGCGATGCGGGCGATGCGCTCTATGCGATTGCCGAAGGCGCGCTGGAGTTTTCGGTGCTGTCGGCCTCGGGCCGCAAGCTGTCGCTCGACATGATGCGCCCCGGCGCGGTGTTCGGCGAGATCACCCTGTTCGATCCGGGCGAGCGCACCGCCACCGCCATCGCCGCCGAGCCCAGCCGGGTGCTGCGCCTGCGCAGCGGCGACGTGGTGGACCAGATCCGCCAGCACCCGGACCTGGCCGCCGACCTGTTGCGGCTGGCCGGGCAGCGGATGCGCTGGATGAACACTCAGCTGAACGAACAGGTGTTCCTGCCGATGCCAGTGCGGCTGGCGCGCAAGCTGCTGTACCTCGCGCCCGAAGGCCGCGACGGCCGCGTGGCGCTGTCCCAGGCGGAGCTGGCGGAGTTTGTCGGCGCCACCCGCGAGGCGGTGTCCAAGACCCTGGCCGCCTGGAAGCGCAGCGGGCTGGTCGGCATCAGCCGCGGCGGCGTGCAGATCCTCGACCGCAGCGAACTCGCCGTGCTGGCGGAACCCGATTCCATCTGACCGCGCCGCAGGATGCAGATTTCTGCAAGATAATCCGCGCTCTGTAATCCCGGTCACAGATCCCGCCGCCGCCGCGCGCCATAACGGCCTTACAGAAAGCCATTAACCGTTCCATCCCGATGGCGGCCTGTCCAACAAGAGCCATGTGCCCGCCAGCACATGGCTCTTCCCTATTGCCGCCCCCACCCTGACAGCCGCCGGAATTCGACGCGAATTCCGGCCCGGAAAACACGTGTTTTCCGGGCCGTTTCCCGCGCCGGGAAACGGTTCCCTCTCCCGCCCGCCATCCCTCTTGTTCAAGAAATATTCACTTAGCCATTCCCCAATCCGGCCGCTACGGTGCCGCGCATGGCTTATGACTACGACAAACTCTACCGCGAAACCCCGGATGCCCTTGGGGCGCCATCCGCCGCCTTCACGGCCTTTTTCGACCGGCTGGACGCGCGCGGGCTGGACGTTCTGGATGCCGGCTGCGGCCAGGGCCGGGATGCGCTGTTCATCGCCCGCATGGGCCACCGGGTGACCGGCGTCGACATCTCGCCGCACGGCATCCGGCACCTTCTGGCGGCGGCTCAACGGGAAAACCTCGCCATAACCGGCATCGCCGCAGACCTTACCGTCTGGGCGCCGGACAAGGACTACGACATCCTGATGTTCGACCGGACCTTGCATATGCTGGCAGCGCCTCAGCGGCGGGCGCTGCTGACCCGCTGCCTGCCGCACCTGCGCCCTGGCGGCTGGGTCCTGATCTCGGATGAACAACGCAATCTCAAAGAGTTCCGCCAGATCGTCGCCGGCCAGAACGGTGACTGGCACACGGACCAGAACAGCCGCGGCCTCTTGTTCGTAAGGCGCGGCTGAAGTCCCGGCGGCAAGCAAAATGGCCGGGCTGATGCCCGGCCATTCCTTGTTCCATCGGTTCCGCCTCCGGCGGTTACTCCGGCAGGTTCAGCGCCACAAAGCGCGGCTCGCCGCCGCGGCGCACCAAGAGCAGCAGCGACTTGCGGCCTGCCTCCTTGGCTTCCTCGACCCGGGCTTCCAGGTCACTGATCGAGATGACCTTCTGCTGGCCCGCCTCGGTGATCACATCGCCGGCGCGCAGGCCCTTCTCCCAGGCTTCCGAGGTCTCGTCCACCGACAGGATCGCCAGGCCCTCGACCTCTTCCCCGACATTCAGCTCGCTGCGCATCTGCTCGGTCAGCGCACCGACCGACAGCCCCAGCAGCTCCTTCTCGGAGGAATCCGGCTGCCCGTCGCCGGTCTGCGGGGCGGAGGGACCGCGCTCCGCATCCTCGCGGCGGCCCAGGGTCACCCGCAGGGTTTCGGTCTTGCCTTCGCGGTAGACCACGACACGCACGGTCTTGCCCACCTCGGCATTGCCGACCTGTCGCACCAGGCCGCGGGTGTCGCGCACGTCCACGCCGTCAAAGCTGACGATCACATCGCCGGCCAGCACGCCCGCATCCTTGGCCGGGCCGTCCGGCACATCGGTGACCAGCGCGCCGCGCGCCTTCTCCAGCCCGATCGCCTCGGCCAGGTCCGCATCCACATCCTGGATCTTCACGCCCAGCCAGCCGCGGCGGGTCTCGCCGTATTCCTTCAGCTGCTCGACCACCTTGACCACCACGTTGGAGGCCATCGAGAAGCCGATGCCGATGGAGCCGCCGTTGGGCGACAGGATTGCGGTGTTCACGCCGACCACATCGCCGTCCATGTTGAACAGCGGCCCGCCGGAGTTGCCCCGGTTGATCGCCGCATCGGTCTGGATGTAGTCGTCATAAGAGCCCGACAGCTCTCGGTTGCGGGCCGACACGATGCCCGCCGACAGCGAGAACCCCTGCCCCAGCGGGTTGCCCATCGCCACCACCCAGTCGCCGACGCGGGCGGTGTCGCTGTCGCCGAACTTGACGAACTTCAGCGGTGCCGGGGCCTTGACCTTCAACAGTGCGATATCGGTGTTGGGATCGGTGCCGATCACCTCGGCCGGCAGCAAGTCCCTGGGCTGGCCTTCGCCCGGATAGAACTCGATCTCGATCTCGTCGGCGCCCTCGATCACGTGGTTGTTGGTGACGATATAGCCGTCCTCGGAGATCACAAAGCCGGAGCCCAGCGCCGAAGAGCGGCGCGGCCGGCTGCCATTGCCGTTGCGGTCCTGGAACTCGCGGAAGAAATCCTCGAACGGCGAGCCTTCCGGCACGATGCCCTGCGGCCCGGTGCGCCCCTCGACAACGGTGGTGGTGGTGATGTTGACCACCGCCGGGCTCACCCGCTCGGCCAGCGGCGCCAGGCTTTCGGGCCGGGCCATCGCGGATACCGCCTGCATCAGCAGGACCGCCATGCTCAGCACCGCAAGCCAGATCAGGCGCATCGTCATGCCCCTGCTGCCTGCCTGGCCGGAAATTGCAATTGCCTGTGGCTGCACGGAACTACTCCTTGTCCTGTCTAATTCTTCTTTTCCCCCGGCCCGGCGCAAACGCCAGACACGCCCGGGGGAGTCTTATGCACCCAATGTAAGAACTTCCGCCCGGCCCGCAACAAATGTTGCAAGGAATAAAGCGGCTGTGAGCCGGAAATCCGGCCGCAGCCGCAGGCGCAGGCCCTGTTGGCGCCATCCTAACAGGGCAGACCTGAATTTTCGCTGAAATTCTGCGTGTGCCGCGGCGCGTCAGAACCCGATCCGGTAGGCCAGCCAGACCAGGATCAGCCCCAGCGCCAGCGCCGCCAGCCCGGCATTGCGGCGCTGCTCCTCGGTCAGCGCCCGCAGCATTTCCAGCAGGCGCTCGACAAGCGAAGGGGCCAGTGCGTACACCAGCCCCTCTGCAATCAGAACCAGCCCGAGGGCCAGCAGGACGAAGCCCATCACTGCACCGCGGGCTTGCCGTCAGACGATTTCAGGTAGTTGAAGAAATCGGAATCCGGCGACAGCACCATGGAGGAGTTGCTCCCCTGCAGCGCGCCCACGTAGGCGTTGAGGCTGCGGTAGAACTCAAAGAACTCCGGATCGGCGCCATAGGCAGTGGCAAAGATGCCGTTGCGCTCGGCGTCCGCCTCACCGCGGATCACCTCGGCCTCGCGCTCGGCTTCGGACACCAGCTCGACCTCGGTCCGGTCGGCCTGGGCGCGCACCCGCTGCGCCGCCTCTTCACCGCGGGCGATCTCGTCCGCCGCTTCCCGCTCGCGCTCGGCGCGCATCCGGGCAAAGGTGGCTTCCAGGTTGGCCTGCGGCAGGTCGGTGCGCTTCAGCCGCACGTCGATCACTTCCAGACCCAGCTGGCGGGCCTGGGTGATCGCGCCGTTGCGGATCCGCAGCATCAGCGCCGCCCGGTCCGACGACAGGATGTCGTTGGAGCTGACCGAACCCAGCACCTCACGGGTCTGGGCGCGCATGATCTTGTCCAGGCGCTGCTCGCCGGCGCCGATGCCGCCGCCGCCAACCGCCTGGCGGAAGGTTTCCACATTGGCGATCCGGTAGCGCGCGAAGGCGTCCACGATCAGGCGGCGGTCGTCCAGCGGAGTGACCTCCAGCGGGCCGACTTCGAGGCTCAGGATACGGTCATCGTAACGCACGACATTGTCGATAACCGGCAGTTTGAACGCCAGACCCGGGGTTTCCTTGATGTCCACAACCCGGCCAAAGCGCAGCACCAGCGCCTTTTGCCGTTCGTCCACGATGAAGACCGCCGACAGCACAGCAATCGCCGCAACCACCAGAACCGGCAGAAGAAGAGTAGATTTCCGCATCAGTTTTCCTCCGTCCGGCGCAGTTCATTGAGCGGCAGATACGGCACGACAGCCTGCCCGCCTTCGCCGGTGGTGTCATCCAGGATGATCTTGTCGACACCGCTCAGCACTTGCTCCATGGTCTCCAGGTACAGGCGCTTGCGGGTCACTTCCGGCGCTTTCTGGTATTCCTCCAGAACCGCGCTGAAGCGGCTCGCCTCACCCTGGGCTTCGTTCACCACCTGGGCACGGTAGGCCTCGGCCTCTTCCAGCGTCTGCGCGGCCTGGCCGCGGGCACCTGCCAGCTTGCGGTTGGCATAGGCATCAGCCTGCTTTTCCAGCCGGTCGCGTTCCTGGCCTGCCGACTGCACCTCGCGGAAGGCGTCCTTCACCGGCTCTGGCGGATCGGCACCGTCAAAGTTCACCCGCACGATGTTCACGCCGCTGTTGTAGCTGTCCAGCGTGGTCTGGATCAGCTCTTCCAGACGGGCGGTGATCGCGCCGCGGTCACGGTTCAGGATCGGTGCCAGTTCGGACTGGGCGATGATCTCGCGCATGGCCGATTCCGACACCGCGTTGATGGTGGTGCGCGGGTTGGCCAGGTTGAACAGGTATTTCGCCGGATCGGAGATGTTCCAGACCACCTGGAAATCCACGTCGATGATGTTTTCATCGCCGGTCAGCATCAGACCCGCCTCGCCGCCGCGCGAGCCGGCGCCGATGTTCTCGGTCTGCTCGACCCGCACCGGGATCACCTCATAGGTAACCACCGGCCAGGGGGCAAAGTTCAGACCCGGCTGGCCGGTGTCCGAATACTTGCCCAGGAACAGTTCCACCGACTGCTCTTCCGGCTTGACGGTATAGATGCTGGCAAAGCCCCACAGGACCACAGCGGCAACAGCCGCCAGGCCCAGCGTGCCCTTGGTGAACAGCGGCGCGCCGCCGCCCGGTCCGCCGCGCCCGCCACGGCCGCCGCCGCCGCCGCGTCCGCCCATCAGCACGCGCAGCTGCTCCTGGCCTTTCTTCACCAGCTCGTCGATTTCGGGAATCTGGGGATCTTCCGGCTTGCGGCCGCCGCCGCCATTCTTACCGCCGTTGTTGCCCCGGTTGCCTCCTCCGCCGCCGGAGGAGCCGCCGCCCCCCCATGGGCCACCGCTATTGCCCGCCATTTGTCTCCTATCCGTTTGCTGCCGCCCGTGATCTTTCACGACAGGCGGCATGTGGTGTCAGTTATTGCCGGCGCCGCGTCTTATCTTGAGCGCACCGGAGTCTTCAGCGTTACCAACTCTTCCGACATTGTCGGATGCACCGCAACCGTGCGGTCGAAATCTTCCTTGGTTGCACCCATCTTTACGGCGATTCCGGCCAGCTGGATCATCTCTCCCGCACCGGGTGCGACGATATGGCAGCCCAGCACCTTGCGGGTTTCCTTGCTGACGATCAGCTTCATCAGCACCCGTTGCGCCCGGCCGGCAAAGGCCTGCTGCATCGGTTTGAAGGACGTCGCGTAGACCTCGATCGGCTCCCGCTCGCCTGCCTCTTCCTCGCTCAGCCCGATGGTGCCCATCTCCGGCTGGGTGAAGATCGCAGTCGGGATCAGCTCGTGATCGGGGCTGGTCGGGTTGCCCTTGAAGACCGTCTCGACAAAGGCCATCGCCTCGCGGATCGCCACCGGCGTCAGGGCCACCCGGTCGGTCACATCGCCGATCGCGTAGACCGAGGGAACCGAAGTCTGGCTGTATTCATCCACGACGATCTCGCCCTTGCGGCCGCGCTCCACGCCGATCTCTTCCAGGCCCAGATTGCCCGCATTCGGGTTGCGGCCGGTGGCATACATCACCTTGTCGAACAGCCGTTCCTGCCCGTTGGTCGACTTGACCCGGATCTTGTCCCCGTCCTGGCGCATCTCCAGCACGTTGGTGCCCAGATGCACATCAATACCCGCCTGGCACATTTCCTCGGAGATCAGCCCGCGCGCCTCGTCGTCAAAGCCGCGCAGGATCTGCGCGCCGCGGTAGTACTGGGTGGTCTCGACGCCCAGCCCGTTCATGATGCCCGCGAACTCGCAGGCGATATAGCCGCCGCCGACGATCAGCAGGCTTTCGGGCAGCTTGTCCAGGGTGAACATCTCGTTCGAGGTGACCGCCAGCTCCGAGCCCGGAAACTCCGGCACCGACGGCCAGCCGCCGGTGGCGATCAGGATATGCTTGGCGGTCTTGCGGGTGCCGTCGGCCAGCTCCACCGTGTGGGCATCGGCCAGCTTGGCGCGCTGATCGAAGCTTTCGACGCCGTTGTTCTTCAGGATATTGCGGTAAACGCCTTCCAGCCGGTCCAGCTCCGCGTGCAGCTTGCCCCTGAAGGTCTCCCAGTTGAAGGCACCTGGCTGAATGTCCCAGCCATAGGCCCGGGCGTCCTCCACCATGCCGGCGTATTCGGAGGCAAACACCATCAGCTTTTTCGGCACGCAGCCGCGGATCACGCAAGTGCCGCCATAGCGGTCTTCCTCTGCCAGCGCCACCTTGGCGCCTTCCTGCGCCGCGACGCGGGCCGCCCGCACCCCGCCGGAACCGCCGCCGATGACAAACAGATCGTAATCAAAGCTCATGAATATCCGCCCTTTGCATGTCCTGTGCTGGTATCCCACAACGGAGCACCAAACGCCATATGCCCAAGTGGGCGTTATTGCGCCGCTTTCAACCTTTTGGCGCGGAATCACGCGGGGTTGTGAAGCCGGCAGGCCCGGTTTGCCCGCGAGCCGGCAGCCAGCCCGCGCCCGCCCGGCAGCGCCGCGCCGCCGGGACAAACGCAAAACGCCCGCCCCGGCAGCTG
This sequence comes from Leisingera sp. UBA4491, assembly GCF_002388965.1. NCBI lineage: Bacteria > Pseudomonadati > Pseudomonadota > Alphaproteobacteria > Rhodobacterales > Roseobacteraceae > Leisingera > Leisingera sp. UBA4491. The sequence goes on along the minus strand of NZ_DGNN01000003.1, from coordinate 23,796 downwards.
CGGGACGGGCGCGGCCCGGCCTGACGGCCGGGTGCCAAGCTCACACTGAGCCGCAGCTTAATCGTGCAGGTCGGTGAACAGGTTGTCGGTGTCGACGAACTCCAGCTTGTCCTTCTCGACAGTGCCTTCGTTGATGTCGCGCACCTCGACCCGGCCGTCGCCATAGCCGATCACCACGGTATCGCAGATGTCGATGAACAGCCCGTTCTCGATCACGCCGGGGATCTGGTTCAGCACCAGCGCCAGCTGGCGGGCGTTGCCGATGCGGTGCAGATGCAGGTCCAGGATATAATTGCCCTCGTCGGTCACAAACGGCGCATCGCCGTTCATCCGCAGCGTGGTGCTGCGGCCCATCACGTCCATCGACACCAGGGTTTCCTCGATCAGCGCCTGGCTGCTCTGCCAGCCGAAGCGCAGCACCTCCACCGGCAGCGGGAAGGCGCCCAGGGTCTCAACCGATTTGCTGGCGTCCGCAATCACCACCATTTGGTCCGAGGCTGTGGCGACAATCTTCTCCTGCAGATGCGCGCCGCCGCCGCCCTTGATCAAGTTCAGGTCGGCATCGAACTCATCGGCGCCGTCGATGGTCATGTCCAGCCATTTGGCCTCATCCAGCGACACCACGTTGATGCCCACATCGCGGGCCAGCGCGGCGGTGCGCGAGGAGGTCGGCACGGCGGTGATCTTCAGCCCGTCCTTCTGCACCATCTCGCCCAGGCAGCGCACCAGCCAGGCCGCGGTGGAGCCGGTGCCCAGGCCGACCCGCATCCCGTCCTCCACCATTTCGGCCGCCCGCTTGGCAGCTACGAATTTCGCCTTGTCGATGGGCGACAGTTCTCCGGTCATGTGTTCGGCTCCGTGAAACGCGTTTGCCGCGGTTATAGGCAGTTTGCCGCCCGGGTGCGAGAGGGCTTTTGCAACGCCCCAAAAGTGGAAACCGCGCCATTCCGGCCTATAGGTTAACTATTTAAGGGGGACCGAAGTCATGCTGCAATTCGACGAGGAAACCACCCGCGTGCTGGAAGACGCCTATCAGGGCGCCGACATCTCCCGGCGGCGGCGCGCCAGTTTCGACGCGCTGGCGCCGCAGCCGGGCGACCGGATCCTGGACCTGGGCTGCGGCAACGGCCTGCTGACAGCGGAACTCGCCCGCGCCACCGGCCCCGCAGGCCATGTCACCGGACTGGACGCCAGCCCCGACATGCTGGCCGCCGCGCGCCAGCGGCTGCAGGGGCGCAGCAACACCACCCTGACCGAAAGCGATGCCGCCAGCCTGCCGTTTGAGCCGGAAAGCTTCGACAAGGCAGTGTCGGTGCAGGTGTTAGAATACATCACCAGCCGCCGTCCGGTGCTGCGCGCCCTGCATCACGTGCTGAAGCCGGACGGCCGCCTGGTGATCGGGGATATTCACTTCGACACCTTCGCCTGGCACAGCGACAACCGCGCCCGGATGCAGCGGTTCATGGATATCTGGGACAGCCACCTGGCCGAACGCGCGGTGCCTGCCCGCTTGCCGGAGGAACTGCGCGACTGCGGTTTTGCCCTCGAATCGATGCGGCCCGTCACCCTCTGCGATACCAGCCTGCGCCCCGACGGCCTCGCCGCGGTGCTGATCCGCCTGATCCGCGCCTATGCGGTGCAGACAGGGGCCACCGACGAAGACGACGCCGCCGCCTGGGCGCAGGAGCAGGAGGAGCTGGCGCAAGAGGGCCGGTTCTTCTTCTCCCTCACCCATTTCGTCTGCACCGCCCGGCGGATCTGACCCGGTATGCGCCGCCCCGGGGCAACGGCCAGCCCCCTGCGTCAAGCACCCCTGTCCCGATCCGGCCGCGCCCCGCGGCATTTCTGAACGCCTGCGTTGCGGGACGGAGCCGCCTTTCGCTGCGGCCGCAGCCTCGACAGCACTCTGTGGCCGCAGTGCGCGACAAGCAGGCTTTGCCAGTTAGATTGTAAGGCACATGCTGGACATCACGTACTCAGTTCGTCAGTTTAGCTCTGCATTCAAAAAATCATAAAAAATCATACTGTTGCGGACAGTTTGAGGAAGCAATCAACTTTTGCGTGTCTTTGAGGTTTTACCTTGAGTGCGCCTAGGCAATGAAGTGGTTCTATTGATGACAAAAAGACGGGCTGTTGGGCGGTTGCAAAAGATGCTTGACGAAGAACACACAAGTGAGAGCCGTTTACCTTTAGCAGGCTGCTGAAGAAGTCGGCTCTCGACGCGGTCTGAGGAACATGATTCACCCTCAGCATAACTTCAGCGGGGTTTGATGATGCGCGGGACGGACGAAGCGAGCGGATCGCTTTTCAGCTATGTCGATCTGGAAGAGCGCATCCCCGCGCGGCACCCGCTCCGCAAGATCAGGCAGGTCGTGAATGACGCGCTGGCCAGCCTGGATGCCGATTTCGAGGCGCTCTACACCGATTTCGGCCGCCCCTCGATCCCGCCGGAACGGCTGATCCGAGCCTGCCTACTGCAAATCCTGTTTTCGGTCCGCTCCGAGCGGCAACTGATGGAACAGATGCAGTATAATCTGCTGTTCCGCTGGTTTACCGGCCTCGGGATCGATGACCCTGTTTGGGTTCCCACGGTGTTCACCAAGAACCGCGACCGGCTGCTGACAGCCGATATGTCGCGCAAGGTGATGGCGGCCATTCTGGCGCATCAAGTAGTCGCGCCACTCCTGTCGGACGACCACTTCTCGGTCGATGACACGCTCATCAAGGCCTGGGCATCGATGAAGAGTTTCCAGCCGAAGGCCGCAGGCACACCGCCCGGCGATGACGGGTCGGATGACCCGCCTTCGACATGCATCACCCCTACCGCACAGCCCATCCTACCCGAAACCGAGACCGATCAAATGCCCCGCTCCAACCGCCGCAGCCGAAATCCCGAGGTCAACTTCAAGGGCGAGAAGCGTTCGAATGCGACTCATGCTTCGGTCAGTGACCCGGACGCACGGCTCTACAAGAAATCCCCCGGCACGGGTGCGGTGCTGTGCTTCATGGGGCATGCGCTGATGGAGAACCGGCACGGGCTGGTTGTTCAAGGCGACCTGACCCATGCTGACGGCCGCGCCGAACGCAAGGCCGCATTGGACATGCTGCACCGCCACTCCCCCGGATCGCCCCGGCAGCTGACCTTGGGTGCCGACAAGGGATACGATGCGGCCCAATTCGTCGCGGATCTCCGCCAGACCTGTGTCACCCCGCACGTCGCCAGGAAGGCGCGGCATTCAGCAATCGACGGGCGAACAACCCGGCACAAAGGCTATGCCCTGTCCCAGAAGCACCGCAAACGGAATGAGGAGGCGTTTGGTTGGGCCAAGACCGTTGGCAGCATGTCCCAGACCGTCTATCGCGGCGTCGAACGGGTGCGGTCGCGCTTCATCCTGACGCTCGCCGCTGGAAATCTCGCCCGGCTGCCCCGGTTGCTGGCAGAATGAGGCTGTATGAGGTAGCCACAAGCCTGCTTCCAGCCCCCCGATCCGGAAGGGAGACAAGGGAGACCACCCCCTCAGAGAGAACAGCGTCCCGCTGGCCTGACTAATTCAGCGCCCTGCTAATGACCGACCATGTTCAAACCCCCACTCGTTTCCGCCGCGCTGCTTGCTGCCGCGGTGGCAGCCTCAGATCCTGCTAATGCCGCAGACCGGGACACAAGCTGGACCGCAGAACTCAGCGCAATCAACGATGTAACCGGAAAAAGCTATGAATACGCGGTGTCCGGGTATCGCATCCGCATGGACTTTATCGCCCCGGACCGCATTCGATGGACCCGCGTCGAGGCTCCGGATGGCACTGCCGGCACCTCGGGTGAGGAAGAGATCGTGCATACCGATCTGCGCCCAGGCGTCTTTGTGATTGCCTTCACCGAGGCTGATGGAAACGTGGTGGATGTCTTCGACATTCAGCGCAACCGGCTCTTCGTCAATTACATCACCAATGGTGGAACGCGCTTTCACAGTGAGACTGTGATCGAAGACGTGTCTCAATGACCCAAAGGAAGACTGAAGATGGATGTAACCCGCAGAATGTTTGCCGGGCTGATTACGGGCTCGGCAGTTGCCGCGAGCCTTCCTGCTGCGGCGCAAACGACCGCTTCACCGATGTATGAGGTCCGTGATGTAACCTTTCCCAGCGGTGCCGAGACGCTGGCCGGGAAACTTTTCATGCCTCCCGGCGAGGGACCTTTTCCAGCTGTGGCGGTGGTTGGCCCGGTGGCCTTTGTGAAAGAGCAGTCTCCGGTGCAATACGCCACGCGCTTGGCCCGCCAGGGGCTGACCGTGCTGATTTTTGTTCCGCGCTATCACGGGGCCAGCTCGGGTGAGCCGCGCCGTTTTGAATCCGGCGAGGCAAAGTTAGAAGATATCGGCGCCGCCCTGACATTTCTGTCCGTGCAGGACGGTGTGGCACAGGACAAGCTTGGTGTTTTGGGCATCTGCCAGGGGGTGAACTGGGCGATAGAAGCCGCGGTTCGTGACCGCCGCGTGTCAGCGCTTGGCATCGTGGCCTGCCACTATCTGACCCCCGCCACGGCAACACTCTACTTGGAGAACGACCAAGCGATTGCTGCACGTAAAGAGCGTGCCGCCGAAGCGCGGGCTGTCTACGAAAAAAGCGGCGAGGTCCACTAAATTCCGATTATTGGATCGGACGAGGCCTTGCTGACAGCTGAACTCATAGCGCAGTGGTACGCGCCTTGGGACAACCGCGCCCCTTGGTTTGCCTATCGGGGCGGGTGGGAAAACCGCATCACCGCGATGAGCGAAGAAGTTATCTGGGGCTGGAAAATCAATGAAACGGTCACCAGGCTTCAAACGCCTGTACTGATGGTGCATGGCGACAAGGCTGCATCAGGTCCAATGATCCCCCGTCAGCTGTTCGATACGATTCCTGCAGCAGACAAGGCACTTTATTGGATCAAAGGTGCCAACCAGCTGCAATTCTATGAAGACCCGCTGGTCATAGATGCCGCCCTGGCCCCGCTTGCTGCGCACTTCAAGAAAGGGCAATGAACCGGCACTATTGAGAAAGGCGAACAAAACCGGGCTTTGATGCGCTTCACACGAAGAAACGCGTTCCGCCCGGCACAATCTAGCCACCGCGAATTGGCGCTTTGTGCGGCACTGTGTGAGTTAACCGGCTCCAGAACCTCGCAGTCGCAGCGAACGGCTGAAACGGCGGGCTGCGCCGCAGCACAAAACCTCGGCTGGTTGCGCCAAACGGCCGAATTTGCAAAGGGCGCTTCCTGCAGCTCCGCTGCCCCTGGTGCGAGCCGCAGCATCACCTGAGAAAGCTCAACCCTGCCGAGAGGCAGCTTCTCTAATTGGGCGTTTGGGTCAAGCTCGTTTTCCTTCCTTGTACGGGATCATTGTCGCTCATCCGGGTCACGCTTCTCTTCGCAGTCTGGGTGATGCCGGGTGAAGGCATCGCTGCACGCATGTGTCGGATTGGTTGTGGAGAGCCTCGCTTTCGGACGCGCTTGTCGTTGCGCAGCAGACATTTTCGGCTTCTTCCACGAACCCCGTCCGGTGAGGACGATCCCGTTCAGTTCTGGTATTGGGCTATTAGGTCATGCCATGCCCTCCACCGTCCCTGATCGGAACTCGGTGCCATCTACCCACATGCGATGGAGCAGAACGGCCAGTTTGCGGGCGACAGCCACGACAGCGCGGCGACGCCCCTTGGTGCGCATCAACCGCATCCCCCATGATTTGATCTGAGAGCCCGCCTTGGTTCGTACCAGCAAGGAGTTGGCGGCGGCGTAAAGTGTCGCCCTCACGTCTCGATCCCCGGCCTTGGATATTCGACCGGGATTATCTTGTTCACCGGACTGGTATCTTAGGGGCGTCAAACCAAAGTGAGCGGCCACGGTGCGAGATCGTTTGAAACGCGCGGGGCCATCAACCGCAGCCTTGAAGGTCAATGCTGTAACCGGGCCCACGCCGGGGGCCGTCATCAGGCGCAGGCAGACCTCATCCTGGCGGGCCGCGCGTTTGACCCTCCGGTCCAGTTCCAGGAAGTGTTGGTGCAGCGCCAACCGGGCATCAAGCAGCGGCAGCAAGGCATGGGCCAACACCTCATCCATCTCGACAATTGGCCGGACCATACCGTCAAAGCTGCCATGCTGCACTGTTTTGGGCAGGCGGATACCGAAGATCTTCAAAAGACCGCGGACTTCGTTGGCCAGATCAATGGTCTTGCTCAGCGGAGCTTTCCGTGTGCTCAGAAGCGCCCGAATGCCGTGCGCCTCCCGGCTCTTCATATAAACGGGGTTGAACCACCCCATGCGCAGGACTTGAGCAATTCCCCGAGCATCGTTCCGATCCGTCTTGTTGCGCATCGCCGATAGTGCGGCGCTGACCTGACGCGCTTCCATACAGACAACTTCAAACCCTTCAGACTTCAAGCCGTAGTACAGATGCTGACACATCGCACCGGCTTCAAAGCCAACACGCTCAATTGGAAAGCGAAGCGCAGTCAGATAGCCTGCGATCTCCTCAATATCACAAGGCAGTTCTCGCTCGTGCAGAACCGTGCCTTTGCCATCGACAACACAGACCGCGCAGGACCGCAGCGAAACGTCCAAGCCCGCGAAATACTCCATTCGAAATCTCCCATGTTCACAGATCTATCGTGATCCTATCGGGAGCTCGACCTCAGTTCCGGGTCTGCCCAATTACGTATGCTTTCGGGAAAGTGGCCATGGAAATTTGCACCGACAGCATCATTGCCCCCCGTCGCCATGTCTATGTCCGCTCTGGGCTGTGACTGGCGTGCTGCCCCAGCGAAGGGCCGCCCCCAGGGCAATGACGGCTGAGGGCTTTTTCCGTTGAAAAACTCGGCATTGCCGCCGCCCTGAGGCCTTCTACAACAAAGCGCGTTCTCCGCTCTTCATGCCGGACGCGGCGTTTGCGGTAGGGGTAGCAGCTTTGCGAGCTTTCTGAGGTTCTGAGCGGTGGCTGCGAGGTGGAATTCGTCGCGCGCGCCGCATCTCGACCTTCTTTCTGAGCTTGCAGGAGAGCGCAGGGTGCCGTCCTTATTGGCGCCCGATCGGGGTGTCGTGAACGCGCGCCGTTATTGCTTGAGCTCCTTGCCGCAAGGGCAGATGTAGGCGTCGTTCTCGGCATCGTAGGTGAAGTCGGCCCTTTCAAAGGTGCCGTCCTTGCGACCGGACTTGTCGATCACCGGGATATGCGGGGCGATCCCGCGCTGCCGGTCAAGCCAATCGAGCATTTCGCCCGTGCCGTAAGCGGTATCGGCGATCAGGCGTTCAGGTTTCAGGTCGAAGGTATCGCTCACCCGATCCACCATCGTCCGCACGGCACCGACCTCGGCTTGCCGGATCGAGCGGGTCGCCTCGACATCGAGGATCACGCCATTGTCGGTGTCAATCAGGTAGTTCGTGGAATAGGCAAAATAGGCGGGTCCACCCCGTGCGCCGGTCCATTGCGAGGCCGGATCGGAATGCGAGGTGAACTTCGGCTTTACCGGGCTGGCCACGCAGAAGGCCGCATCGTCGAGCGTCGCCAGATACTCCCTGACAGCGCGCGGCGCGTTCTCGTGGGCGATCTTCTCGGGGGCCCAGTCCGCTTGCGGCGACGAGTTCTGCCGGTTGGCATCGGCCTGAATCAGGCTGGCATCCGCCGCAAAGCGCTGACCACTCGCCAACCCTTCCTCGATGCAGCGCGCGACCACCGTCTCGAACAGATGCCGCAAGAGATCGCTATCGCGGAACCGACCGTGCCGGTTCTTTGAGAAGGTCGAATGGTCGGGCACTGGGTCGGTCAGATCGAGGCGGCAGAACCAGCGATAGGCGAGGTTGAGATGCACCTCCTCGCAGAGCCGTCGCTCCGAGCGGATGCCCATCTTGTAACCGACCAGGAGCATCCGGATCATCAGTTCCGGATCAACCGACGGCCTGCCTGTCGAACTGTAGAAAGGAGCCAGGTGCCGCCGGATGCCAGACAGGTCGACGAACCGATCTATCGCCCGAAGCATGTGATCCTGCGGGACATGATCCTCGATCGAGAACTCATAGAACAGCGCGCCCTGCGCTTCCTGCCGTGGTCCCATCATTGCCACGCACCTCCGCTTGCCTCGCGGAAAGTGAATCAGCACTCAATACCCAAAACAACCCGAGTTTTTCAACAGAATAGGCTCTGAACACCCTTTCACCGCGTTGGGCCTGAACGGCTTCTTTCCGCCGCTTCAGGCCCTGCCTGCCAAACATGCATCACAAAGGCGGGTTTCCTATTGGAAACGCCGGAAACGGACACATATCCCGCGCGTCTGCGTCATAATACTGTGTCATGAAACCCGAGTACCGCCTGCACTACGCCCCCGACAATGCCTCGCTGGTCATCCGGCTGGTGCTGGAGGAGCTTGGCCAGCCCTATGAAACCCTGCTGGTCGACCGCAGGGCCGAGGCGCAGAACAGCCCCGCCTACCGGGCGCTGAACCCGAACGGGCTGATCCCGGTGCTGGAAACCCCGGACGGGCCGCTGTTTGAAACCGCCGCCATCCTCCTGTGGCTGTCCGAACGCCACGGCGCGATGGCGCCGCAGCCCGGCAGCGCGGACCGCGCCGCCTTCCTGAAATGGCTGGTCTTTGCCTCCAACACCCTGCACGCCGACCTGCGGATGCTGTTCTACCCGGAGAAATACATCGGCCCGAAGCAGGCGCATAAGGCGCAGCTGCAAACCGTGCTGCGCCAGCGGCTGCACCAGCATCTGACCAACCTCGATCAGGCCGCCGCCGCCCGCCCCGCCTGGCTTGGTGCGCCGCAGCCCTCGGTGCTGGACTATTACCTGGCTTGCCAGATACGCTGGATGGCGCTCTACCCTGCGCAGGCCGACAAATCCTGGTTCACCCTGGCCCATTACCCCAGCCTGCAGCGCCTCTGCGCCGCACTGGAAAGCCGTCCCGCCGTTGCCGTGTCGCGCGAGGCCGAGGGCCTCGGCGCCACCCCGTTCACATCTCCGGCCTACGCCAATCCCCCAGAAGGATCAGCCACCTAATGTTCCTCTCCGTTTTCGACATGTTCAAAGTGGGCATCGGCCCGTCGTCCTCCCACACCATGGGGCCGATGGTTGCCGCCGCACGCTTCCTCGGCATGATGCGCGCCTCGCCGTTTGAATTTCACGGGCTGCGCGCCTCGCTGCACGGCTCGCTTGCCTTCACCGGCGTCGGCCACGCCACCGACCGCGCCACCATCCTCGGCCTCGGCGGCTTTGTCGCCCATGACTATGATGACGAAAAGGCAGAGGCCTTCCTGGCGGAGCTGAACAAGACCCATAAGATGCACCCCGAGGGGCTGGGCGAACTGCATTTTGACCCCAAGGCCGACATGATCTTCGACTATGATCACGCGCTGCCGGGCCATGCCAACGGCATGATCCTGATGGCCACCGATGCCCAGGGCGACGTGATCCTGAAACAGGTGTTCTACTCGATCGGCGGCGGCTTTGTCGTCACCGAGGAGGAACTGGCCGCAGGCAAGGCGACCGACGAGGGCGACCCGGTGCCCTACCCGTTCAAATCCGCCGCCGAAATGCTGGAGATGGCCAAGGCCAGCGGCAAGTCGATTGCCGAGATGAAGCGCGCCAACGAGATTTCCCGCGGCTGCTCCGAGAGCCTCGCCAAGGGCACCGCCCGGATCTGGCAGGTGATGAACGACTGCATCAACCGCGGGCTGGAGCGCGACGGCATCCTGCCCGGCGGCCTCAAGGTGCGCCGCCGCGCCAAGGGCATCTATGACGCGCTGATGGCGGAACGCGGCCTGAACCAGACCGCGCCGCACACCATCAACGACTGGATGAGCGTCTACGCGATGGCGGTGAACGAGGAGAACGCGGCCGGCGGCCAGGTCGTGACCGCCCCCACCAACGGCGCCGCGGGCACCCTGCCGGCCGTGATCCGCTACTACCTCGACCATGTTCCGGGCGCGTCTGAAGCCCATGTCGAGGACTTCCTGCTGACCGCCGCGGCGATTGCCGGGCTGGTCAAGTACAACGCGTCTATCTCTGGCGCCGAAGCCGGCTGCCAGGCAGAGGTCGGCTCTGCCGCCGCGATGTCCGCCGCGGGCCTCTGCGCGGTGATGGGCGGCACGCCCGAACAGGTGGAAAACGCCGCCGAGATCGCATTGGAGCATCACCTGGGCATGACCTGCGATCCCGTAAAGGGGCTGGTGCAGGTCCCCTGCATCGAACGCAACGGTCTGGCGGCGATCAAGGCGGTCTCCGCCGCGTCTCTTGCCCTGCGCGGCGACGGCCAGCACTTCGTGCCGCTGGACGCCTGCATCGAAACCATGCGCCAGACCGGCGCCGACATGCACGACAAGTACAAGGAAACCTCGCTCGGCGGCCTCGCGGTGAACGTGCCGAACTGCTGAGAAACCCAGCTTTCCTGCAAGGCTAGCGTGACATAAGGCCCGTGGCTGACTTTGGTGAGGCGCGTATGCGCCTGACCGGGGTGAAGGTCAGGCGCGGGCCGTGCCGCTGCGCGTCACATCCCAACGAGGGCGCAGCGCTCCTTTTTTTCCCGCAACTCCAGCTTGCGCCGCAACCCCTGCGGGCCTAGCGTGGCGCCATGACACAGGACCGGCCCCTTCTCGGCATCGCCTTGATGCTGGGCTTCTGCATGGTGATCCCGCTGGGCGACGCCATTGCCAAACTGCTGACCAACCGGGTGCCTGTTGCCCAGATCGTCTTTATCCGCTTTGCCGCCCAGGCCGCGATCCTGCTGCCGCTCGCCCTGGCCCTGCGCCTGCCGCTCAGCCTGTCGCGCCGGGTGGCGCCGCTCCTGTTCCTGCGCACGCTTCTGCAGATGGGCGGCATCGCCGCCATGTTCACCGCCTTCCGCTACCTGCCCCTGGCCGATGCGGTGGCAATTGCCTTCGTGATGCCCTTCCTGATGCTCCTGCTCGGGAAATATGTCCTGCACGAGAACGTCGGCCTGCACCGCCTCGGCGCCTGCGTCGTCGGCTTCACCGGCACTCTGCTGGTCATTCAGCCCAGCTTTGCCGCGGTCGGCTGGAACGCGCTCTGGCCGCTCCTGGTGGCGGTGATCTTTGCCCTCTTCATGCTGATCACCCGCAAGATCGCCAAGGAGACCGACCCGATTTCCGTTCAGGCGGTGGCCGGCGTCATGGGCACCGTGCTGCTGGCCCCGGTGCTGCTGATCGGCGATGCCGCCGGTGTCGCCGCCCTCTCCACCGCCCTGCCGCCGCAGGACACCTGGGGCCTGCTGGCCGCCGCCGGCGCGCTCGGCACCATCGCGCATCTGCTGATGACCTGGAGCCTGCGGTTCGCCCCCACCTCCACCCTCGCCTCGATGCAATACCTGGAGATCCCGGTGGCCGTGTTCTTCGGCTGGCTGGTCTTTGCGGAACTCCCCAACACGCTCGCCGCCTTCGGCATCCTGCTGACCATCGGCGCAGGCCTTTATGCGGTGATGCGCGAGCGCAAACCTGACGAAATCGAAGAGCGCATCAACCCCGCCTAAGGTCCCGCCTGAGGTCCAGCCGGACCGCGCCCAGCACATCCGCCAGCAGCCGCCGCGGCACAATCGCCAACAGGCCCGGCCCGTCCGGCAGCAGCCGCACCGGACCCAGCGCCCGGTTCGAGGTGCCGATCCGCCCCATCGGCGACATCACCAGACCCTCGATCGGCCACTCCAGCCCCTCCGAACGCCCCGTCGCCTCCTGCATCGGGAACAGCGAAATCACCTCGCCCGCCCGCGCCGGCAGCGCCACCTCATGCGCCAGGTGAAAGATCACCTCGGTTTCGCCAATCAGCACGCACGGCGTGTCATGCCCCTGCACCAGCGTGCTGAACGCCGCCAGCTGGTGATCCACCCGCGCCCCCAGGAACCCCACCGCCAGCACCGCCGGCGCCGCAATCGCGCGCAGCGCCTTGTCGAAATCGGTGCTGTCCTGCTCCGCCACCGGGTGCAGCGCCTCCGGCGGCAGCTGCGCCCGCACCGCTTCGCTCAGCGAGTCGAAATCCCCGATCACCGCCTGCGGCCGGTATCCCGCCGCCAGCGCCGCCGCCGCGCCGCCGTCCGCCGCCACCAGCTTGGGCGCCAGCACCAGCGCCTCCTCCAGCGCGCCGGTGGCGATTTCGCCGCCGCCAATCAGGGTGATTGGTTCCGGAGCTTCAACAATCAGTCTGTCCATTCGGCATATTCCCGCCTGTTTTGGAAACAGGTCACAATCTGAACACAAAATGATACGATCAATTGCACGGATTCGAGCAAAATTGGTCCTTCCAGCCAATAAGGTGAACGGCAACAGATGTGGCGAAGACGAGCGAGCTGATGGTACACAATAACAAAGTCTTGACGGTATCCTATGGAACCTTTTCCTGCACATTGGAAGGGTTCGAGGACTCCTTCGGCACGATGAAGGCCATCGCCGAGTATTTCCGCGACCTGGCCGCCGACGACCGGTACTTCGGCGCTGAGCCGCCGCAGCCCGATGCCGACATGCTGGCCCGCATCGCCCAGCGCGAGATCGCCCGCCAGGTCGAGGCCCGCACCAGCGAAAGCGGCATCCACCTGCGCGCCGCCACCCCGGCGCTTGGCGCCGCCCCGGCGCCCGCGGCGGCTCCGGCTCCGGAACCGGTCGCGGAACAGCCCGCCCCTGCCCCGGCAGAAGACCCGGCCGCCGAAGTTGAAACTGAAACTCCCGTAAGCGCCACCGCAGAAGCAGCGGCCACCCCGGCCTCCGCAGCGGAAACCGCGGAACCGGAGGCTGAGACCGAAGCGGCGCACTCCGCCGAAGCCGAAGCCGAAGCCGAAGCCGAAGCCGAAGCCGAAGAAACCATCGCCGCGGCACTCGAAGACGCAAGCGCCGCCCCGCAGCTGGAGCAGCCTGCTGACACTCCCTCGGTCGAGCTGCTGGAAATCAGCGAATCCGCCCCTGAGGACGTCTCTGAAGCCGAAGCAGAGGATACCGCCCCGGCGCCGCACCAGCCCTTGGAACCGGCCGCCGACAGCATCGCGGCCAAGCTGCAGCGCATCCGCGCCGTGGTGGCCCAGGCGCCCGAAGAGGACTTCAGCGAAGACGAGCATGCCGACGACGTGCTGGAAAACGCCGCAGAGGAAATCACCAGCGCACTGATGGAGGACGACGACAGCGGCGCCCCCGATTTCGATGACGAGGGCGACGACGAAATCGCCCGCACCCTGGACCGCCTGGACCTGGGCCGCGCAGCGGCACAGCAGCCGGACACCGCCGCGCAGACCCGCGCCGAAGAGGCTGAAGAGGCCGCTGAAGATACCCCTGACGGCAGCCTGTTCGCGGACCTCGGCGGCGACGCTGCAGCAGATCAGGACGACCAAGATGCAGCTGCCAGCCTGCCGGCAGAGGATGACGCCGGTGAGGCGCCCGCCCCGGCCCCTGCGCCGCGCGTGCGCATCACCAAGGTCAAGCGCAGCGATTTCGACAAGGCCCTCGCCTCCGGCCGCCTGCAGGACACCGGCAGCCGCCCGCAGCCGGACCCCGCTCCGCCGGCGCTGTCAGAGGAGGACGAAGCCGACCTGATGCGCGAACTGGCCGAGGTGGAGGCGGAAATCCTGGCCGCATCGGACCGGCCCGATGACTCCGGTGCCACCGCCGCCAGCGATGACAGCGATGACAGCAGCACCGCGGCGCCTGCCGCCGCGCAGGCCGCAGCCTCCCGCCTGGCAGACAGCGATGTCAGCCGCCTGATGGCCGCCGCGGATGAAAAGCTCGAAGACCCCGAATCGGCGTCCTCGCGCGAGGCCTACAGCCATCTGCGCGCCGCCGTAGCCGCGACCAAGGCCGGCCCGGCAGGCGGCACCGGCGACAGCGACGACGCGCAAGCCTACCGCGAGGATCTGGCCAGCGTGGTGCGCCCGCGCCGCCCGGGCAGCCGCCAGGCAAGCTCCGAGCGTCCGCCCGCCCCGGCATCCCGCCCGGCGCCGCTGAAACTGGTTGCGGCCCAGCGCATCGACCAGGGCGCGGCCGCGGGCCAGTCTGCGGGTCAGGCCGCGGGTCAGCCGGTGCGCCCGCGCCGGGTCTCGGCCGCGGTTCTGGGCGAGCAGCCCGAAACCGGCGGCAGCGGCTTTGCCGCCTACGCCGAAGAACGCGGCGCCGCCGAACTGCATGAGCTGCTGGAGGCCGCCGCCGCCTATATGAGCTTCGTCGAGGGCCGCGACCACTTCTCGCGCCCGCAGCTGATGAACAAGGTGCGCAGCGCCGGCAGCAGCGACTTCAACCGCGAAGACGGGCTGCGCTCCTTCGGCCAGCTGCTGCGCGACGGCAAGATCGAACGCTCCGGCAACGGCCAGTTCACCGCCTCCGGCGACATCGGCTTCAAACCCGGAAAACGCGCCGCGGGCTGACCCCTGGCCAGACAAACAAAAAGGCGGCCCTGCAAAGCCGCCTTTTTTCGTTTCCAAAGCCCCGCGGGCTTCATCTTTCCAGAAATACTCCGGGGTGAATTGGCCGCGAGGCCAAGAGGGGCAGCGCCCCTCCTGATATCAAACCTGCGGGGCAGCGCCCCTCCTAGCATCAAACCTGCGGGGCAGCGCCCCTCCCGTTACTGGTCCTCAGCGTCCGGGTCTGCCTGACCCACGCCGCGGAACACGAACTTGAACGGCAGCACCCAGACGATGCCGAGGCCCACATAGACAATCAGCTCCAGCCACAGCGGCGGACGGTCCAGCCAGTTCATCACCGTGACCGCGGCCACGATATAAACCGGCATCCCGACCAGCAGGATGATCAAAGCCCAGCGCCGCCGGGCCTTGTAGCTCAGGCCTTGCTTCTCAGCCATCAGTCAGCGAACGGGTCGGTCACCAGGATGGTGTCGTCCCGCTCCGGGCTGGTGGAAAGCAGCGCGACCGGGCATTCGATCAGCTCTTCCACGCGCTTCACGTATTTGATCGCATTGGCGGGCAGGTCGTTCCAGCTGCGCGCGCCTTCGGTCGACTCGCTCCAGCCCGGCATCTCTTCATAGATGGGGGTGCAGCGGGCCTGCTGGTCGGCGGCAGTCGGCAGGTAGTCCAGACGTTCGCCGTCCAGCTCATAGCCCACACAGATCTTCAGCGTCTCGAACCCGTCCAGCACATCCAGCTTGGTCAGCGAAATGCCGTTGATGCCGGAGGTGGCGCAGGTCTGGCGCACCAGGCAGGCATCAAACCAGCCGCAGCGGCGCTGGCGGCCGGTGGTGGTGCCGAACTCATGGCCGCGGGTGCCCAGACGCTCGCCATCCGCATCCGGGGTGCCGTCTTCTTTCAGCAGCTCGGTCGGGAACGGCCCTTCACCGACGCGGGTGGTATAGGCCTTTACGATGCCCAGCACATAGTCGATCGAACCCGGACCGATGCCGACACCGGTCGCCGCCTGGCCCGCAATCACGTTGGAGGAGGTCACAAACGGGTAAGTGCCGAAATCAATGTCCAGGAGCGCGCCTTGCGCGCCTTCGAACAGGATCCGCTTGCCCGCCTTGCGCTTCTCGTTCAGCACCTTCCAGACCGGCGCCGCAAAGGGCAGGATCTGCGGCGCGATCTCTTTCAGCTGGGCGATCAGCGCGTCGCGGTCCACCGGGTCGACGCCCAGGCCCTTGCGCAGCGGATCGTGATGCTGCAGCGCCCGGTCGACGCGGGCAATCAGGGTCGCCTCATCCGCCAGGTCGGCAACCCGGATCGCGCGGCGGCCCACCTTGTCCTCATAGGCCGGGCCGATGCCGCGGCCGGTGGTGCCGATCTTGGTGCCTTTCGACGCGGCCTCTTCGCGCGCCCGGTCCAGCTCGCCGTGCAGCGGCAGGATCAGCGGCGTGTTCTCGGCGATCATCAGGGTCTCCGGGGTGATCTCCACGCCCTGCGCCTGAACGGTCGCGATTTCCTTGATCAGATGCCAGGGGTCCAGCACCACGCCATTGCCGATGACGCTCAGCTTGCCGCCGCGCACCACGCCCGAGGGCAGCGCGTGCAGCTTGTAGACCTTGCCGTCAATGACCAGCGTGTGGCCGGCGTTATGGCCGCCCTGGAAGCGGGCGATCACGTCAGCGCGCTCGCTCAGCCAGTCCACGATCTTGCCTTTCCCTTCGTCGCCCCACTGGGCGCCGACTACGACGACATTGGCCATATCCGGTCCTTTACAGTCTGGTTCAAACCCACGCTCATATAGCGATGCTGCGCAGGCAGTGGAACCGGAAATTCGCCGCAGGAGATGGCTTGGCCAAGGTTTTCGCCCCGATCACCAAGGGCTGCGCCTGCCTGGGCGGGCGCGACTGCCCCTGCCTGTTACTGATTCCCAAAGAACACAACGCCAACCTCAGGGCGCGTGCCTGCCCGCGGGGTGGCGCTGCAACGGCTGTGCATGGCAGTTTATCCCGGCACCGTCCGTACAAGCTAACGCGAGAGCACTGCCCCCTCCAAAGCGCCCGCCCGGTGGGGCGGGCAGGCGCTCGCCCGGCGGCGCTGCGCGCCTTGTTCCGGGCGGGATGGCGCTCATTCGCAGGGTGTTGCGCACCCGCCGTACGCTCCCTTCACGCAAACCTCACCCGGCTCTGCCACACTCCCAGACGATCGCGATCCCCCGCCATGGCTCCGCGCATGGGCCATGATACGAGGCGCAGGCATCTGTGCGGCTGCCTGCGCAACACCCGGAGACCGGCCCTGATAAAAAGGGGGTCGTCCAAGCGAGCTTGTCCGAGCAGGCCCCCGGCGGGGTCTGTCCACCTCCACCCGGCGGCGCCGCCCCCTTAACTGGGTCACAGGCACACCCGAACGGAACGGAACGCGGAACGAAACAAGAGAAACCGCCCAGGCCGCCCAGGCCGCCCAGGCCCCGGCGGCCAAAGCCGCGCGCGCTCAGCCCCGCAGCTGCACCGGCGCGCCATGCGGCGTCGACAGATAGGCCTCCTCCCAGCGGCTGCGCATCACCTCGGCCTCAGCGCGCGACGCGGCCCCCTGCTCCGCCAGGAACATCTCCAGCGTCTCCAGCCAGGCGCGGAAGTAATCCTCGCCGCCATCCAGCTCGCGGCTCAGGCCGTGGCGCTTCAGCGTCGCGGAAAACCGCTCCACCCAGTCGGCCCAGCTGAACCGCCCGGCCTCATTCAGATGCACGGTCAGCGCAAAGACCTGCGCGTGCCAGGGTTCGGCAAAGACAGGCTCCGGCGCGGAAACCTCGGGACAGATACTCATAACGGCTCCAGATAGCTCTGCCACAGGTCCAGCACCACCTCGTCCTCCGGGTGCTCGGGATGCGCCCACAAAGCGCTGGCATGAAACCGCACCGCATACAGCGGCTCCGGCGCCTCGCCCAACCCGTGGGCGCTGCTGTCGGGGAAGACATGCGTGCCATGCAGCCGCAGGATATAACCCTGCGCCCCGGCGGCATAGGCAGGCAGCCGGGTGTGGCCGCCATCCACCAGCGCGTTATCCGCCGGTATCCGCGCCCGCACCGCCTGCCCGGGCGAGAACCGCGGCGGCGGCCCGCCCTCCCGGTCCGCCGGGCCGCCCTTGGCCAGCACCCCGGCAACAGTCTCCGCCTTCAAGGCCCGCTCCGCCAGCTTATGCAGACCGGCGGCGCCCTTCCCCTCCAGATCCGCGCGCGTCAGCACGCCCTTCTCCACCAGCAGATCGGCCAGCGCCGCGATCCATTTCTCGTAATAGGAAAAGCGCGCGTAATCCTTCGGCGACAGCTTCTCCCGCGCATGGCGCGAAGTGTCGATGTTCCACTGCCCCAGCGCGCCGCAGGCCAGCGTCACCGCCAGCGCGCGGGCGTGCCAGTCCTCGGCAAAGACCGGCGCGTCCGCCGCCTCGGGCGCCACCGGACCGTCGCCGAATCGCCCGCCCATGTCATGCACCCGGGTCATGCCGGCACCTCCCCCGGCGCCTTGGCCAGTCCGGTGCCGATCATGCTGTCGCGGGTGACCAGCGCCGCCAGCTCCTCCTCGCCCAGGCCCTCCGAGCCTTCGGGCCGCGCCGGCAGCACCAGATAGCGGACCTCAGCCGTCGAATCCCAGACCCGCACCGCGGTCTCGTCCGGCAAGGTCACACCAAACTCCGCCAGCACCTTGCGCGGCTCGCGCACCGCGCGGGCGCGGTAGGCGTCAGACTTGTACCAGCCCGGCGGAATGCCCAGCAAAGGCCACGGGTAGCAGCTGCACAAGGTGCACACGACCATATTGTGCTGCTGGGCTGTGTTCTCCACCACCACCATATGCTCACCCTGGCGGCCGTAAAGCCCAAGCTCCGCCAGCACCGGATCGGCATCCGCCAAAAGCGCCGCCTTGAAATCCGGATCGCTCCAGGCGCGGGCCACCACCCGGGCGCCGTTCTGCGGGCCGATGCGGTTCTGGTAGGTGTCGATGATCTCCTCCAGCGCGGCGGGGTCGATCAGGCCTTTCTCGGTGAGAATCGTCTCCAGCGCCTTGACCCGCAAGGCAGGGTCTGGCGGCAGGAGGGCGTGCGGATGGTCGTCGTGATGATCATGAGGCATGAAAAAACTCTGCCCCGCGCCAAGGGCCTGCGTCCAGCCGCAAAACAGTGGCGCGGCCGCCTCTGACTGCACGTCACAGCTGCTGCCCGGCATCAGGCAAACTCCGCCCTTGCCCCCCCGGGCAATCTTGCCTATTTACCGCCCGATACTCAGCCAACCGCCGCAGGGACCCATGGAAAACGTTGTTCTCATCATCCATCTTCTTCTGGCTCTCGGCCTTATTGCCGTGGTGCTGCTGCAGCGCTCCGAAGGCGGCGGTCTGGGCATGGGCGGCGGCGGCGGCGGCGCCATCTCGGGCCGTGCGGCGGCCACGGCGCTTGGCAAGGTGACCTGGCTGCTGGCGATTGCCTTCATCTGCACCTCGATCACCCTGACCATCATGGCGGCGCAGAAATCCGCAGGCTCCTCGGTCACCGACCGGCTGGCGGCGCCGCAGTCCGAAGACAGCGGCGCACCGGCAGTGCCGGCACCGCTGGGCAGCGACCTGCTGCCGCCCAGCGAAGGCGACAACGCGCCGCTGGTTCCCAGCGCCGACTAACCTACTACACCTTGAGAGGGTTATAGGAACCGCAACAGCATCTTGCGGTTCCCTTGCGCATTTCGTGCGAATCCTTTATATATGAAGTCCCGTGATGCTGCGGTTTTTGGAATGATTCCGATCACCGCCGGGCAGCTGAAATCTGACTTCTCACGGGGGCAGCCGAACACATATGGCGCGTTTCATCTTTATCACTGGCGGTGTTGTTTCATCCCTGGGCAAAGGCCTGGCTTCGGCAGCACTGGGGGCACTTCTGCAGGCCCGCGGATACTCCGTCCGCCTGCGCAAGCTGGACCCCTATCTGAACGTCGATCCGGGCACCATGAGCCCGTTTGAGCACGGCGAGGTCTTCGTCACCGACGACGGTGCCGAGACCGACCT
This sequence comes from Leisingera sp. UBA4491, assembly GCF_002388965.1. NCBI lineage: Bacteria > Pseudomonadati > Pseudomonadota > Alphaproteobacteria > Rhodobacterales > Roseobacteraceae > Leisingera > Leisingera sp. UBA4491. The sequence continues at coordinate 4,396 of NZ_DGNN01000003.1, read as the reverse complement.
CGACCTCGGCCATTACGAGCGCTTCACCGGCGTGCCCGCCCGCAAGACCGACTCGATCTCCTCGGGCCGGATCTACACCAACGTGCTGGAGAAGGAGCGCCGCGGCGACTACCTCGGCAAGACCATCCAGGTCATTCCGCACGTCACCAACGAAATCAAGGACTTCATCTCCATCGGCGAGGATGAGGTCGATTTCATGCTCTGCGAGATCGGCGGCACCGTCGGCGACATCGAGGGCCTGCCCTTCTTCGAGGCGATCCGCCAGTTCGCCCAAGACAAGCCGCGCGGCGAGTGCATTTTCATGCACCTCACCCTGCTGCCCTACATCAAGGCCTCCGGCGAGCTGAAAACCAAGCCGACCCAGCACTCCGTGAAGGAGCTGCGCTCCATCGGCCTGGCGCCGGATATCCTGGTCTGCCGCTCCGAAGGCCCGATCCCGAAGAAAGAGCGCGAGAAGCTGGCGCTGTTCTGCAACGTGCGCCCGGATTCGGTGATCGCCGCGCAGGACCTGAAATCCATCTACGAGGCGCCGCTGGCCTACCACCGCGAAGGCCTGGACCAGGCGGTGCTGGACGCCTTCGGCATCTCCCCTGCCCCCAAGCCGAACCTGGAGCGCTGGGAAGATGTGGCCGACCGCATCTACAACCCCGAGGGCGAAGTGCGGGTGGCCATCGTCGGCAAATACACCCAGCTGGAAGACGCCTACAAATCGATCGCCGAGGCGCTGACCCACGGCGGCATGGCGAACCGCGTCAAGGTCAAGATCGAATGGGTCGATGCGGAGCTGTTTGACAAGGAAGACGCCGCCCCGCACCTGCAGGGCTTCCACGCGATCCTGGTGCCCGGCGGCTTTGGCGAGCGCGGCACCGAGGGCAAGATCAAGGCAGCCCAGTACGCGCGCGAGAACAAGGTGCCGTACCTCGGCATCTGCCTCGGCATGCAGATGGCGGTGATCGAGGCCGCGCGCAACGTCGCGGGCATTGCCGAGGCGGGCTCGGAAGAGTTCGACCACGAGGCCGGCAAGAAGCGCTTTGAACCCGTTGTCTACCACCTCAAGGAATGGGTGCAGGGCAATATGACGGTCGAGCGCAAAGTGGGCGACGACAAAGGCGGCACCATGCGCCTGGGCGCCTATGACGCGACGCTGGCCGAAGGCTCCAAGGTGGCCGAGGTCTATGGCAGCACCCATATCGAGGAGCGCCACCGCCATCGTTACGAGGTCGACACCAAATACCGCGAGCAGCTGGAAAAATGCGGCCTCACCTTCTCCGGCATGTCGCCGGACGGCCGCCTGCCGGAAATCGTGGAGTGGACAGACCACCCGTGGTTCATCGGCGTGCAGTTCCACCCGGAGCTGAAATCCAAGCCGTTCGCGCCGCACCCGCTGTTCGACGGTTTCGTGCGCGCCGCCAAGGACGCGTCGCGGCTGGTCTGAGGGATCGCGCGGCAGGCGGAATTCTCCCGCCCGTCGCCTGCGCATGGCACATGCGCGGCTCCCGTTGGGCCCGGCGCCGCCAAGGCGGCGCCGGGAGAAAACAGAAAAAGGCGGGCCTTGGGCCCGCCTTTTGCATTTTGATTGAATGCGTTTCTGGCGCGCTCAGAAGCCGTGCATCCGCTTGGCCCATTGATAGGCCACCACCAGCCCCTTCATCCGCGGCAGCATGATCAGCGAGGCCCCCACCGTGATCACCGACATGATGATCGCCAGCGTCCACGGGTCCGGGCGCAGCTGGGTGTAGACGATGTGCAGCGCGAAGCCGAGGATGTGGCCGACCACCAGAATGGTCAGATAGGCCGGACCGTCATCGGCGCGCTGGTGGTGCAGCTCCTGGCCGCACTCGGTGCAGCTGTCGTTCACCTTCAGGTAGCTGTGCAGCAGCTTGCCGCCGCCGCAGTTCGGGCAGCGCAGTTGCAGCCCCTTCAGCAAGGCGGGCTTCAGCTCCCGCGGCTCCTGTTCGGCTAGATCAATCCCGGTCATCGCGGCGTCTCCTTGGGTTTGCGGCCTGATACCGCGATTCCACAATTGAATGCAAACAATATGCAATCATTGATATTGCATTTAATGCCACACTGATGCATTGAACCAATCATTCACGACACAAAAAGACCCCCGGAGGCAGCGCGATGAAACAATGGACTCCTGCCCGGCTGGACAGCGGCAAGCCCCGCTATCTGGAAATCGCCGAGGCGATCGGGGCCGACATCGAGGCAGGCGTGCTGGAACCCGGCGACCGGCTGCCGCCGCAGCGCCGGGTGGCGCAGGAGACGGGGCTGGATTTCTCCACTGTCTCAAGGGGATACGCCGAAGCGGTGCGGCGCGGCTATATCGAGAGCTTTGTCGGCCGCGGCACTTTTGTGCGCGCCGCCGAGGCCCTGGCCAGGCGCCCCGATCCGCGCCGGGCGCTGGAAGAAGACCCGATGATGAACATGCCGCCGGAGCCGGACGATCCGGCCCTGCTCGCCCGGATGCAGGAGGGGCTGCAGCATGTTTCGGCCAGCCTCCTGCCGTTGTTGCGCTATCAGTCGGTGACCGGCAGCCCGCAGGACCGCGCCATCGCGGCGGCGTGGATGCAGGCCAACGGCCTGCCCTGCGCGCCGGAGCGGCTGGTGATCACACCGGGCGCCCATGCCAGCATCTATGCGATTCTGACGGTGCTGTGCGAACCGGGCTCCACCGTGCTGTGCGAAGATGTGACCTATCCCGGGCTGCGCTCGATTGCGGCGCGGCTGGGCCTCCGGCTGGTCGGGCTGGCGGGCGACAAGGACGGCATCCGGCCGGAGGCCCTGGCCAAGGCGGTCCAGGACCACTGGCCCGCGGCGCTGTACCTCAATCCGACGCTGCAGAACCCGACCACCCGGACCATGCCCGCCAAGCGGCGGCAGGAGGTCGCGGCGGTGCTGCAAACCCATGACCTGCCGCTGATCGAGGATGATGCCTACTGCTTTGTCGACAATGGCGCGCCGCAGCCGGTCAGCAGCCTGATTCCCGGCCTTGGCTGGCATATCGCGGGGATTTCCAAGTGCTTTGGCGCCGGGCTGCGGCTGGCCTACACCACGGTGCCGGAACGCGCCGCGCCGGGGCAGTTCAGCCAGGCGCTGCGCGCGATGCATGTGATGGTCTCGCCGCTGAACCTGGCGCTGCTGGGCCGCTGGATCGAGGACGGCACCGCGGCGGCGATTCAGAAATCGCTCCGCAAGGCGGCCGCGGAACGGCAGGCGCTGGCGGGGGAGGTGCTGAAGGACTGCTTTACGCAAAGCGATCCGCTGGCCTTCAACCTGTGGCTGACCCTGCCCCGCGGCACCAGCCGGGCCGAGCTGATGGGCCGCATGGCGGGCCGCCAGATCGGCATCATGCCCAGCGATGCCTTCACCGTTTCGGGCGTGCCGGAGGAAGCCGTGCGGGTGTGTCTGGGCGGCCCGATCGGCCTGGAGCAGCTGCGCGCGGACCTGATGGCGCTGAATGATGCGGTCACCCGTAAGGACTGGCTGGGATGAGCCGCGGCTGGTAAGCTTGCGCCGCACCCGCAACGAGGTCCCGCATGATCCGCGCCTTCCGCAACCTGATCGAACGGCAGCTGGCCAAAGCCCAGGCCGAAGGGCAGTTGCAGGGCCTGGAAGGCGAAGGCAAGCCGCTGCCCGACCGCAGCGGCGAGGCGCATCTGGATGCGGGTTTGGCGGCGGGGTTGCGGATCATGGCGGAGGCCGGCGTGGTGCCGGAGGAGTTCCGGCTGCAGGCGGAACTGGACGCGGCGCGCAAGGATTATACCGCGCTGACGGACCCGCAGGCGCGCCGGGCGGCGATGGCGCGGATCTCGGATCTGGAAATGCGCTGCAACATGGCGCGGGATGCGCGGAAATCCTTCTTCCGTTAGCGCAACACCCCGTTGTTTCCGGCGCAATTCACGCTATAGACAGCGCCAAGACATCACACCATCCGCAAGAGAGTGAGGCATTATGGCCAAAGACGCTTCCGTACAGCAGGAACAACTCGACCGCATCGCCAACGGCAAGGGCTTTATCGCCGCGCTGGACCAGTCGGGCGGCTCCACCCCGAAGGCGCTGAAGCTTTATGGCGTGAACGAGGACGCCTATTCGAACGACGACGAGATGTTCGCCGAGATCCACAAGATGCGCACCCGCATCATCACCTCGCCGAGCTTCACCAAGGACCGCATCCTGGGCGCGATCCTGTTTGAAAAGACCATGGACGGCGAGATTGAGGGCAAACCGACGGCCGAGTACCTGTGGGACAATTGCGGCGTGGTGCCGTTCCTGAAGGTCGACAAGGGCCTGGCGGACGAGGAAAACGGCGTGCAGATGATGAAGCCGATGCCGGAACTGGACGCGCTGCTGGCGCGCGCCAGCGACAAGGGCATCTTCGGCACCAAGATGCGCT
>NZ_DGNN01000017.1:0-223992 GCF_002388965.1 Leisingera sp. UBA4491 | reverse complement strand
GGACCAGCGGGGGGCAGGTCAGGGCAAGTCCACTGTCGCCATTCGAGCCAGCCGTTGCGAACGCCTCCTTCCCCCCGCGGCGAAGGTCTACCAAGTTCGTTCTGGGCTGCTCTCCCCCTAAGATTATGGCACTTGGGTAGTCGAGGACATTCGCAGATCATGTTCGCTTTGGGCTGCGAGCGGTCCAGTGCGCTTGCAGCATCCAGTGTGGGTAGAGGTGGCGGCAATGGGCTCTTCGTTAGCTTTCGCCGCGCCAGGCGTGAATGGCCGATCCCCGAGCACAAGTCCCGCTCCCGCAAAAGGGATCGTTACCTTCTGAGGCGGAAACTGGGTAGTTAAAACGACTTGTGGCCGCGGTGGAAAGTGGCTCGGAACGAGACGCGTTCCGCCGCCCACGGGCCGCAGGGAGAATGAGCTATCCGGATAGAGCCCGGTACCGAGCTGAAAGCTCGGGATTTGCCGACCCAAGAACAGGCGTTCAAGACGAGCGCGCAAAAGCGCGGATCCAGCCCAGAGCGGCCGTTAGGCGTGGTTAACAGGGAGGAAAAAGCGGACATCCATCCAGGCACAGACCGATGAATGATACGCGGAGCTCTGCTACCGTTGACCGAATGCTCGCAACAATTTGAGATAGTCTACCCAGTTCTGGCGGAGTCCTTGAAATCGTACGGCCCTGCGTCGGTCAGAAAAGAAAGTCGTCTGCCCCCAAGCTGTTCAGCGTTGTACTTTTCAGCGTGAGGGTGTTGCCGTTCAGATCGTCGATGATCGCGTCACCGTTCACCCATGAGACGTGATGGTTCATCAGATCGTTGAAGCCCTTAATTGACGCAACTCCACGAAGATCCACCCGTTCACCAGTGCTGGCCGCATTGAAGTCGGTCACCACATCATTGCCACTTGAGAAAATGAAAGTGTCGTTGCCACCTCCACCGGTCATCCGGTCATTGCCGCCCTCGCCATCCAGCTTGTCTTTGCCCTTACCTCCAATCAGCCGGTCCTTACCCGCTCCGCCCTCCAGCCGGTCGTTGCCACCGCCACCTTCAAGCCGGTCGTTGCCACCTTCACCTTTCAAGCGATCCCTGCCACCACCACCTTTAAGGTGATCGCGGCCAGAACCGCCGAATAGAATGTCGGATCCAATGCCGCCAATCAGCCAGTCGTTTCCGGCGTGGCCCGTCAGTTTGTCATTTCCCGATAAGCCATCAAGTCGGTCACCAAATCTCGTTCCGGACAGAACATCATCGCCGTCACTGGCTAAGGCCGGGGTTAGAAAGAGCTTCGTCTCAAGCTGCCCCGTATAAGTAGTCCTGTCATAATCCTGCCAGCTTACAGAAATGACACCATCAGAAAGTTCTGTAATCTTTGGGCGGACATCTAGGTCATTGCTGCCCTTCGAAAGCTGAACTTCCTCTCCTATACGCTCACCACCAGCCGCAAATCTTTGCGCCATGATGGATGAGGTTTCAGAAGACGTTACATGCGTCCAGACGATGACAAAACCGCCATCTGACAGCGCGGTAAGTTCCGGAGCGTATTGTTCATCCAACGTCTGAGTATGAACCTGGAATTCATCGCCTATCGGGTTGCCATCCGGGTTCATGATGCGGGCATAAACACCTTCTCTGCTGCCGTCCTGGCCGTCAGATACCCAGGTGAGCAGGATGTTCCCGTTCTCCAGAACAGTTATGGATGGATCCGATTGGCTATTATTCCAATACTGGTTGACCTGTGCCTCGTATGTTCGCGGTGTTCCATCAGAATTGTAAAGCCGAAGCATGACACTGTAGAGGCTGCCATCAACCTCTCGCGATCTCCAAGTTACTGCAAAGCCACCGTCTTCTAGTGGCGCAACATCGCCAAAAGACTGATACCCCTCCGTGGTTTGATTTACGCGAAAATCGTTTCCGCGCGGAGTCCCGTCAACGTCAAAAACGCGGGCGTGGTAGCTGACATATGAGTCGTCCCGTCCTAAACCGTTGTAGACGACAACATACCCGCCATCGTTCAGCGCGGTGATTTCCGGGTCAAAACTGGTGTCATCGGGGTCGTGGAACACCGTAAGCTCACTTCCGATGCGAGTGCCATCCGCCGAAAATCTCTGCGCGTTGATCGACGCATTAGTAGAGCTTTGCAATGCGGTGTAGGTAACAACAAAGCTGCCGTCCTCTAGCGTGGTGACATCCGGGCGGTTTTCATCGTTGGCGCTGAGGCTGACATCAAAAGCCGCAGCTTTGGGCTTTCCATCCGGGCGGAAAATCTGCGCTTTGATAACGCTACCGCTCTCGCGCCAGACCAGAATATACTCGCCGTTCTGCAAGGCTGACATCCCATGGTCTGAGCTTACCTTGTTTGCATCCGGAACAATCGTCTCGAGTGCTAAACCAGTAATTGCTTCCATTATAATGCTTTCTGTATACCGACTGGTTCAATCTTGGCTGTTTAATCACTTAATAGGGAAGCCTGCAACTTGCAGGTGCTCGATCGGCTGCACCGTACAATAGCGAGGCCAATCAAATTAGCATAGTGCGATGAGATTTTGCCTGTCTTCCGAGCCTTCTTGGCGTATGAAAAAGGGTGCCGCACCGGTCAAGTTAGACTCGGACCGGCCCTTTGTTGCGAGGCGGTTATAAGTCCGCTTTGGAACCGCGATCAGAGTTTTGCAAAGCCCGTTTGCTGCGCTGAGCTGTCGCTCGCGCCTGGCACTCAGCATTGAAAATATGCTCCTGACCAAATTTGAACGGCGCTGGCCGAAAAGGTCCGCTTCAGCCGATGGCAAGTATATGAGTCGCAAAAGGAAAGACTGGTGCGATCACGATTTTTCCACTGGCCTAAAATCAAGGGCTTAGCGGAGCCTGGAAGGTAAAACTATGTGCGACAGAACCTTTCCTTTTTTGTGTCTCCAACATCCCCGCTTGCGCCTCCTGATCCGCCAGTGGCGAAGCCTTCCCTGATTTTCACTTTGGAAGACCTCGTGTCTTCCGGAGGGCAAAGCAGGGTGGGCGCAGCCCGGACTGCGGCCAGGCGGTGATCTGACACACGGGGCCGGAGCGGAGAAATTGGGAGGGGGCCGCGCCAGGCGCGGAAGGAACCGGATTTCTCCGTGGAGGCTGACGCGCGAGCTACATCAGAACCCGTGTTCGGAGTGCCGGCCGGATGGCAGGCGGACCAATCAAACAGAAAATGCCGGGGCAGGGAGGAGCGGGCGCAGCCCGTCGATGCCCTGTCCCGACTCCTGGGATATGCAATCCGCGCGCCCCGCGCGGATTTCTACTGTCTCTTACAGAAGGCGCAGTTGCCCCAGCCAGACAGTCAAGTCCTGCTCCAGCAAAAGGGGTCGTTCCTTAACAACGGTCCCGTTATCAAGGGGCAGAATGCCCTCAGCAGGAGCCATAACCGCTCCATGAGGCAATTTACAGGTCGCGGACTAAGTGAAAATTCGCTGCAAGCTGCTTCAAAGGCGGCAAACTGCGCGTTTTGTCTGCGGCGACCCGCTGGAAGGGCGGTTTCCGGACCTTCACTGCACCTTTTGGCGGCAGTCGATAGGCCGGTTAAGCCGGTTTTCAGAACAGTCAGCTGCGGAGCGCCCCGGAATTCTTAGGCCTGGATTTGACCATGACGCAGCGGCCGTTGGTTTTAAAGGTTTCATGCAAGACGCTCTTTCGCAGTTTTCTCCAGAGGACAGCCGGTGGCCTGCGCGCCAAACCAGCCTTGCTGGAGCAAGATGTTGCTTCCGGGTTGATGGTGGTGATTGTATTGGACCGCCAAACCCTTGCTTTGAAAGGCCCTGATGCATGGACAAGTTCAGCCTCGATGCGACCGATATCCGCATCCTTAGTGCAGTCCAGAAACACGGCCAGCTGAGCAAAACCAAGCTGGCGGAGATCGTCAACTTGTCGCCAACCCCGTGCTGGACCCGCCTTGCGAAATTGAAGGCAGCCGGGTTCATACGCGGCTATCACGCCGACATTGCGCTCGACCGGGTCTGCGATTACACGCAGGTTATCGTGACGGTCTCGCTGACCCATCACCGCAAGTCTGATTTTGATCGCTTCGAGGGCCACATCCGGAAGCTGGACGCGGTCACCGAATGCATCGCCACAGGCGGTGGCATGGATTACGTCCTGAAGGTCTTCACCCCAAGCCTGCCAGCCTTTCAGGAACTGATGGAAACCCTGCTGTCGGCCGAACTGGGGATTGACCGCTACATGACCTACATCGTGACGCGCCACGTCAAATCCGCCCAGCCGAATCTCTCCGGCCTGACGGCCAGGCCGGGCAAATGACGGACCCCGCCTGAACGGTCTGCCAGCCCGCCGGCATCAGCCCGTTCGGGCTTTCCGCAGCTTGTTTTCAGTCCGCTTCCGGCCTGACTGCGGGGGTAATCCTTCACCCAGTTCAAACAGGCCGCGGCTGATCGGGCCGCCGGTGAAAAGGGTGAAAGACATGACGCAATCAGACGGCTTCGGGTTCGGCACACAGATCCGCAAATCCCCCTATTTCGACGCCACTGTCCGCTGGGGCGCCAAGGGGTTTTCGGTGTACAACCACATGTACATCCCGCGCGATTTCGGCGATCCGGTGCAGAACTTCTGGAACCTGGTGAACGACGCGATCCTGTGCGATGTGGCGGTCGAGCGCCAGGTGGAGATCACCGGCCCGGATGCGGCGAAGTTCGTGCAGATGCTCACCCCGCGCGACCTGTCGAAAATGGCCGTTGGCCAGTGCAAATACATCCTGATCACCAATGCCGACGGCGGCATTCTGAACGACCCGATCCTGCTGCGGCTGGCGGAAAACCACTTCTGGATCTCGCTGGCGGACAGCGACATCCTGCTGTGGGCGCAAGGCGTGGCGGTGCATTCCGGCATGGATGTCTCCATCTGCGAACCCGATGTGTCGCCGCTGCAGCTGCAAGGCCCGAAGTCCGGCGAGATCATGCGCGCGCTGTTCGGCGACAGCATCATGGACCTGAAATACTACTGGCTGCGCGAGGTTGATCTGGACGGCATTCCGCTGATCGTGTCGCGCACCGGGTGGTCCAGCGAGCTGGGCTATGAGCTGTACCTGCAGGACGGATCGCGCGGAGGCGAGCTGTGGGAAAAAATCATGGCGGCGGGCCAGCCCTTTGGCCTGCAGCCGGGCCACACCTCCTCGATCCGGCGGATCGAAGGCGGCATGCTGTCCTATCACGCTGATGCCGACATCCACACCAACCCCTTTGAGCTCGGTTTTGACCGGCTGGTGAATCTCGGCATGGAAACCGGTTTCATCGGCAAGGAAGCTCTGCGCCGCATCAAGGAGAAAGGTGTCAGCCGCAAACAGGTAGGGCTGGTTATCGAGTGTGAACCGCTGAAAGGCCCCAACACCACCTTCTGGCCGATCACCAAAGATGGCGGCACCGTCGGCAAGGTGACTTCGGCCGTCTACTCGCCGCGCCTTGAAAAGAACATCGCACTGGCGATGGTCTCGGCAGGGAGTTCTGAACTGGGCACCGAAGTCGAAGTGAAGACTGCCAGCGGCCCGGCAAAGGCCACGATTGTCGAAATCCCCTTCTACGACCCCAAGAAATCGCTCGCAGCAAGCTAACGCCAGAACGAGGACTTACGGAAATGTCGGATATTTCGATCGATCTGCACTGGCATCGCATTGAGCCTGAGCTCAAGCCCGGCGCCTACACGGCCGCGCATACCGTTCAGCTCAACAACGGCTACGACGTGCAAGTGGACGCCGCCCCCGATTATGGCGGCGACCCCAGCTGCACCAATCCCGAGCAGGCGCTGGCCTCGGCCCTGTCCAGCTGTCACATGCTGACGTTTCTTGCTCTGGCCGCCAAGGCCGGCTGGCCAGTGGCCAGCTACCATGATCATGTGGTGGCGCATCTGGGCAAGAACCCGAAGGGCAAGATGTCGGTGAACCGCTTGGATATGCACCCGGTGGTGCGTTTCGACACTGGCTTTCAGGTCAATGATGCGGAACTGGCGCAAATGCAGGACCGGGCGCACCGGTACTGTTTCATCGCCAATACACTGGCTGACTTCGTCGAGATCAACGTTCACTGACCCTCAAAACAGGAGAGAGCCCCGTGCAAGACACCGATATCCTGCTGCGCGACCTGGATGACGCCGGCATCCTGCGTCTGACCCTGAACGATGCCGGGCGGCGCAATGCCCTGTCCGAAGCCATGCTGGCGGCACTGGCTGCAGCCTTTGCCGAAGCGGGGGATAACCCGCAGGTGCGCGTTGTCATCCTGGCGGCAAACGGCCCGGCCTTTTGCGCCGGGCATGATCTGAAGGAGATGACCGCCGGACGCGCGGCTGCGGACGGCGGGCGGGCCTATTTTGCCAAGGTGATGGCGATGTGCTCTGCCACCATGCAGGCGATTGTGAACTGCCCCAAACCGGTGATTGCCGAGGTCACGGGGATCGCCACTGCGGCGGGCTGCCAGCTGGTGGCCAGCTGTGACCTGGCCGTTGCGGCGGATACCGCGCAGTTCAGCACACCGGGGGTGCATATCGGCCTGTTCTGCTCGACGCCGATGGTGGCCCTGTCGCGCAATGTCACCAGCAAGCATGCAATGGAAATGCTGCTGACCGGCGACATGACCCCGGCCCGGCGGGCAGAGGAGATCGGCCTGATCAACCGCGCCGTTCCGCCCGCAGGGCTGCGGGAGGCCTCGATGGAAATGGCCCGCAAGATCGCGTCCAAGTCGGTGATGACCCTGGCCACCGGCAAACGCGCCTTCTATGCGCAGCGGGAAATGCCCCTGACCGACGCCTATACCTATGCCTCCAGCGTGATGGTCGACAACATGCTCGCCCGCGATGCCGAAGAGGGCATCAGCGCCTTCCTCGAAAAACGCAGCCCCAAATGGCAGGATCACTAAGATCATGACGGACAACCCGTACAACACCGGTCTGGACCGCACCCCCGCGAACTATCAGCCGCTGACACCGCTGACCTTCCTGGAACGCGCCGCCAGCGTCTTTCCGGACCGCACGGCGATCGTGCATGGGTCCCTGCGGCGCAGCTATGCGGAGTTTTACGCGCGCTCGCGGCGGCTTGCCTCGGCCCTGGCCAAGAACGGCATCACCCGCGGCGACACCGTGTCGGCGCTGCTGCCCAACACGCCGGCGATGCTGGAGTGCCATTACGGCGTGCCGATGTGCGGCGCAGTGCTGCACTCGATCAACACGCGCCTGGATGCGGCGGTGATCGCGTTCCAGCTCGACCACGCGATGTCGAAACTGGTGATCGTGGACCGGGAATTCATGCCGCTGATGCAGGAGGCGCTGGCGCTTGCCACGGTCTCGCCGGTACTGATCCAGTATGATGACCCAGAGTATGACGGCGCGAAGACAGACGTGGAGGCCGCCGACTACGAGGTGTTCCTGACCCGCGGCAACCCCGATTTCAACTGGCTGATGCCGGAAGACGAATGGGATGCGATCTCGATCAACTACACCTCCGGCACCACCGGCGACCCCAAGGGCGTGGTCTCGCACCACCGGGGCGCCTATCTGCTGGCGCAGGGCAACGCGCTAACCACCTCGATGCAGAAACACGCGGTCTATCTCTGGACCCTGCCGATGTTCCACTGCAACGGCTGGTGCTTCCCCTGGACCCTGTCCGCCATCGCAGGCACCCATGTGTGTCTGCGGCAGGTGCGGGCCGAACCGATCTGGAACGCTCTTGCAGACGAGGGAGTAACCCACCTGTGCGGCGCCCCCATCGTGATGTCGCTGCTGATCTCGGCACCGGAGGAGGCGAAACGCGATCTCGCCGAGCAAGTGCAGTTCTTCACCGCCGCCGCGCCGCCGCCCGAAAGCCTGCTGGCCGGGATGAAGGCCGCAGGCTTCGACGTGACCCATCTGTACGGGCTGACGGAAACCTACGGCCCTGCGGTGGTCAATGACTGGCACAGCGGCTGGTCGGATCTGCCGCCTGCCGAACAGGCCGCACTGAAGGCGCGCCAGGGCGTGCGCTACCTGCCGCTGGAACAGCTGGATGTGCTGGACCCGGAGACGATGCAGCCGGTGCCGCGCGACGGCCAGACCATGGGCGAGGTGATGTTCCGCGGCAATGTCGTGATGAAGGGCTATTTCCGCAACCCCAAGGCCACTGAGGAGGCCTTTGCCGGCGGCTGGTTCCACTCCGGCGATCTGGGTGTCATGCACCCTGACGGCTATATCCAGCTTAAGGACCGGTCCAAAGACATCATCATCTCGGGCGGCGAGAACATCTCCTCGATCGAGGTCGAAGAGGCGCTTTACCGCCACCCTGCGGTTGCGGTGGCTGCTGTGGTGGCAATGCCGCATGAAAAGTGGGGTGAAACCCCCTGTGCCTTTGTCGAACTGGCGAAGGGGCACGAGGCGGACGCAGAAACCTTGCGCAGCTGGTGCCGCGACCACCTTGCGCCTTACAAAGTCCCCGGGAAGTTTATCTTCACGGCCATCCCAAGAACCTCAACCGGGAAGATCCAGAAATTCACCCTGCGCGAGCAGGCAAGGGAAATCGCGTCCTGACCAGGGGCGCAGAACTTCGGCCAATGGCGGCTTTACACAGTTCCTACGCGTTCATTTCTCTCGCGCAGCATTCGGTAATATGGGCTCGAAGCCCGGTTTCGCCGCGCGCTGCATGAATGTCTGCTTCATCCAAAGGTAAATCTGTGAGTCGCTAAAGGTAACTTAGCTGCTTCGGATGAAAATATTTCCCTTTAAAATCAATCAGCCAAGTTCCCTAAAAAGGAGAAACTATGTGTCGCCCGACACTTCTTGTCGGGCGACACATAGTTTTGCCATTTGCGGCAGAACCTTTCCTTTTTCGTGTCTCCAACATCCTCGCTCGCGCCTCCTGTTCCGCCAGTGGCGAAGCCTTCCCTGATTTTCACTTCGGAAGACCTCGTGTCTTCCGGGCTGCGGCCGGACGGTGATCTGACACCCGCGAAATGAAAGGATGCGCCGGAGCGGTGAAATCGGGAGGGTCGCGCCTGGCGCGGGAGGAACCGGGTTTCTCCGTGGAGGCTGACGCGCAAGCTACATCAGAACCCGTGTTCAGAGTGCCGGCCGGATGGCAGGCGCACCAGTCAAATGAAAAATGCCGGGGCAGCAAGCGCCTTGGGGCAGGGGCGTTATCTTCGCAAAGCTTGCGGCACATCCGGCTGCTGCGGCAACAACTTCGATCTCTGTTCGTAAACCGGCTGTCTTGAATGCAGGCTGCATGTGCAGCCGGGGCGCTGAGGGCGCCCCGGCTGGCGGCTTTACTCTCCCGGAACGGCCTAAAGTTCCGGTTCGTCATGGTGGTGGTGCTCCTTCACCGGGCGCATGAGGAGGTTGGCGAAGAAGGCCACCGCCAGCAGCGCCGCCATGCAATACATCGTTGTATTGTAAAGGCTGGGGGTCGGGTCCACGGTGCCGGCTGGTGCGATTTCCATCAGCTTGGCAATCGTCACGGTCTTGGCCGCCACCAGCTGGTCCAGCTGCGCAACAGGCGCGCCGAATTTCGCGGCAAAGGCGGCAGGATCGACCTTGGCGGCCAGGTCCTGGACCGCGCTGGTCACCGACATCTGGCGCAGCGAGGTAATCGCCAGCGGCCCCAGCACGCCCGCGGTAGACCAGGCGGTCAGCAGGCGGCCGTGGATGCCGCCGACATGCATGGTGCCGAACATGTCGGCGAGATAGGCCGGGATTGTGGCGAAACCGCCGCCGTACATCGAGAAGATCAGCATCGTCGCCAGATAGAAGCCCATCAGATAGACCAGTGACGGGTTGGCCGCGGCGGCAGAGGCGAAGTAGGGGATCGACAGGTAGAGCGCAGTGCCCAGCACGAAGAAGCACATGTAGGTCGCCTTGCGCCCGATGTAATCCGAGGCAGAAGCCCAGAAGAACCGGCCGATCATGTTGAAGACCGAAATCATCAGGACATAGGTCGAGGCGAAGGCGGCGGTTGCCACCAAGGGCATCACCGAGCCGAAGATCTCGGACATCATTGTCTTGGCGACCCCGATCACGCCGATGCCTGCGGTCACGTTGAAGCACAGCATGACCCACAGCTGCCAGAACTGCGGTGTCTTCAGTGCCTGGTCGATATGCACGTCGTTCTGGGTCACCAGCCCCGAGGCGGCGGGTTTCGGCTCCCAGCCTTCAGGCTTCCAGTCCTTGGCCGGGACCCGGTACTGGAAGGCGGCCAGGATCATCACCACGAAATACACGATGCCCAGGGTCATGAAAGTCTGGGCGGCGCCGGTATTGCCGGTGCCCACAACATAGGCGCCGGCCTCGCCGCCGAACTCGGCGGCCTGGGTTGCGCTGGCGATTACCACCTCGATCTTGCCTTGTGCGGTTTCGGCAAAGACCCGGCCGTTTTCGACTACGGTCTGCACCGCATCCCGGGCGCCAAGATAGGTGGGGGCGGTTTCATAGAAATCCAGCAGCCAGCCCTTGACCGGAGCGGCGATCATCGCGCCGCCGCCAAAGCCCATGATGGCCATGCCGGTTGCCATGCCGCGCCGGTCGGGAAACCAGCGGATCAGCGTTGATACCGGCGAAACATAGCCCAGCCCCAGTCCGCAGCCGCCAAGCACGCCGTAACCCAGATAGACCAGCCACAGCTGATGACTGGAGATGCCAAATGATCCGACAATGAAGCCGCCGCCCCACAGCAGCGCCGCCACGACACCGACCATGCGCGGGCCGACTTCCTCCAGCCATTTGCCGGCAAAGGCGGCAGCCAGCCCGAGGAAGACGATAGCCACCGAAAAGATCCAGACAACAGAGCTGAGGCTCCAGTCGTCGGCGCTGGAGGCGACCACCCCCAGCTCGCGGGTCAGCGGCGGGTTGAACACCGACCAGGCATAAACCGAGCCGATGCAAAGGTGGATGGCGATGGAAGCCGGCGGCACCCGCCAGCGGTTGAAGCCGGGTTTGGCAGTGATGTGGTGCTTGTGCAGAAAGCTCAGCGCGCCGGATGATGGCGTACTCATGTGGTGTCCTCCCTAGTGCTGTTCCGGCGGTTGCAACCTCCTATTGCGGCCGCCCCGAATGGCCCGCGGCAATGTGCCGTAGCTTGACAAAGGAAGACGTATGGCCCAGCTGTCAAATAAATAATTGTTTAATAACAAATGCTTGTGTGGGCACTTTGTCTGTCCGGCCCGGCGCCTGCCGGCAGTTGCGGGACATTCTGTCCGCAGGGGGGAAACCGGGGCCTGCAATTTTGCGCCAATTTGTCCGGATCAGGCGGCGGCTGGCGAGGGCAGAAAAATTTCGAACCGGGTGCCCTGTCCGGGTTCTGACTGCACGGTGATGCGCCCGCCGGCGCGACTCACCAGCTGGTGGCTGATCGACAAGCCCAGCCCGGTGCCCTGCGCCTGCTTGGTGGTGAAGAATGGATCGAAGATGCGGTTCAACAGGTCCGCGGGGATGCCGGTGCCGGTATCCTCGGCGGCCAGCAGCACGCCGTCCGGGGTATCCTCAGCGGTCAGGGTGAGGCGGCCGCCGCCGGGCATCGCCTGCACGGCATTCAGAATGAGATTGACGATCACCTGCTGCAATTCCGTGCGCGATATCCTGACTTGGCCTGTGCTGGCCAGATGCGCCTCTGCCTCGATCCCCGTGGCCTCGATCTGATGGCGGGTGAGAACCAGGCAGTCTGCCACAACTTCGGCCGGGGAAATCAGGCCTGCGGCGCCGGAGTATTCCTCGGGCCGGGCGAATTGCAGCAGCTTGGAGACAATCACGCCGATGCGGTAGACCTGATCGTCGATCAGCCGGAACTCCTCCTCGACCGGCTCCGCATGGCGGCCCAGAACAGTGCGGGCCAAGTCCAGGTTGCCCTGGATTACCGCCACCGGGTTGTTGATCTCATGCGCGACCGAGGCCGTGATCTCGCCCACCGCGGCGAGCTTCTCGGAGACAATCAGCCGCTCGGTGGTCCGTTCCAGCCGCCGGGTTGCCTCGCGAAGGTCGGCGGTGCGCTCCTCGACCTTGGCCTCCAGGCTTTCGCCCCAGCCGCGCAACTGCCGGTCGCGCTCCTGCAGCTGGTCCAGCAGGCTGTCCAGATGCGCCGCCACCCGGGCAATCTCGCCGCCGTCCTGCTGGGGCTGGTTGCGGGCGGCCAGATCGCCCTGCTCGACCCGGGCGATGGTCTGGGTCATGCCCTCAAGCGGACGGAAGATGCGCCCGGCCCATTGCAGGAAAATCGGCACCGACATTGCTGCAATCAGCAGGAATGCCCCGCCGAGCGTCAGCACCGTGCTGCGCTTGGCCTGGCGGAACGGGGTTTCCAGAAAGCCGACATAGAGCATTCCGGCCCGGTTGCCGCGGCTGTCGAGGATTGGCTCGTAGGCGGAGATGTACCAGTCGTTCACGACAAAGGCCCGGTCCAGCCAGACGTCGCCGCGCCCCAGCACCTGGCCGCGCACCTCTGCCGAGACCCGGGTGCCAAGCGCGCGCACGTTTTCAAACAGCCGCACATTGGTGGAGATCCGCACGTCCTCCAGAAACAGCGTGGCGGTGCCCTGGCTGCCCTCCGGCAGGCTTTGCTCGCGGTAGACCAGCGCGTTGATGGTGTCGATGAAGTCCAGGTTGCGGTTTAAGAGCCGCCCGCCCGCCAGCACCGCCGTCTGGCCGTTTGGCAGGGCCACCGGTGCGGCAGAGTGGATGATCATGCCGCGGGTCTCGGCGGTGCGGTCGGTGGGCAGTGCAGCTTCGGTCGCCACCAGCGGGATGGCGGCGCGGGCGGCAAGGCCGGGGGCCAGCGCGTCCAGCTGGGCGGCGTCCAGAATGTCGACCGCGCTTTGCCATTGGCCCTGCAGCGCGCCGCGCAGGACGGGCCAGTCCGCGGGTGAGAACCCGGCCCGGCCCTCAGGGCCGGCCAGATAGAGGAAATCAAGACCGAGCCGGGCCTGTTCCTGTGCCAGGAAATCCGCGGTGCTGCCCGCCGTAAGCGCGCTGCGGAAGCGGACCGATTGCGCCACCGCGTCCAGCAGCTCGCCCGAGGTGGCGGTCAGCCTGGCCAGATACTGGTCGGCAATGGTCAGATCGCCGTTCACCTTGCTGATCAGAAGGCCGTCGGTCTTTTCCGACCAGCGCCAGGTGGCAAGGCCCAGCAGCAAGGGCATCAGCACCAGCATCGGCAGCAGCGCGATCAGCAGCAGCCGGACCCGGACCGACCGCATCAAGGAGCGCAGCCTTGGCACCGGCTATAGCCCCCAAGCCGCGCATTTGCGGTCAATGGTCTTGCGCGAGACCCCCAGACGCCGCGCCGCTTCGCTGCGGTTGCCGCCGGCGGCCTCCAGTGCGTGCAGGATCTCGCGGCGCTCCACCTCTTCCAGCGGCAGGATGTCAGCCGCCGGACGGGGCGGGGCCAGCGTGTCGAGGGAGAAGCTGCCGAAGATCAGCGAGCGCTCGATAAAGTTGCGCAGCTCGCGGATATTGCCGGGCCAGTCGTGGCGCAGCAGGGCGGATTTGACGCTTGCGGACAACTCCAGCGGCGGCAGTTGCAGCTGGGCAGAGATTTCGTCGAGGAACAGCCCGGCAAGCTCAACAATGTCGGTGCCGCGCTCGCGCAACGGCGGCATTGCCACGTCGATCACGTTGATGCGGAACAGAAGATCCTCACGGAAATGTCCCGCGGCCACCGCCTCCGGCAGCGCGCGGCTGGAGCTCATCACGAAGCGGACATCGAGCTGAACCGTCCGTTCTGTGCCGATCGGCCGGATGCGGCCATCCTCCAGCACCCTTAGCAGCGCGTTCTGCGCCGAGGGGGTGAGTTCGCCGATCTCATCAAGGAAGACGGTGCCGCCCTGCGCCGAGGCCAGCAGGCCTTCGCGGCCCGCGGGCGCGCCGGGGAAAGCACCGGGGGCGTGGCCGAACAGCTCGTATTCTATGACATCCGCCGGTATGGCGCCGCATTGGACCGGCACGAAAGGCGCTCCGGCGCGGCTGGAGCGGGCGTGCAGATGGCGTGCGGCGACCTCCTTGCCGGTGCCGGAGGCGCCGGTGATCAGCACCGGGGTGGAGACCTGTGCCACCCGGTCGAGCAGGGCGCGCACCTGGCTGATGGCGGGCGATGCGCCGACCAGCTCGCGGCGGCGCCGGCGCCCGACGCCAGTGCTTTCCAGCTCCCGCCGCAGCAGCATGTTCTCGCGCTTCAGCCGGGCGGTCTCGATGCAACGGCGCAGGGCATTGAGGATCTGGTTGGAGCGGAAAGGCTTCAGAACGAAATCCGACGCACCGGCCCGCAGAGCGTCAATCGCCGTTTGCAGGTCGGCGTAGGCGGTGATCAGGATGGTATCGGTGAAGCCGCCTTCGCGCCGCTGCTCCTCCAGCCAGTCCAGGCCTTTCTGGCCGGGCATGATGTTGTCGAGGATCATCACGTCATATTGCCGGGTATTGAGCAGCGCGGCGGCGGCTTCGGTGTTTTCGGCCTCATCCGCCAGCTGGCACAGCGGCCGCAGGGTTTTCACCAGGAAATTGCGCATGCCCGGCTCATCGTCCACGATGAGAATACTTGCTTGCCCGAGCGGGTCGGCCAGCCTTGCCATGTCTGTATTTGTCATACCTGCCGCTCTTCCATGGGCGCGGTATTGGACTATTGTCGCTTTCCGGTGCTTTGTCGAGAGACCAGGGCCTGCGTGTTTCGCAGCGCGGATGCGCCGGTCAGAACATCAGCAATTGATCTGCCATCCGGTGCCGCCGGCAAAAACGCCCGGGCCTTTCTGGGCGCGCGGGCGTTGGCCAAGCCGGATCCGGCTGGAGCTGAGGCACTCCCTTATGCCGGAGCGCGCTGGTCTATTTGAGTTTGGGGCTGTCTGCCAGTTTCAGCCAGACCACCCCCGCGATGATAACCGCCAGCCAGCATGATTGCGCCAGGGTCAAGGGCTGGTCCAGCAGCACGGCGCCCAGCACCGCGGCGCCGATCGAGCCGATCCCGGCCCAGACGGCGTAGCCGATGCCGACGTCGATTGTCTTCAGTGCGACGCTTAGGAAATAGAGCGTCAGCAAGAAGAACACGATGGCCGAGACCGACCAGGTCAGCACGGTGAAGGCCTGGCTGCCGCCGACGCTCAGGGCGTAGCCGACCTCGAAAGCCCCGGCCAGCAGCAGTGCGCCCCAGGCGCCCTTGTTGCCGGTCTCTGCCGCGGGGAACGCAGAAGTTTGTGTGTCAGTCATGATTTTTTCCTTTGAATCTGTTCAGGAAATTGAAGGGTATTCGGGTCACGCGGCGCCGCTCATCCGCAGGCCGACAACACCGCCGATGACAATCAGGATGCCGACACCCTTGGAGAAGCTCAGGCGCTGGTTGAAGAACATCGCGCCGAGCGCGACGATCCCGACCCCGGCCAGCGCGGTCCACATCGAGTAGCCGACGCCCACGTCAAAGGTCAGCAGGGCGAGGCTGAGGAAGATGGTTGCGACCACGCCGCTGACAAGCGTGATCGTGGTCCATTTGACGTTCTTGAAACCTTCTGATTTTCCGGCGGCGATGGCCACGGTGATTTCAAAGACGACTGCGATCATCAGATAAACCCAGTGCATAACTGTTCCTTTCGGGTTGTCCCCCTGCGCGCGGGGCGGGGGCAATTTTGGGTGGGCCCGTCCGTGGAAATGGAGGGCGGAATATATTTACTTGCACATGCAACATAATGAGGGACGGCAGCGCGTGTCAATAAGCTTATTTGTGCATGCACCTAATTTGGAGAGACTGCCACTTCGGTTGGACACCGGCGGAGGAAGCCCTCCGCCGGATGTTTCATCAGGCTTCGGTCAAGACGCAAAGAGCGCGGGCAGCCTCCCGGGCTTCTTTTTGCTCAAAGGTCTTATTCAGCACGCGCTCCAGGCAGTCCTGGAATACCGGGGCGGCTTCCTCGATGTATTTCTTGCCATGCTCGTTCAGGACGCAGTACTTGCCTCGTTTGTCGGAGGGGCAGCTGTCGCGGAACACAAACCCCCGCTTTTCCAGCCGCTCGACCACCCGGGTGGTCGAGCTTTGGGTCAGCATCAGAAATTCCGCCAGTTCCTGCATCCGAAGCTCCAGGTCAGGTTGTTCTGACAGATGTTTCAGGGTCCGGAATTCGCTGAGGCCAAGGTCGCTGGTCCTGCGCAGCTCTTCCGTGAGCTGGTTTTCGATCCCGTAGAACAAGGCCGTTATCTGATCCCAAACATCTAGCTTCATTGCGTGGCTCCTTCGTCCTGCTCATGGCGCGCAGTACACGTTTGCTTTTGCAAGCAAGGATATTGCTTCTGCGCGCCACTTGCCAGACTTTGAAGTCACACAGGCGTTACATTCTTAGAAAAAAGTGTCCCGTATCCCTCAACAGACGGCTGAACACCGGCTGCCTGCAGGGCGCCCCAGAACAAAACCTGGTTTGCGGTCAGCATTTTGAGGCCCAGCTGGCTTTCGACGGCATCAATGACGCCAATCGCCCGCTGCCCGTTGCCGCCGACAAAAACGGCGTCAGCGCCGGAAGGGGCCACCGTGGTCTTGATCCAGTCGTAAAGCGCGGGCGGGGAGACGTATTTCTGACCGCTTTTCAGGCCGCAGGGCGCGTGGTGAACCACGTCAAAGCCGGCTGCCTCGAAATAGCGCGCGCCAAGGGCATCGAGGTCTTCGTCAAACCAGGCCGGGTTCACGATGGCCAGCCGCTTGATACCGAGGCTGCGCAGGGCGGTTTCGGCGGCAAGACAGGTGGTGACGACCGGAATCCCTCTCAGGCGGGGGCGCAGGCGCTCCACCAGCGCGCGCTCCCCCTCCGGGCCGTGCTTGTAGGCGGAACTTGTGAACGCCAGACCCAGGGCCGTCAGCGGCGACTCGCAGAGAGAGGCGGCAATGTCGTCGATGTAGGGCGGCTGGGTGAAGCTCTCCACCGGATCATGGGGGATTTTCGGATCCATCTCGCCGCCGGCCCGCATGGCGCTGAAATTGATGCGGGCGCCGTGGACAGAGACCTGGGTGCCGCCAAGCGCGGCGCATTCGGCCTCCGGGCCCACGTCCGCATGCGGCACCACCAGTCCGAGACGCGCGGTGGCCGACCATCCGTCGGGGCGGAAAATCTTGTCTTGAATTGTCATTTTTCAACTCTCCTGAACTGAGGGGATTGGTTTTCAAAAGGGGTATGGGCGCCGGGCACCGCCAGATGGCGGGCCGGCAGGGGGAAATGCTCGGGGAAGCCGGACAGCAGCCGGTAGGATGTGCCGTAGCCGTAGCCGTAGCGGGCCGCCTCGCTGGCGCTGACCGCATAGAGGACTTCGGACACGCCAGCGAATAACGCCGCCATGTAGCACAGCGCGCAAGGCTCGCCGGAGGCCAGCAGGACGGTGCCCGCAAGGTTGGTGCGGCCGTGCCGTGCGCAGGCATCGCGGATCGCGCAGACCTCCGCATGGGCAGTGGGGTCGTGATCCTCCAGGACCGTGTTGACACCAGAACCCAGCACCCGGCCGTCCGGGGTGACCACCTGGGCCGAAAAGGGCACGCCGCCTTCCGCCACCCGGGCTGCGGACAATGCGACGACATCTTGCATCAGCCGGTCGGCGAGCTCCGGTGCGAGAATGCCGCCGTTCATGCCTGTTCCTCCGCGGCAAGAGATTGCAGGGCGTTGCGCAGGCCCTCGGCCGTGGGCATCCCTTCGATGCGGGTGGTGCCGATCACGATGGTGGGCACCGCCTTGATCTGCTGCGCTTCGGCTTCGCGCAGGGCTTCGGCGTGGCGGGCGCGATACCGCCCGTCCTGCAGCGCCTGGCGCAGCGCGGCGCCATCCAGCCCGGCCGCTTCGGCCAGCGCGGCCAAGACCCCGATGTCGCCGATGTCGCGATCCTCCGCGAAGAAGGCGTTGAAGACCGCAAGCGTGTATTCATGGCCGCGGCCGTGGTCGCTGGCGAAGGCGAAACCTTCAAAGGCGAGGGCGCTGCGCGGCTGCGGGGAAACCGTGGGCAGGGTGATCTTCTGACCCAGCCGTTCGGCAAGAGGGTAGACCGAGCGCTGCCAAACCGCAGGCAGATAGGGGTCTTCCGGGCGCAGGGTCGGGACCGGATCGGGGCGCAGTTCAAACGGATGCCAGACGATCTCTGCCGCTTCTGCTGCGGCGGCGTCGCGGATCAGAGGCTCCGCCAGCAGGCAGTAGGGGCAGACGAAATCTGAATAGACGTGGATTTGTTTCACGGGTTCGTTTTCCTGAGTGAGAGAGGGCTGAGGCCGGCGCTAAAGCGCCGCTATCTCGCGTTCACGGGGCACGCGCAGGCTGGCAGGCACCATCAAGGGGTGGTGGCTGGCAACATGCTGCACCAGCTGTTCTGCCGTTGGCGCTTCGAACAGCACCGGCGTGTCAAGATACTGCATCTCCTGGCCTGCCACGTGGCCTTGGACGAAAGCGTCGCCGGTGCCGTCAAATTCCAGCGGCGGAATGCGGTAGATCCGGCACAGAAGCCGGTTGAACACCGGCGCGGCCTTGATCCACCTTCCCTGAAGCCAGACCTGGTTGAACCAGTGCAGGAACACATCTCCGCCCACCAGCTTGGTCAGGTTCGGAGAGGAGATATGATTGCGCACGCGCGCCGCTGCTATCCGGCAGGGGATGCCTTGCGAGCGGCACAGCGCCGCAAACAAGATGGCCTTGTGCAGACAGAACCCGCGCCGCGCCTTGAGGATCGAACTGGCCTTCAAGTCGGTTTCCGACAGCCCGGTGCCGAAGACCTCGTACGAAATTCCATCCCGCACGGCGTAGTAGAAGGCGACCGCCTTGGCTGTGTCATCCTCCGCGCCGTCCGCCAGCGCCCGTTCCGCGGCTGCGCGCACCTCCGGGTGCTGGAGGTCGAGCACGCCGGTGGCGGCGAGGGCGGCGCGCTGCTCCGGCGCCAGGCCGTTCATGATCCAACCCCCATCATTGCGGCGATGCGCCCGCGCTGGATATCGTTGGTGCCCGAATAGATCGGCGCGGCCAGGGCATCCGCGACGCCTTCGCCGAGGCCCGTCTCCTCAAGGTAGCCAACCCCGCCGTGCAGGTGGACCGCATCAATGGCATTGGCCAGCAGCGCCTCGCTGACGTAGATCTTGGCGATCGCCACATCGCTGGTCACGTCCTTGTTCCGGGCCTGCCGGGCCGCGGCGGTCAGGATGCACTGCCGCGAAATCTCGTAGCGCATCTTCATATTGGCGATGCGGTGCGAAACCGCCTGAAAATCGCCGATCGGGCGGTCGAACTGCCGGCGTCTGCGCACATGGCGCACGCAGCGCGCCAGCGTGTGCTTCATCTGTCCGACATTGGCCATGAAGGAATAGAGGATCTCCTGCTTCATGACATGGCTCAGCACCATGAAACCCGCGCCTTCGCGCCCGATCAGCCGGCTGGCAGGCACCCGGCAGCCGCGCAGCTGCAGCGGCCCGTTCATGGAGGTTTTCAAGCCTACGAGGGGCTTGGCCCCGGCGACCGTCAGGCCCGGCGTGTCCCGGTCCACCAGGAAGGCGGAAACTGAGCCGGCACCGGTGCCGGCGGTTCTGGCATAGATCACAAAGACATCCGCGATGGGTCCGTTGGTGACAAAAGCCTTGTCACCGTCAAGCACATAGTCCGGACCGTCGCGGCGGGCTGTGGTGGTCATGGCCAGCGCGTCAGACCCGGCTTCCGCTTCGCTGATCGCATGGGCGCCGATGCGCCGCCCGGCCACCAGGTCCGGCAGCACTTCGGCGCGCAGCTCGGCGCTGGCGAACCTGTCGAGCGCTGTCAGGGTGCTGGCGAGGTGGGTCGCCACCGCGAAAGTGAAGCCGCCATCGCGGCATTCTTCGCCCAAACGCTCCATCGCGTGAATGATGCCGATGTTTCGCTCCGCAAAAGGTTTATCGCGGTCGCAGGCGAGCCGGAACAGACCGGTTTCGCTGAGGGCTTGCCAGCGCGGACAGTCCGGTGCGGGCGGTTCCGCACTGCTGTTCCAGGTTTGGCCAGCCTTGCCGATGGAGGCCGCAAGGGGACTGTCCCCCTTGTCAAAAGCAATATCCAACATGATGTGCAAGCCCGGTTCAGTACTGCGAATACCCGGCCGCATCGAGCTGGTGATGCTCGGTGCCGTCGAGAGGCGGGTTGAACACGCTGACCAGATGCAGGTCTTCTTCCGGATCGGCAATCAAATGATGGGCGTCATGCTGGTCCAGCACATACAGAGAGCCGGGCAGGACTTCGAGGACAGTCTGGCCGTCGGCGCTGACCACCTTGCCCTGGCCCTTGATGCAGTAACAGGCCTCCAGGTGGCGGCGGTACTGCAGCTTTGATTCAGTACCGCGGTTGACCACGGTGTGGCAGACGGTAAAGCCCATATTGTCGGCTTTGGTCAGCAGCCGCACGCTGGTGCCATTGCCCCAATTGACGGCTTCGATGCTGGAAATATCACGAAGAAACATTGCGGTAGTCCTTTTGGAAATTTGTGATGCCAGAAATTCAGGCGCGGGTTCAGGCGGGGACGCTGGTGTGGCGCGCGATGAAGCCTTCGATCTTTGCCACTGTGGCCAGATCTTCCGGTGCGATCTCAATCTCGTTGATGGGGACGCCGTAGGCTTCGCCGGTCCAGGCGACCAGGCGGACCAGCGAGAGGCTGTCGACCACGCCGTTGCGCAGCAGGTCATAGTCATCCTCAAGGTCTGAGACCGCAATGTCATCGGCCAGCAGCTCCTCGCAGATGAAGGATTTGATCGTCTGTCGCATGGTCATGCGTTTTTCTCCGGTTTGGGGGCATAAAGGCGCTGCACAGCGCCGCGGTTGATTTTGCCGGTTGAGGTCTTGGGCAGAGGCTCCTGCGTCAGCACGTAGCGGCTGGGCAGGGCGCTCTTGGGCAGGTGCAGGGCGCAGTGGGCCCGCATTTGCAGGTTGGATACGGAGGCTCCGGCGCAGGCTTCCACCACGGCAAGCAGCTGCTGCTGGCCGCTGACAATGTCGCGGTAGGGTACGGTGGCCACGTTGCGCACCGCCTCATGCAAGCGGATGACGTCTTCGACATCCAGAAGATTGGTGCGCACGCCGCGCAGCTTTACCACGTAATCTGCGCGGCCAATCAGAAGCAGGGACCCGTCCGGCTGCCGCTGCACCCGGTCTCCGGTGCGGAAATAGGTGACCAGACGTTCGTTCTCCAGCCGGGGCAGGAAGGCGTTGAGCGTCTGTTCGGGGTCGGAATAGCCGCTGGCGGCGAACGGGGTCGCAGTGAACAGCTCGCCGGTTCCCGGCTCGTCCGGGTCTTCGGTGACGTAATAGTCCGTGCCTGCGATCGGCCTGCCGATCCCCAGCTTTTCTGCCGCGGCGAAGTCTTCGGCGCCCAGCGTCAGGATGAAACTGTCGTTGGTTTCGGTGCTGCCGTAGATGTTGTGGAAGACCGCGGAGGGGAACTGCCCGGCCATCTGCCGGCGCAAGGCGCGGGGTGCCGCTTCGCCGGTCACGATGACATGGCGCGGTGAAAACCCCGGGTCAGCGCGCCGCGCAGCGCAGAGGCGCTCGTGAAACAGGGGGACTGCCTGGACAATCTCCGGCTTCGCCTCGGCGCAGAGATCCGCAAGGTATCCGGGTTCCGCCGACCGTTCGGGATCGGCGAGGATGACTTCGGCTCCCGCGTCCAGGCCCGCCCAGAGTTCCAGCAGGCTCAGATCGAAGTTGAATGGGGCGATGCTGAGGATCCTGGTGCCGGGCTGGATTGAAAAACAGCCCTGTGCCCAGTCAAAGAAAGCGTTCACCCCGGTCTTGCTGAGCACCACCACTTTGGGAACCCCGGTCGATCCTGAGGTTGTCAGGCAGAGCGGGACCTGCTCGCCGGCGGGAAGCTTCGGGGCCTGTCCGGTCTCCGCAACCCTCAGCCTTCCCGCATCCGTGAAGCTGGCAATGTGGCTGGCGCCTGAGCGGGCGATCAGCTTGTCCTTAAGCTCACCGCCAAGCCGGTCCGGCACCACGAGCGGCGTGGCGCCGCACAATCCAAGGGCGATCATAAGAGCCGTGAAGCGGGGGGTCCTCCTGCTTTCGACCAGCACGAGACTTCCGGCCGTTACACTTTCCGGAAATTGCCAAGCCAGATCCTGCGCCATGTTCCAAAGGCCGCTGTAGCTCATTTCGTTGCCAGGCCAGGAGAGAGCCGTGCGGGACGGATCCGTTTGGGCAATCGACTTCAATGAGTCCGTTAGTTGCTGTAAATACACTTAAACCTCCACCTGAATGCATGTGCAAACAATCTGTGGGTGTGAAGATGAGTAAGAGCGTGCGATTCGTCAACTTGCTTGTGCAACTAAATTTTAGCGAGGCGCGGAGTTTTGCTGAACGTCTCTGGCACAACAGTTTGGCGGAAGCCTGAAGAGGGAGCCGGTGGATGGAACCGGTGCTTCGCCGACGGAAGTATTTTACGGGCTGCACCGTGGCAAGTTGCGGAATCTTCCATAGGTTGTTTCCCGCCGATTGCCGGGGACCGTTAGCTGCCCTTTGCTCTCTCTCAGTAAACAGCACCTAGTGCGGCGGACCGAAGGGGCTTCTGGCCTGAGCCAGCGGTAGGGCCGCCGTATGGCACCTGTTTGATAGCGGCCATCTCGCACGCGTGCTAAACCGCGCGCTTTTGGCGGTGTGCTGCTGGGCACCGCCGTGACGGAGCGCGTTCTGACCTAGTCCTTGGCGGATCTGTCTCCCGTGGCACCGGCCTCTCCCAAGCGCGGGTGGCGCGGCAGATTGACGGACGCCCGCGGGCGACCAGCTTCCTGATCCAGCCGGCACTGCGAAATCAAGCGCTTCAGGGGCCGCGAATGAACCTGCGTTGCCGGCCTGTTCAGCGCCCGAATCGCCACCTCTGGTCCGCTGCGACCCTCCTGCGCGGGAGGGTTTGCGGGGCGATGCGGGCGCCCGCGATCAGCCTGGCAGAACCGGGGAAAACACCTCAGAAAACCGCAAATTTGTGCGCTGAATGCATCATTGGCGTCTTGACGCGGGCCGGTCCTGTCAGGAGAAATACCCGCATGGCGTTTCTGGCACATATCTTCCGGCTGATCAGGGTGGCTGCTGCATGTGCAGTGATCCTTGTGCTGGGCTTTTCGCTGCCATCCGCCGCGCATGCCGTTGCAGGGCATCACGGCAACACGCCGTCTGTGCACAGTGGCAGCAATCATGACGGCGCTGCCGTAACCGCTGCGGCGCAAGACCTTTCCGAGGCAGGGGCGCATGAGCCCCAGGGGGCGCCGCAAAACGCCGGCGACACTGGAAACTGCTGCTCAGGCGCCTGTATGGCGGTTGCGGTGATCTCCCTGCAGCCGGGGGAAATCGCCCTCAAGCGCCCAGTGCGCTGGAGGCAAGAAGCTTCGCAGCTGCCGTCCCGGCAACAGAATTCCCTGCTGCGCCCGCCAAAAGCCTGAGACATCTGAACCGTTTCTGACGGCCGCTAATCACTCCTGCACATCCATGCAGGAGCCGCGCAGATATTTCTTAGGAAAAACACATGAAATCTCTCTTACTGGCCGGGGCAGGCGCCCTGCTGCTGGGGGCGTGCGCCAAGTCACCGGCGGCGCTGCCCGATACCGCAGCCTTGCAACGTGCTGCCGCGCCCTCCGGCCCCTACCGGTCTCTGAATTACCAGTCCCCTTTCAGGGGATTTGAAAACCACACGCCCCGCGGCCCTGTGTCCTGGCGCGGTGTCAACGAGCAGCAGCAGGAGCGCCACTGATGACAGCGAAAACTTGGCGCGTTCTTTTGGCGTCGCCCCTGGTGCTGGCCGCCTGTTCGGCGGCGGTGCCGGAGAAATACACCAGCCCGCAGGCCGGGTTTCAGGAGGTCGCCAGCCAGACAGCGGCCGCGATCGGCAAGCGTACGGCCTTTGCCCGGACACAGGCCCAGAACGAGGCGCTGGCGAAAGAAGTCCGGCAGTTGGTGCAGGGCAAGACAATCTCTGCCGATACCGCGGTGCAGGCGGCGCTTTTGAACAACAAGGGGCTGCAGGCGTCTTATGCCGCAGTCGGGCTGTCGGCGGCGGAGGCCTGGCAGCAGATGACGCCGGAGAACCCGGTGGTCGCTATCGGCCTGATGGGGATCGGCGCGCCGGAACTGGGCCTGTACCGGGCTCTGGAATCCACCATCGCTGTGAACCTGCTGGACGTGAAGACCCGCAAGCAGCGCATCGCCGTGGCTGAGACGCAGTTCCAGCAGGCGCAGCTGAACGCGGTGAACGACACGCTGGCGCTGGCCGGGCAAACCCGGCAGGCGTGGATCAACGCCGTGGCGGCCTTTGAGCGGCTGAGCTATCTGCGCCAGGCTGGCGAGACAGCAGCGGCGGGGGCAGAGCTGGCCAGCCAGCTGGGTAGGACCGGCGCGCTGAACAAGGCGAGCCAAGCGCGGGAGTTCGCCTTTAACGCGGAGCTTGCAGGGCAGGTGGCCCGCGCCCGGCTGGAGGCAAAGCTTGCCAAGGAGGAGCTGACCCGGCTGATGGGGTTGTGGGGCAGCGATGCCAATTACTATGTGCCCGATGCGCTGCCGCCGCTGCCCAAATCGCTGAGCAAAGTGCCGGCCATCGAAAAGGCGGCGCTGCAGAACCGGGTAGACCTGCAGGTGGCCAAGCTGGGGCTGGAAGCGCAGGCTCGGGCTTTTGGCCTGACAGACCGGACCCGGCTGGTCACCGACCTGGAACTGATCGCTGGGGCCGAGTCCGAGCGCGAGCGGGAGGACGGGGTGACAGACACCGAAACCCTGCCGCAGCTGGAACTGGAGTTCGCCATTCCGGTTTTCGACACCGGCAAAGCGCGGATGCGTAAGGCGGAGCTGTCCTACATGCAGGCGGCCAATGCGCTGGCGGAACGGGCGGTCACTGTCCGCTCAGAAGCCCGCAGCGCAGAGCTGGCCTATCACTCCTCTTACGAGATTGCGCGCCACTACCGCGACGTGCTGCTGCCGCTGCGCCGGACAATCGAGGAGGAAGGGCTGCTGAGTTACAACGGCATGATCACCAGCACCTTCGAACTGCTGACAGACGTGCGCGAAAAGCTGGCGGGCTCGCTGGAAGCGGCCAACGCCAAGCGCGATTTCTGGCTGGCTCAGGCAAATGTCAGCGCCGCGATCTATGGCGGCGGTGCGGAATCAGCTCCGCAGGGCGGCAGCGCCGAGATCGCTGCCGGCGGCGGCGCAGGCCATTGAAAGGATCAAATGACATGATGAACAGACGTCAAATGCTTGGAGCCGGCGCGGCGGGGGCTGCGCTGGTGTCCAGCCAGGCTTGGGGCAAGACCGCGAACATGGGCCTGCCCGAGGCCGCCAGCATGAACAGCGCGGCAACCCAGCCGCCGCTGGCCCCAACCACCGGGCCGGACTACAACCCGGTGGTCACGCTGAACGGCTGGACGCTGCCGTTCCGGATGAACAACGGGGTGAAGGAGTTCCACCTGGTCGCCGAGCCGGTCGAGCGCGAGCTGGCCGACGGCATGATCGCCCACCTCTGGGGCTACAACGGCCAGTCCACCGGCCCCACCATCGAGGCGGTGGAGGGCGACCGGGTGCGGATTTATGTGACCAACAAGCTGCCGGAGCATACCACGGTTCATTGGCACGGGCTGATCCTGCCCTCTGGCATGGACGGGGTTGCAGGCCTCAGCCATCCGGGCATCCCGCCCGGCAAGACCTTTGTTTATGAGTTCGACCTGATCAAATCCGGCACCTTCATGTACCACCCGCACGGGGATGAGATGGTGCAGATGGCGATGGGCATGATGGGGATGTTCATCGTGCATCCCAAGGACCCCGCCTTCATGCCCGTCGACCGGGATTTCCTGATCATGCTGAACGCCTTCGACATCGACCCCGGCTCCTATGTGCCGCGGGTGATGGAGATGACGGACTTCAACCTGTGGTGCTGGAACAGCCGGATCTTCCCGGACATCGACCCGCTGGTGGTCAATCAGGGCGACCGGGTGCGGGTCAGGACCGGCAACCTGACCATGACCAACCATCCGATCCACATGCACGGCTACGACTTCGAGGTCACTTGCACCGACGGCGGCTGGGTTCCGAAAAGCGCCCGCTGGCCGGAGGTGTCGATCGACATTCCCGTCGGCGCCATGCGCGCCTATGAGTTCGACGCGGTGCATCCGGGCGACTGGGCGATCCACTGCCACAAGTCGCACCACACGATGAACGCCATGGGCCACGACATTCCGACCTTCATCGGTGCCGACAAGCGCAAGCTGACCGGCCAGATCCGCAAGCTGCAGCCCGAATACATGCCAATGGGCACCGCAGGCATGGCCGATATGGGCGAGATGTCGATGCCGCTGCCCGACAACACCGTGCCGATGATGGCCGGCTGGGGGCCCTACGGGCCGCTGGAAATGGGCGGCATGTTCTCGGTCGTGAAGGTGCGCGAGGGCATCGCTGCAAACGACTACAGCGATCCCGGCTGGTACGAGAACCCGCCCGGCACCCAGGCCTATGAGTGGACCGGCGAGCTGCCGGACTTTGCCCGCGTGGGAGACGCGCAGACCCGCATTACCCCGAAACCAACCACCAAGGGCTGAGCCCTGGCTTTCTACCAAACCTGACGAGGAGACAGACATGAACAAGATCCTTTCCGCAGCGCTGATTGGCGCTTTTTTCGCCGCCCCGGCCCTGGCCGGCGGCACACACGGCGGCATGGAGGTCGGCAAACCCGGCAAGGCTGCGCAGGCGGACCGCGAGGTCGCCGTCACCATGAAGGAAACCGATGACGGTGAGATGCTGTTTGAGCCGTCCAGCTTTTCCTTTGCCAAGGATGAGACGGTGAAATTCGTGATCACCAACGCCGGCGAGCTGGAGCATGAGTTCGTGCTGGATACGGCCGAGCGCAATGTCCACCACAAGGCGATGATGGCCAAGATGGAGATGGAGCATGACGACCCGAACTCGGTGCGCCTGGAGCCGGGCGCCTCGGGGGAGGTGGTCTGGACCTTCTCCAACGCCGGCACATTTGAGTTCGCCTGCCTGATCCCCGGCCATTACGAATCCGGCATGCACGGGCCGATTGCCGTGCTTGACGGCAACGGCGGGAGCTTCACCAAGGGCACGGTCAAGAAAGTCGATGCGGCGTCTGGCAAGGTCACCATCATCCATGAGGAGCTGGTGAACCTGGAGATGCCAGCGATGACGATGGTGTTCCGGGTGGCGGATGACGCGATGCTGGACCAGCTGAAGGCCGGCGATCCCATCGAATTCGTTGCCGAGCGGATCAAGGGCAAGCTGACCCTGACCGCGCTGAAGTAAACCTGCGGCGGAAGGCGGGCCTGCCCGCCTTCCGTTCACCGATACAAGGACGGCCGATGCCGGAACTCCATTCTCTTGCGCATGACGCGGCGGCGGCGCTGGGCTTCAATTACGACAGCACGGCACCGGCCTGGCTGCACCCGATGATGCATCTGGTGCTGGTGCTGGCCCCTGCGCTGCTGGCCGTGACCCTGGCGGCCCAGGCCGTCTGGCTGCTGCGGCGGCGCCTGCAGGCGGCGCCAGCAGCCGGTGCTGCTGAGCAAGGACTGGATGGCGGCGCATGGGCAGGTCTGCCGCGCCAGATCCTGCGCACAACCGGGCGGCATCAGATGGTTCTGGTCCTGCTCAGCCTGACCGCGATGCCGATCCTTTACCTCACCCTGGAACTGCCCAAGCAGATCGTGAACCGTGTCTTCGAAAGCCAGGATATCGCAGTTCCGGTCCTGGGGTTCGAGCTCTCGCAGGTCTCGCTGCTGTTTCTGCTGTGCGGCGCCTATCTGGCGGCCATCTCGCTCAATGGCCTCAACAAATACTGGCTCAACATCAGCAAGGGCCGGGTTGCCGAGCGTTTTGTGCGCCGCCTCCGCCTTGCCGTTTACCGGCAGTGGCGGCGGGACCGGCCCGAACGGCGCAAGCCTGCCGTCATGCCGGTTCTGGGCCCCGAGGTCGAGCCGGTCGGCGGCTTTGCCTCAGAACTGCTGACGGTGCCGCTGCTGCAAGGCGGGACGCTGGCGACGATCCTTCTGTTCATGTTCGTGCAGGACCCGATCCTGGCGGCGGCTGCGCTGACGGTGCTGCCGCTGCAACTGATCATTGTCCCGCGGCTGCAGCGGCGGGTGAACACAGTGTCCCGCAAACGGATCCGCGAAATGCGCATGCTGGGGGAAATCCTGGACCGGGACATGCGGGCTTCGGGGCAGGGCGCGCTGCCGGCCGCGCGCAGTTTCCGGCAGTTGCAGGACCTGCGCCTGCAGATCCACCGCCTCAAATTTCTGGCCAAGGCGATCAATAACTTCCTGACCGCGCTGACGCCGTTCCTGTTCTACTCCCTGGGTGGCTATTTCGTGCTGCAGGAGCGGGTTTCGCTGGGTGCGCTTGTGGCAATGCTGTCGGCGCACAAGGAATTCTCCTCGCCGCTGAAGGATCTGTTCCGGTTTTACCAGCAAAGCGAAGACGTGCGGATCCGCTACCAAGAGATCCGCGCCTTTGCCGCGCCCGCGGGCGCGGCAGCTGGATTTGCGCAAGCTGCGGGCCGTCCCTGCTACACCCCGGCCCCTGCCCATTGCGGCACGTCATTCACCCACCAAAGAAAGACTCCCTTATGAGAAAGATCTTTGCCATCACAGCCGCCGCTGCCGTGGCAGCCGCCGCGGTCTATTTCGTCTACAGCAGCGCAGGCGGAGACGATGCAACCTCGCAGCGCGCCGTGCTGGAGCCCGGCGCGCCGCTGACCGCGGTTCAGCTGCCGCCGGAGTTGAGTGATACTGCCATGATCGGCAAGCGCGCCTTTGACGCGGTCTGTGCCGAGTGCCACGGCGATAGCGCTGCGGGCCGCAATGGCATGGGGCCGCCGCTTGTTCACAAAATATATGAGCCCTCGCACCATGGCGATGCGGCCTTCATGATTGCGGTCCGCAACGGCGTGCGCGCGCACCACTGGAAGTTCGGCAACATGCCTGTGCAGCAGGGGCTGACCGATGCCGACGTCAAGGGCATCACCAGGTATGTGCGGGAACTGCAGCGGGCCAATGGGATTGACTAGATCCGATGCGGCCTGTGCCCGGGCTGTGCCGTCAAACCAGCAGCGCGTCGCCTGATTGCGGCGCAGAAACCGCCCCCCAGCTGTCGGCGGCCTGAAACCAGTCAAAGCTGTCAAGCTGGTCGGCAATATTGCTGCGGCCGTCGATGGCGCGGATGAATTCGATTCCGAATACGGTGATGCCGAGGCTGTTCAGCACAGCATCGGCGCTGCCGGCGCTGAACGCTGCATAATGCGCCGCATCCAGAACGAGGTAGAGCGTATCCGACCCCGCCCCGCCGCGGAACGTGTCCGCCGAAGCGCCGCCGCCGCCAGCCAGCGCGGCTTCGGTGAAAATGAAGGTGTCGTTGCCCCGGCCGCCAATCGCCAAATCGCTGCCGCGGCCATCCGCGATCACATCGTTGCCGCCGCCGCCGCGCAGTTGGTCATTGCCATCGCCGCCGCTGAGGATGTCGTCGTCCCGGTTGCCTTGCACGGTGTCATTACCGCTGCCGCCCAGGAGCACATCGTTACCGCTGCCGCCCCGGATGCCGTCATTTCCGCTGCCGCCGGCCACGGCATCATGGCCCCCGCCGGCGCGGATGGTGTCATCGCCGCCGAGCGCGAAAATGGCGTTGTCCTTGGCCCCCCAGCCCCGGTCCGTTGCGCCGCCGTCCAGCAGCGCGGTCTTGCCGCCGCCCATGACGAATTCGCTGTAGGCGCCCCACAGCTGATGCGCGGTCTCGGCCGGGTGGATCGCGTCCCATGCCAGAACCTGATCGCTGTCAAAGGGGCTGCCGTCGATCAGGTAATCGGTCCGCTCCGCAAGGATGCCGAAACCCGCCGGATCCTCGGTCAGGGCTTCCGAGACGGCAGATAGGTCGACCGCCCGGGCGTCAGTCCCGGTGCTGCGAAGATCAGAGATAGTGTCCGCTATCAGGCCGTTAAAATTGCTAATGAGGAGGCAGGCAAAGCCGGTGTACAAGGGGGAGAGCGTGTCAAACTCCGGATAAAAGCCTGCCCGCGGCTGGGTTGCCAGGAACACTGTCCCGACACCGGCGGTGCTGAGCGTGTTCGCCGCGGCGGTGATCTGCGCGATCAGACCTTCGATCACCGGGGTTGCCAGAGCCAGGAAGCCGGCCTCGGTGGTGATCTGCTGGTCTTGCACGGTGTCCAGCAGGGAGGTGAAGTCATTGCCCCCGATCAGCAGAAACGCCGCCGAGTCCGCCGGCACGCCGCCAGCGGCATCTTCTGCGAAATCCGAAATCTGCGCTTCCAGGTCAATCCTGTCCTCAAGCAGCCCGTCGCCCAGGGCCGTCGCCGTTGCGACTGCATAGTTCTGAACCTCGAACCCGCCCAGGGCAGCGGCATAGCTGGCATGGGTCAGTGCATTGGTCACCGCGCCTGCGGGTCCGATTTCAGAGAAGCTGGCAATAACGGTCTGTCTGGCCTCGGTCTTGGCCTGTGCGCGCAGCGCGTCCAGTTCCTGTGATGACGGGATGCTGCCGAAATCAAGGATCAGACCGGTCAGAATGACCGGCTCGATCACCGACGCCAGAAGGTTTACGGCGTTGCCCTCATCCGTCAGGCTGTCGCCGAAATAATAGACTCGTGAAAATGGTGTCATAAACCTGCACTCCCGGCGCCGCCGGGGCTGCGCCCGTTACTGATAACCTGAAGACTGGAAGAGGCGCGGCCGTCCCACTGACGTGCGAATCCGGTTTCGCTGCCCTAGCGCGTTCCGGGTTTTATGCTGCCATTGCGGGCCGTCCAAAGCAAGGATTTCGGATTGGAGCGAACGCGGGCCAAATGCGCAAAGGGCGCACGGCCCCTTAGCGCAGCAGGCAGCCGCCGCCATCAGGCGGGCGGATCTTGGTTGCGCACCGCCGCCTTCACGGTTTGCAGGATGCCGGCGAGGCCTGCCTTTGGCACACCGCCAAAGGCCAGCCGCAAGGCCTGCGGCGCGGCTGCGGTGGCCGCAAACGGCTCGGCACCCGATACCGAGATCGCCTGCTCCTTCAGCTCTGTCACGATGGGCTGCGCGCGCACGCCCTTGCCGAGCGGCAGCCAGGCAAAGCCCGCGTTCCGGTGCGCAAGGACGGGCATGTCTGCAAAAACGCTTTTGAGGATCGACTGACGCTCAGCCCCGTCGCGCCTGCGGTTTTCTTCGCACTGGCTGAGCGTGCCGTCTTCGATCCATCCGGTCACCAGCGCGGAAACCAGCGCCGGGGCGTTCCAGGTCGTGGCGCGGATTACTTCGAGCAGCGGCGCGGTGTGCGCGGGCGGCGCAACCATATACCCCAGCCGCAGCCCGGTCGCGAGGTTCTTGGAGAACCCGCCGATGTACACGGTCCTGTCCGGCGCCAGCGCCAGCAAGCTGGGCGGCGGGTCAGGCTCCAGAAAGGCGTAGGCGGCGTCTTCGATGATGAGAAGGCTGTGGCGCTCGGCAACGGCAAGCAGACGGCGGCGCGCTGCCTCATCGATGACCGCCCCAAGCGGGCTTTGGACCGTCGGCATCAGATAGACCGCGCGGATCGTGCGCTGGCGGCAGTGCCGGTCCAGATCGTCCGGATCCATGATGCCCTGCGGTGAGCTGACCGGCACAAGCTCTAGGCCGCGCAGGGCCGCGGCGGATTTGAAACCGGGATAGGTGAGGGCATCGGCGGCAATGGCATCGCCGGGCCGGAACAGCCCCAGGCAGACGGCGGCCAGGCCGTGCTGGCTGCCCGATGTGACCAGCAGCCGGTCCGCGTCGATGGGGCCAAGGCGTGGGAAGAGGTGCCCGGCAATGATCCGGCGCTCATGCATCCGCCCGCCGTGGGGCTGATAGCGCAGCATCGCCTCCAGGTCGCCCGCGGCAGCCAGCCGCCGCAGCCCGGCGCGCAGCATGGCGGCGTCGGCGGGATCGCCGGGCATGTTTAAAACCAGGTCGGTGACCCCTTCAGCCGCGGATTGATGAACGCCAAGCGTCATGGGCAGGCCGGGGTCGCGCACAAATGTGCCCCGGCCGGTTTCGCCGGCGACCAGCCCCCGGCTCTCAAGCTCCTTGTAAACCCGCGTCGCGGTGGCCAGGGCGACGCCGGATGCCTCGGCAAAGGCCCGGTGCGTTGGCAGTCTGGACCCGGGCGCCAGCTTGCCCTCGCGGATCGCCTTGGACATCAGGTCGGCAAGCCGGATGTATCTGGCTTTGCTCATCGGGGCGCTGTCATTAGTACAATGGAAAAATTGTCATGGATTGAGCCTCGTGGCATCCCGGTCTCAAGTCAACCTTGAGGTTCGCGTCATGCCCCGTTTCCTGTCTGCGTCTTTGCTGGCCCTGTGCCTGTTCACGGTGACCTTTGCCGTCAATCTTCAGGCCCCGCTGTACGAGGTCTATGCGGCTGGCAGCAGTCTTGGGGCAACGGCGGTGACGGTGGCCTTTGCGGCCTATGCCGCGGGGCTGATGCCGGCACTGCTGCTGCTTGGGGGGCTGTCGGACCGGATCGGGCGCCGCATTCCGGTGGCGCTGGCGCTGATCCTTGGCGGGGCGGCCACCGGATTGCTGGTTCTGGCCCCGGGCTGGCCCAGCCTGGTCGCCGCGCGGGTACTGCTGGGGGCCGGGACAGCGCTGGCGACCACTGCCGGAACCGCCTGGATGACAGAGATCCTGGGCAACCGGCGGGCCCGCACGGCGGCTTTGACCGTTACCTCGGCAACGTCGCTGGGGTTCGGCGGCGGCGCGCTGGCAACCGGGATCTGCCTGGCGGTGCAGGGGGTGGTGCTGGTCCCGGTCAGCTATGTTGCCTTGCTGGCCGCCGCGCCGGTCCTGGCCGCGCTGATCTTTGCCCTGCCGCGGGCGGACCGGCCGCAGAGGGTATCGCTGCTGCGCTTGCCGGTGTTTCCGTCCGGCACCTGGGTCTATGGCGCCGCGATGGCGCTGGCCTGGTCCGCCACCGGAATGACCATCGCCGTGGTGCCATTGCAATTGGCGGCGCACGGCCTGGGCGGCTGGACCGGGCTGGTGATTTTCCTGGCAATCTTTACCGGCTTCCTGTGCCAGCCGGTTGCCCGCCGTCTGTCCAACAGCCAGGCGCTTGCCGCCGGGTTTGTTCTGGTTCCGCTTGGGTTCCTGGCGCTGCTGGCGGGGGTGTGGCTGCAGGCGCTGGTCCTTGTGCTGGCCGGAACCTGCATCACCAGCGCGGCGAGTTACGGGTTCACGTATCTGGCGTCCCTGGCAGAGGTGTCGCAGCGTGCGCCGGAAGACCGCGCCCGCGCCACAGCAGGTCTGTTTGCCTATGCCTACTGCGGGTTCTCGCTGCCGGTGATTGCCAGCGGTGCGCTGGCGGACATGCTGGGGCTGTTGCCCGCGCTGGCCGTCTTTGCCGCGGCGCAAGTGGCGGCGGCGCTGACCATCGCTGGCATCTGGAAACGGCACTCCGCGCCGCGCCGCGGCAGCTTGGGAGGTCTCCGCTTGAAAAAGATCTTTAGCGGGTCCTGAAGGGGAACATGCTGGAACCGCAGAAGGCAAAGTTCACGGACCGCGCACTGGACCGCGTTCCCGGCACCCTTTTGCGCAGGTTATGCACGAGCTGCGGGCCGGATTGGCCGCCTTGCGAAGGCGGAGGCGGTGCCGGACAGTCTGAGTAAGTCTTTGCTCAGGCTCAGCTATTCCTTTCTTGCATAGCCCTGATGTGAGTCCTGCATACCCTATGCGATATAGGCATTTCACAGTTCCCGCCGCGCAGGCTAGCGTTTGCGGCATAATCACAGGGGAGTATGCCTAATGACGAAATTTGTCAGAAGCCTGGCGGCTGCTGCGGTGGTGGCGATGGCACCGGTTGCCTATGCCGAAACCACCGTGCGCGTTGCCTATGACGCTGACCCGGTCTCGCTGGATCCGCACGAGCAGCTGTCCGGCGGCACGTTGCAGCTGTCGCACATGGTCTTTGACCCGCTGGTGCGCTGGACCCAGGACCTGCAGTTCGAACCGCGCCTGGCCGAAAGCTGGGAACAGATCGACGAGACCACCATGCGCTTCAAGCTGCGCAGCGGCGTGACCTTCCACAGCGGCAATGCGCTGACCGCCAAGGACGTCGACTGGACCTTTGACCGTCTGAAGCAAAGTGACGATTTCAAGGGCATCTTCGCCCCCTTCACCGATGTCGAAGTCGTTGACGACATGACCTTCGACCTCAAGACCTCGGAGCCGTATCCGCTGGTCCTGCACACCGCGACCTACATCTTCCCGATGGACAGCGCCTTCTATTCCGGCACCACCGCTGACGGCAAGGACAAGGCCGAAGTGGTCAAGCACGGCGACAGCTTTGCTTCGCGCAATGTCTCCGGCACCGGCCCCTTCATCGTCTCCGAGCGTGAGCAGGGCGTGCGCGTCGTGTTCGACCGCTATGCTGACTACTGGGACACCGAAAGCGGCGGCAACGTCGACAAGATCGTGCTGACCCCGATCAAGGAAGACCCGACCCGCGTGGCAGCCCTGCTGTCCGGCGACGTGGACTTTATCGCGCCGGTTCCGCCGACCGACCTGAAGCGCGTGGAAGAGGCCGAGGGCGTTGACCTGATCACCATGCCCGGCACCCGCATCATCACCTTCCAGATGAACCAGAACCGCGTCGAAGCCTTCAAGGACGCCCGCGTCCGTCAGGCGATCGATTATGCGGTGAACAACGCAGGCATCGTTGACCGCATCATGCGCGGCTTCGGCACCGTCGGCGCGCAGGCCAGCCCGGCCGGTTACCTGGGTTATGACGAGGCGCTGGCACCGCGTTTCGACCTGGAAAAAGCCAAGGCGCTGATGGCTGAGGCAGGCTATGCCGATGGTTTCTCGATCACCATGATGGCGCCGAACAACCGCTATGTGAACGACGACAAGATCGCGCAGGCGGTGGCTTCGATGCTGGCACAGATCAACATCAAAGTTGACCTGCAGACCATGCCCAAGGCGCAGTACTGGCCGGCGTTCGACGAGCGCGCAGCAGACATGATGATGATCGGCTGGCACGCGGATACAGAAGACTCTGCCAACTTCCATCAGTTCCTGACCGCCTGCCCGGATGAAGCAACCGGCAACGGCCAGTACAACTCCGGCAACTACTGCAACGAGGAAGCCGACAAGCTGATGAACCAGGCCAATGCGGAAACCGATCCGGAGAAGCGTGCGGAGCTGCTGCAGAAGCTGGAAGGCATCCTGTACAACGAAGCGGCGTTTATCCCGCTGCACTGGCAGAACCTTGCTTGGGGCGCCAAGTCCGGCATGAACGCGGCAGAAATCGTGAATGCGCTGGACTTCCCCTACTTCGGTGACCTGGTTGTCGAAACCGGCAGCTAAGCCACTGAAAAGACTCGGGCCGGTCTCCCCCGGCCGGCCCGGGCCACCCCTATAACAAGCGGCCGCCAAGGCTGCGATTGCAGGCTCCGCCGGTCCCTTCGGCATTGCGGCCTGCGCTGTCATCGAACTCTACAAAGGTCAGGAAGATGTTTGCCTATCTCGCCAAGCGAGTGATTCAGGCGATTGCGGTGATGTTCGTCATCTCGCTGATTGCTTTTGCCATCCAGGGCAACCTGGGCGACCCGCTGCGCGAGCTGGTCGGCCAGTCGGTGTCCGAAGAAGTGCGCCAGCAGCTGCGCGATGAACTGGGGCTGAACGACAGCTTCGTGACCCAATACCTGCGCTTTGCCGGCAATGCGCTGCAGGGCGATCTGGGCACCTCCTATTTCTTCAAGGAGCCGGCGCTGGACGTGATCCTGAAGAAGCTGCCCGCGACATTGGAGCTGGTGTTTGGGGCCACCCTGATCATCATCGGCTTCTCGGTGCCGCTGGGCGTTTATACCGCGATCAAGCCGGACAGCATCCTGAGCCGCGTCATCATGGGCCTGTCGATTGTCGGTATCTCGATCCCGGTGTTCCTGACCGCCATCCTGATGATCTTTGTCTTCTCGGTGGAATACGGCTGGTTCCCCTCCTACGGGCGCGGCGACACCGTGCATGTCTGGGGCTATTGGGAGACCAACTTTGCCACCGCCGACGGCTGGATGCACATCATCCTGCCCTCCGTTGCGCTGGCGTCGATCATGCTGCCGCTGTTCGTCCGCCTGATCCGGGCCGAGATGATGGAAGTGCTGCAGTCGGAATACGTGAAATACGCCAAGGCCAAGGGCATCAACCCGTGGCGCATCTACTTTGTGCATGCGCTGAAGAACACGCTTCTGCCGGTGATCACCGTGGGCGGCGTGCAGATCGGCACCATGGTGGCCTACACCATCCTGACCGAGACGGTGTTTCAGTGGCCGGGCATGGGCTTCATGTTCCTTGAGGCGGTGAACCGTGTCGATACCCCGCTGATCGTGGCCTACCTGATTGTTGTCGGCTTCATCTTTGTGGTCACCAACACCATCG
Source organism: Leisingera sp. UBA4491 (assembly GCF_002388965.1). Taxonomy (NCBI): domain Bacteria; kingdom Pseudomonadati; phylum Pseudomonadota; class Alphaproteobacteria; order Rhodobacterales; family Roseobacteraceae; genus Leisingera; species Leisingera sp. UBA4491. The sequence goes on along the minus strand of NZ_DGNN01000017.1, from coordinate 187,650 downwards.
TCGACCTGATCTATGGGCTGGTGAACCCGACCGTGAATATTGCGAGGATGGGCGCATGAGTACCGAAACGCTGAACCCGAAATCCGAACCATCGCGCTGGTCCAAGGTCTGGAACTCAAACATGGGCTACAGCTTCCGCCGCAACCCGGTGGCGGTGGTCAGCATGGTTGTTTTCCTGGTGATTGCTGTGGCGTCCTTCCTGGCGCCGATGATCGCGCCCTATGATCCCTACGATCCGGGGTCCATTGACATCATGAACTCGGAATACCCGCCGGTCTGGATCGACGGCGCGCTGCCGGAATTCATGCTGGGCACGGATGACCAGGGCCGCGACCTGTGGTCGACGATCCTGTACGGCACCCGCCTGTCGCTGCTGATCGGCATCTGCGCGGTGGCGCTGCAGGCCTTTCTGGGCATCTCCATCGGGCTGCTGGCCGGCTATGTCGGCGGCCGCCTGGACAGCCTGCTGATGCGCCTTGCCGATATTCAGCTGTCGTTCTCGACCCTGATGGTGGCGATCATCTTTCTGGCGGTCACGCAGGCGATGTTCGGCTCCGACACCTTCAACCGCTATGCCGTTGTCTTCCTGATTGCGGTGATCGGGGTGGCGGAATGGCCGCAGTACGCCCGCACCGTGCGCGCCACCGTGCTGGCCGAGAAGAAGAAAGAATATGTCGACAGCGCCCGTGTCCTCGGCTTCGGGCCGATGCGGATCATGGTGCGGCACATCCTGCCGAACTCGCTGTCGCCGATCTTCGTGATTTCCACCGTGCAGGTCGCCAATGCGATCATCTCCGAGGCCTCGCTCAGCTTCCTTGGCCTGGGCATGCCGCCGAGCCAGCCGTCGCTGGGCTCGCTGATCTCTTCCGGCTTCGACTACATCTTCTCCGGCAGCTGGTGGATCACCGCCATTCCCGGCGTGGTGCTGGTGGTTCTGGTTCTTGTCATCAACCTGCTGGGCGACTGGATGCGCGACGTCCTGAACCCGAAACTCTACAAGGGGTAACGCGATGAGCCTTCTTTCCGTTCGCGACCTCACCGTCAAATTCGCCATGCGCGACCAGACGGTTACTGCCCTAAACGGCATTTCCTTCGATCTGGCCAAGGGCGAGCGTCTGGGCATCGTCGGCGAAAGCGGCGCCGGCAAGTCAATCACCGGCTTTTCGCTGATGAACCTGCTGAGCCGCCCGGGCTATATCGACAGCGGCCAGATCCTGTTCGACGGCGAGGATGTCGTTCAGATGAACGACAAGCGCCTGCGCAACCTGCGCGGCAACCGGATGGCGATGATCTTTCAGGATCCGATGGTCACGCTGAACCCGGTGCTGACCATCGGCCAGCAGATGATCGAAACCCTGATGGCGCACCGCAAGCTGAGCCGCGAGGAAGCGCGCCAGATTGCCATCGTCAAGCTGCGCGAGGTCTATATTCCGTCGCCGGAGGAGCGGCTGGAACAGTACCCGCACGAGCTGTCGGGCGGCATGCGGCAGCGGATCATCATCGCCATCGCGCTGCTGCTCGATCCGCAGCTGATCATCGCGGACGAACCCACGACGGCGCTGGATGTGACCATCCAGGCCGACATCATGGAGCTGATGCTGGAGCTGTGCCAGTCCAACCAGGTGGGGTTGATCCTGATCACCCACGACCTGGGCGTGGTCAGCCAGATGACCGAGCGCACGCTGGTGATGTATGCAGGCCGGATCATCGAAGCCGGACGCACCCGCGAGATCATCAACGACCCGCAGCACCCCTATACCCAAGGCCTGATCAACGCGCTGCCGCAGCAGACGGTGCCGGGCCAGCGGCTGAAGCAGATCCCAGGCAACATGCCGGGCCTGGCCAGCATTCCCCAGGGCTGCGCCTTCAACCCGCGCTGCAAATACGCCACCGACCTGTGCCGCAGCCGGGTGCCGGAAATCGTGCAATACGGTGAGGTCGCAGTGGCCTGCCATGAGGTGCAGCGCCTGCACAGCGATGAAGACCGTCAGGAGGCACGGGCATGAAGGACGCAAACACTGACCGCCCGCTGCTGGAGATCCAGAACCTGGAAAAGCGGTTCGATCTCGATCACGGGTTCCTGGAGACGCTGAAGTTCAAAAAGGGCAAATTCGTGCGGGAAACCCGCTCGGTCCACGCGGTGAACAACATCACTCTGGACGCCAACCGCGGCGAGGCGCTGTGCGTTGTGGGCGAATCGGGCTGCGGCAAGTCGACCGTGGCGCGGCTGGTGGCGGGGCTGCTGACCCCGACGGCGGGCGAGATCCGCTATGACGGGCAGCGCATCGACAACCTGTCGCGCGGCGAGATGCAGCCTTTGCGCAAGAAGATCCAGATGATCTTCCAGAACCCCTATGCCTCGCTCAACCCGCGCATGACCATCCGGCAGGCGCTGGAAGAGCCGGTGCGCCATCACTTTCCCAACGCCTCGGCGGCCGAAGTGCGCGACAAGGTGACCGAAGTGATGCTGTCGGTCGGCGTCGATCCCAGCTGGGCCAAGCGCTATCCGCATGAATTCTCCGGCGGTCAGCGCCAGCGTATCGCCATTGCCCGCGCCCTGACGGTGGACCCCGAGTTCATCATCGCGGACGAGCCGATCAGCGCGCTGGATGTCTCGATCCAGGCGCAGGTGCTGAACCTGATGCTGGAAGCCAAGGAAAGCCGCGGTCTGACCTACCTGTTCATCACGCATGATCTGAGTGTGGTGGAGCACTTCGGAACCCGTGTTGCGGTTCTTTACCTCGGGTCGGTTTGCGAAGTTGCGGACACCGCGACATTGTTCTCCAGCCCCAAACACCCCTATACTCGGGCCTTGCTGTCCGCGGTGCCGCAGCTGAAGGACGACCGGCCGAACCATATCCGCCTCAAGGGCGAGATCCCGACGCCGATCAACCTGCCGACAGGCTGCCCGTTCCAAAGCCGCTGCGCCTTTGCGGACGCACGATGCAAGAGTGAAAAGCCGAAAGCCATTCACCAGCCCGATGGCAGCCTTGTTGCCTGCCACGCTGTCGAAGAAGACAGGCTGGATGCGGTGGCCGCCGGCTAGGACGGGACGCTAGTTGGACATCATCTGGCTTAAGGATTTCGAGGCTTTGGTCGCGTGCAAGAATTTCTCGCGCGCGGCCGAAGAGCGCAATGTCAGCCAGCCGGCTTTCTCCCGCCGCATCCGGGCGCTGGAGAATGAAATCGGCGTGCGGCTGATCAACCGCGAGACCCTGCCGCTGACGCTGACCCCGGCAGGGGAGGTGTTCCTGTCCCAGTCCCGCATCATGGTGCGCACCTACGAGGAAACCATCGAGCGCTGCCAGACCATTGATGCGGCGGGCGAAAACGTGATCCGCTTTGCGGCGTCGCAGTCGCTGTACATGACCCATTACAAGACCCTGATCGCACCCTTGGCGAGCGAGGGCGGGGTGGATACCGACCTCAACTCCACCTCCTGGGCCGCCGATCAGTTCGTGAGCGCTTTGCAGCAGGGCTATTGCGATGTGATCCTGACCTACTGGCATCCGTCGATGGATTTCCTGGGGCCGCTGGAGGTCGCTAACTTCGAATACCTGACCCTGTCGACCGACCGCTATGTGCCGGTCTCGCGCACCGCCGCGGACGGCACGCCGGAGTTTGGATTTGCGGCCGGCAGCAAGGACGCGGTGCCGCTGCTGTCCTATGGCGCGGTGTCCGCCCTGCGCTCGGTGCAGGAGTTCGCGCTGACCCAGCTGCTGCCCACGCAAAAGGTCTTTGTCGTCAATCAGAACGCGCTGGCCAACAGCGTCAAGGCGATGATCCAGGAGGGGTTCGGCATGGGCTGGCTGCCGCTGAGCCTGTGCCGCCAGGAGATCGCCTCCGGCCGTTTTGCCATCGTCGACGAGCGGTTGGGCACTGACCTGGAAATCCGTCTCTACCGGGATCCTCGCAGCACCAAGCAGACGCTGGATGTGCTGTGGAAGCAGCTGAAACGCTCCGCAATGAAAGCCGCCTGAGCGCCGAAACAGGCGCCCGCCTGGGCTGCTGTTTCGTATTGGCGGTATGCTAAAAACAACAAAGGCGCCCTTGGGCGCCTTGTTTTATTGGTCGGAGTGAGAGGATTCGAACCTCCGACCCCTGCCTCCCGAAGACAGTGCTCTACCAGGCTGAGCTACACTCCGACCGTGGGGGCGAAATAGCCCAGGGCGCGGGGTTTGACAAGGGCGATTCCACAGAAAGATGCGGTTTTTGAGAATTCTTTTTAGCGGCTTGGGGCAGGGGGCCGGCGGGCATGAAAAAGCCCCGCGCGGACAACCGGGCGGGGCTTGGAGTGATCCGGAGAATGTCCTGAAATCAGAGGCTTGCGTCCAGCGCAGCGACCACGGCGTCGCCCATCTGGCTGGTCGAGACGGGCTCTACGCCTTCGCTGGCCAGCAGGTCCGCGGTGCGCACGCCGTCGGCCAGAACCTTCTCGACCGCAGCTTCCAGGCGGTCGGCTTCGGCGCCCTGGTCGAAGCTGTAGCGCAGCGCCATGGCAAAGCTCAGGATGCAGGCAATCGGGTTGGCCTTGCCCTGGCCCGCGATGTCGGGGGCGGAGCCGTGCACGGGCTCATAGAGCGCCTTGGGGCGGCCGTTTTCCATCGGTGCGCCGAGGGAGGCGGAGGGCAGCATGCCAAGCGAGCCTGTCAGCATTGCGGCGCAGTCGGACAGGATATCGCCGAACAGGTTGTCGGTCAGGATGACGTCGAACTGCTTGGGTGCGCGCACCAGCTGCATGGCGCCGTTGTCGGCGTACATGTGGGACAGCTCGACCTCCGGGTAATCTGCAGACACACGGGTCACAACCTCGCGCCACAGGATGCCGGATTCCATCACGTTGGCCTTCTCCATCGAGCAGACCTTTTTGTTGCGGCGCATCGCCAGCTCGAACGCGGAGCGGGCAGCGCGCTCGATCTCGCTCTCGGTGTAGCGCTGGGTGTTGATGCCGACGCGCTCGTTGCCTTCCTCGAAGATGCCGCGCGGCTCGCCGAAGTAGACGCCGGAGGTCAACTCGCGCACGATCATGATGTCGAGGCCCGCGACGATATCCTTCTTCAGCGAGGAGAAATCCGCCAGCGCGTCAAAGCACTGCGCCGGGCGCAGGTTGGAGTAGAGGTCCATTTCCTTGCGCAGACGCAAGAGGCCGCGCTCGGGCTTCACCGAGAAGTCCAGGTTGTCATAGGCCGGGCCGCCGACCGCGCCCAGCAGCACCGCGTCGACGTCCTGGGCCTTGGCCATGGTCTCATCCGCCAGCGGCTTGCCGTGCTTGTCATAGGCCGCGCCGCCGACCAGATCCTCGCTCACATCGAACTGCAGGCCGCGCTTGTCGCCAAACCAGGTGATGATCTTGCGCACCTCGGCCATGACTTCGGGGCCGATCCCGTCGCCGGGCAGAATCAGAATCGATGGGTTGGGCATGGGGATCCTCCTAAAAACAGCTGGCAAGGGCGTAGCGGGACAGCGGGGCAGGGTCAATAACGGCCCTGGGAAATAAAGGAGCTGAGGAGGATTTGCCTGCGCAACGAAATGGCGGCGCGGCGGATCAGTCCAGCAACAAATCCACCCAGACCAGCCGGTGGCGGCTGGCGAGGGCCGCGGCATCGTCCGGGCCTTCGGGCCAGGCAATGCCGCTGGCGGCAACCGTCAGCCCGGCGGAGGGCAGCACATAATCCACCCGCATCTGCCCAACGCCTTGCCAGGCCACCGTTGCGGTGCCCTGCGGGCTGTGCGGCTGCGGGTCCTGCAGACGCGGGTCTGCCAGCAGGCTGCGGATGGCTTGTTTGCGGCCTTCGCCCTGGCCGGGGTCAAGGTTGGCGTCCCCGGCAATGACAAAGGGCGCTTCGGGTACCGGTCCCAGCCGGCCGTCCAGCAGCAGCTGCCACAGGCGGATTTCGTCGTGATTGCGCCGCCCGTTGCGGTCTTCCGGCCCGTCAAAGACCGGCGGGGCGGCATGGAAGGTCATCACATTCAGCCAGCGGCCATCCGGCAGTTCCACCGGCACCAGCCAATGCCCGGTGGAGGACAGCCGCTGCACGGCCTGCGCCTCTGGCGAGGGGAAGGGGCGGCCGTCCGGGTGCTGAGGCAGCAGCGCGTCCGGCAGATCGCGCCACAGCAGGGCAGAAAAGTCGCGGACCCCCTCGTGGCCGATGGGAAGACGCGACAGCAGCGCAATGCCGCCCTGGCCGCGGAACCGGCCAAAGCCCTGGTTGTCGCGCGGCCCGCCGGCCCGGCCGTCGCCATCCAGATCCAGCGGCGCCGGGGGCGGCAGGCCTGCGTTGGGCTGCAAAGCCACGCGGTACGGAAAGCCCAGGCCCTGGTCCGCCAGCCGTCCGGCCAGCGCGGCGAGCGCCCGGCCTTCATAGTCCCAGTCAATTCCTTGCAGCGCCAGCACATCCGGCTGCACCGCGGTGATCACCTCCGCAACCGCGGCAACCTGCGGGTCGGTGCCGCGTTCGATATCGCGCAGCAGCAGCCCCGGCCCGTCGCGTGACAGCTCTGTGTTGAATGTCGCGATGCGCAGGGTTTCAGCCTGGCCCGAGGCGGCGGCGAGTGTCAGAAGGAGGCCTGCCGCCAGCTGCCTCATGCAGTTTGCATCGCCGCATCCGCATTGCTGCAGGCGGCACGGCGCTTGCGCGCGATCAGACCGGCTATGCGCAGCATCGCCATCCCGCGCATGATCATCGAGGCGGGCACCAGCGCCCAGGCGCTGATCACCCAGATCAGCATATGCGGTGCCGCCAGCATTCCGGGATCCACCAGACCCGAGGCGAGCTTGACCGCGGCGGGCAAAGCGAAGGGCAGCAGCACGCCGCCGACGATATTTATCCGCCCGTCGCGCTGCAGCCGCTGCACCACATCGCCGCCGGTGGTGGGGTCGAACAGGGGCAGATTGACCCAGACATTGAAGGCGCCGTTGCCCACCGGCCAGTTCCCGATCCGGATCACCAGCGCAAAGACGGCAATCGCCAGGCCGGCAATCAAACACGCCAGCCCGGCGGCATCGCGCACCATCAGCACCGTGGCCTCGGGCACCTGCGGCGGCATCATCAGCACCGCTAGCTGCACCGGCGAGTAGGCAAAGTCCAGCTGGCTGCCCAGCCAGCCGCCCAGCCGCTGCACCAGCGCTGTCAGCCCGGTCGGGGCCAGCGGATGTGCTGCCAGCAAGCTCAGCGCGCCGACGGTGACGGCAGCAGCGGCAAAGCGCATCCGGTTGATCGGCGGGGCATTTCGGAACTCCACGAAGCTGGGGAAGTGGGAGACGTACTCGCTGAAGGCCAGGGCCGAACCCAGCAAGGCAATGAACAGGATGATCTCAGGCGACTCGGTCGCGGCCGCCGGCAGAATCAGCGTCGGCATCGCGAACAGCATGGCCACCAGTATGCCGCGGAACGCCGCGCCTGTGATGCGTGCAAACACGTCTTCGTTTCCCTTCAAACCGGCGCGGGCGTTTTCGCCTCTGGGTCCGGATTTGAAGCCCCCCGGTAGGGTCCGGGGTGCTCTGCCTCATTTTTGCCCTGATGGTGCCGGTTGGCGGTATTCCGCTCAAGGCCCGGCAGTGCGGCAGGGGGCACTTTGACCGCGGGACTGGTGCGGGATTGCATCAGCGCCTTGGCGCAGAGAACTTGAACCCTCGGGCGGGCTACCAGATGCTGTAGTTTCAGGGTTTTCCTGCACAAGAGTGGAGCGGCTGCTGACATGCCGTGCGATTCTGTTGGCGCGGCAAACGAAAGAGCCGCCCGTGCGGGCGGCTCCATTGAGTCTTAGGTATTGCAGCGGGAATCAGACCCAGGGGCGCTCCTGTGCCGCCTTTGCCTCGAAGGTCTTGATCGAGTCGGCTTTTTCCAGGGTCAGGCCGATGTCGTCCAGCCCGTTCAGCAGGCAGTGCTTCTTGAAGGGATCCACGTCAAATTTGATCACGTCGCCGTCTGAGGTGGTGATCTCCTGCGCTTCTAGGTCCACCGTCATACGGGCGTTCTCGCCCTTCTCCGCGTCGGCCATCAGGATGTCGACCTGCTCCTGCGGCAGCACGATCGGCAGGATGCCGTTCTTGAAGCTGTTGTTGAAGAAGATGTCGGCGAAAGAGGTGGACACGATGCACTTGATGCCGAAATCGGCAATGGCCCACGGCGCGTGCTCGCGCGAGGAGCCGCAGCCGAAGTTGTCGCCAGCCACCAGGATCTCGGCGTTGCGGTATTGCGGCTTGTTAAGCACGAAATCCTCGATCTCGGTGCCGTCGCGGTTATAGCGCATCTCGTCGAACAGGTTCTTGCCGAAGCCGGTGCGCTGAATGGACTTCAGGAACACCTTGGGGATGATCATGTCGGTGTCGATGTTGACCAGCGGCATCGGTGCGGCAACGCCTTGGATCTTTGTGAACTTTTCCATGCTTCTGGCTCCTTACATCAGCTCGCGCACGTCGGTCAGCTTGCCGGTCAGGGCAGCGGCGGCGGCCATAGCAGGGGACACCAGGTGGGTGCGGCCCTTATAGCCCTGGCGGCCTTCGAAGTTCCGGTTGGAGGTTGCGGCGCAACGCTCGCCCGGGGCCAGCTGGTCGGGGTTCATCGCCAGGCACATGGAGCAGCCGGCAAGGCGCCACTCGAAACCGGCATCCTGAAAGATCTCGGCCAGGCCTTCTTCCTCGGCCTGCGCCCGCACCAGGCCGGAGCCCGGAACGATCATGGCGCGCATGCCGTCCTTGATCTTCTTGCCCTTCACCACATCAGCCACGGCGCGCAGATCCTCGATGCGGCCGTTGGTGCAGGAGCCGATGAACACGGTGTCGATCTCGATGTCGGTCAGTTTCTGGCCCGGGGTGAGGCCCATGTACTCGATCGAGCGGCGCGCCGCCTCGACCTTGCCGCCGGTGAAGTCCTCGGGGTGCGGCACGACGCCGGTGATCGGCAGCACGTCCTCGGGCGAGGTGCCCCAGGTCACGACCGGCTGGATGTCTTCAGCCTTCAGGGTGATCACCTTGTCGAAATGCGCGCCTTCGTCGGTGTACAGGGTCTTCCACCAGTTCAGCGCCGCTTCCCACTGGGCGCCTTTCGGGGCGTGCGGGCGGCCTTTGACATATTCAAAGGTGGTCTCGTCCGGCGCGATCAGGCCTGCTCGGGCGCCGCCTTCGATCGCCATGTTGCAGACGGTCATGCGGCCTTCCATCGACAGATCGCGGATCGCTTCGCCGCAGTATTCGATGACATAGCCGGTGCCGCCGGCGGTGCCGGTCTCACCGATCACCGCCAGGGTGATGTCCTTGGCGGTGACGCCCGGCTTCAGCTTGCCGGTGATCTCCACCTTCATGTTCTTGGACTTCTTCTGGATCAGCGTCTGGGTGGCCAGCACGTGCTCCACCTCGGAGGTGCCGATGCCATGCGCCAGCGCGCCGAAGGCGCCGTGGGTGGCGGTGTGGCTGTCGCCGCAGACAACGGTCATGCCGGGCAGGGTCCAGCCCTGTTCCGGGCCGACGATGTGCACAATGCCCTGGCGGACGTCATCCACCGGGTAGTAATGCACGCCGAATTCCTTGGCGTTCTTGTCGAGCGCCTCAACCTGGATGCGGCTTTCCTCGTTCTCGATGCCTTTGGCGCGGTCCAGCGTGGTCGGCACGTTGTGGTCCGGCACCGCGATTGTCTTTTCGGGCGCGTGCACCTTGCGGCCGGCCATACGCAGACCTTCGAACGCCTGCGGGCTGGTCACTTCGTGGACCAGGTGGCGGTCGATATAGAGCAGGCAGGTGCCGTCCTCTGCTTCATGCGCAACATGCGCATCCCAGATCTTGTCATAGAGTGTCTTGGGGGACATGGGTCCTCTCCCGTGATGTATTGGATATGCTGGCTTAGGGCTGGGCAGGCGCCTTATAGGCGCGCCAGGACCGTGCGGGCGGCGCCAAAGAAACGCTCGCGCAGGCGGGCGCGGTCTTGCAGCTGGATCTTTTGGGCCAATACGAGGGTCATGGCTGTCAGATACATCCGCAAGCTCCGGCAATCAAGATTCGTTCTCTCACGCCCGGCTTGCGCAAGGGGCCGGACCGGTGCCGCCCGGCTGCCGCCAGGGCCGGGCGCGGTTCTGTCCCAAGCTTGCGGCGTCTCTGCTTGATCGAAACCGGCAGGAACGGCAGACTGCAGAGAAAACAGGGGGGCTTGATGGAGCCGGAGGAGCAGATCCAAACCAAGGACGCGCTGGCAGAAGGCGCCGCTGAAGCGATCGAACTTGGCCAGCAGCTGTGGGAGTTCGCCGCTGGCGGCGCCGAACTGCTGCTGCGGCCCTGGAACGCCTATCAGGTCGGGATCGGGCTGGCGCTTTTTATCCTGGCGACCGTGATCGCGCGGCCCATCAGTCAGGCGTTTCACAACTGGCTGCGCGGGCGCGAAGGCTGGCCGCGCTGGCGGATGCGCCTGGGGCTGGTGGTGCACAAGCGGATCCGCGGGCTGCTGTTCGTGGTGCTGATCTGGACGGTTGTTCTGATCATGCAGGAGACCACGTGGCCCAGCCGCTCGCGCCTGCTGTTAGTGGCGGCCAACCTGTCTCTGGCCTGGCTGATCGTCTCCTTCGCCACCCGGCTGGTCGGAAACCCGCTGCTGCGCAATATGGTGAAATACGGCGCTTGGGTATGGATCACACTGCGCATCCTGGGGATCACACAGGAGGCCACGGCGCTGCTGGACAGCGTTGCCATAGATTTCGGCGACCTCAGGATCTCGCTGTTTCTGGTGGTGCAGGCCATTGTTATCCTCGGGGTGATGCTGACCCTGGCGCGGGTGATTTCGCAGGTTGCGGCAAACCGGATCCGCTCCAACTCCGAAATTTCCCCGTCGATGCAGGTGCTGGGGGCCAAGCTGGCTCAGATCCTGCTGTTCGGCGGCGCGTTTTTCATCGGTCTCAAGGCGATTGGCATCGACCTTACCGGTCTGGCGGTGCTGTCGGGCGCCATTGGTGTGGGCCTTGGTTTTGGCCTCCAAAAAGTGGTGTCGAATCTGGTGTCCGGCCTGATCATCCTGTTGGACAAGTCGATCAAGCCTGGCGATGTGATCTCGCTGGGCGACACCTTTGGCTGGATCAACGCGCTGGGCGCCCGTTACGTCTCTGTTGTGACCCGCGACGGGCGCGAATACCTGATCCCGAACGAGGATCTGATCACCACGCAGGTGGTGAACTGGTCGCATTCGGACAGGTTCGTCCGCTTGGACCTGACCTTCGGGACCGCCTATGGCGATGATCCGCACAAGGTCCGCAAAATCGCGATCGAGGCGGCCTCCAGCGTGAACCGGGTGCTGCAGTACGGCAGCAAGAAGCCGGTCTGCCACATTACCGGGTTCGGCGACAGCAGCGTGGATTATGTGCTGCGGTTCTGGATCGACGACCCCACCGGCGGGCTGACCAATATCCGCGGCAACGTCTTTCTGGCGCTGTGGGATGCGTTTCAGGCCCAGGGCATCTCAATCCCCTTCCCGCAGCGCGAAGTGCGGATGCTGAATGACCCGCTGCCGGTCAGGGTTGCACCTGACGGAAATGAGGAGTAAAGCCCATGGCTTGCATCGCCGGGCCGGGTTTCATTGAAAATTTACCCACTGGTTGCTACATTATTAACAGGCCCGGCGCCGGGGCTTCGCGGCGCGTTGCAAGGAGGACTATGTCCTGTCACCCGTACCTCATGCGGCGGATGCCGCTGTTAATGGGGCAGCCGTGATGGCCGCCCAGTCCCAGCCCACCAGCGAACAGCTGCTGGAGCGGATTCTCTCCTCACTCAGCGATGACAAAGCCGAAGATGTTGTGCAGATCGACCTGCGCGGCAAAACCTCGATTGGCGACTATATGGTGCTGGCTTCCGGCCGCTCCACCCGCCAGGTCGCAGCGATGTCGGAAAAACTGATGGACCGGCTCAAACAGGAGTTCCGGATCAACTGCAAGGTCGAAGGCAAAGATACAGGCGACTGGGTGCTGATCGACACAGGCGATGTGATTGTCCATCTCTTCCGCCCGGAAGTGCGCGAGTTCTACCAGCTCGAAAAGATGTGGATGCCCGCAGGTGCCGCGCCGGCGCCGGCAGCCCCGGCGGCCGAGGACTGATCCCAGGCTGAACAAATGCAGGCCCGCGCGCAGGGTGCGGGCCCGATGGCTTCAGGCCGGGTAACTTCAGGCCCGGTAACTTCAGGACTGTCATGCGTCTGCATATCTGTGCGGCCGGACGTTTGCGGTCCGGCCCGGAAAAATCCCTCATCGACGACTATCTGGCCCGGTTTGACCGGACCGGCCGCGCGCTGGGCCTGGGGCCTGCGCGGGTGGTGGAGATTGAGGACAAGAAGAACGCAGGCATGGCGGCAGAGGCCGCGCTGCTGCGCAAGGCGCTGCCCAAGGGCGCGGTGATCTGCACCCTGGACGAGCGCGGCAAGCTGCTGTCCTCGCCGGATTTTGCGGACAAGCTGGCCGGCTGGCGCGACAGCGGCCGCCAGGATCTGGCGCTGATCATCGGCGGCGCGGATGGGATTGATCCCAGCCTGCGGGCAGAAGCCGATTTCTCGATCTCCTTCGGCAAGATGGTCTGGCCCCACATGCTGGTGCGGGTGATGCTGACGGAGCAGATCTACCGCGCTGCGACCATACTGGCGGGCAGCCCCTATCACAGGGTGTGAATGCGCCTTTGGGCGCATGCCTGCGGCGCGAGTATTTCTTAGAAAGATGAAGTCAGGGCAGGGTGAGGACGTATGTGTCCTTGCCCCAGCCGTCCACCAGGCAGCGGGCCTGGATCTGCACTTGGGCTGTGCCCTCCGGGATCTGAACGCCGCTGAGCGAGCGGGTAAAGGGTTGCTCTTGCTCATGCGGATGCGCCAGCACGCGCAGGCCCAGTTCGGTTCCGTCCATGCCGAGCACCCGCCAGCCGTCGGCGTAATGCTCCCATCCGGTGTCCGGGTGCGACAGCGTCACGCTGAAGATCCAGCCGCCGCCGGATTGGCGGGCCGTGGCGCCTTCAATAACCGGTTCAGCGGCGCGCGCGGGCAGGGCAGCAGCGCAGAGCGCGCCGGTCAGCAGCAGGGATTTCATCCCCGCACCATAGCGGCGGCTGCGCGGCTGCGCGGTCACGAAACCGTGTCCCCGTCGCTCTCTGGCGGGATGCGCATCAGGATCGTGCGCGAATGCGAGGCAAACTCGCGCCGGTAGAGGACGGCAAACGTGATCACCGCCGCACCGGCCAGCGGCAGCGCGCCCGCCAGCCAGGCCACCGCGGCGAGGGCGAAATAGGTTGCCCGCATCCCGCGGTTGAAGCTGCGCGCGGCGGTGATGCTGATCTCGGCGGCCTGCGCAGCGCGCGGATAGGCCAGCGGGTCTGCACGGTCGTTCGGCACCGCTGCCATCAGCACCGCGCAATAGCCGAACAGCCGGTGGGACCAGACAAATTTCAGAAACGCATTGGACAGAAACAGCAGCACCACCAGGATCTTCACCTCCCAGACGAAGGCCGGGGCGCTGTCCTGGATCAGGTCTTCGGCAACGCCGGCCAGTTGCTCTGTATTGCCGATCAGCGCCAGCCCGCCGCCGATGGCGATCATCGCGGCAGAGGCGAAAAAGGCGGTGGCCTGGCGCAGGTTGCCTGCCAGCTGGGAGTCAAAGATCCGCGGGTCGCGCTCCACCATCCGTTTCATCCAGTCGCGCCGGAAATCCGCCATCAGCCAGGACACCGAAGGCCGCCCCGCAGGCGGGTTTTCGATCCGCCAGCCGATCCACAGCCAGCTGGCAATCAGCAGGGTGACGGCGGCAAGGTCGAACAGGGAAAACTGCGCAAGGCGGGCGGTCCAGATCATGGCCCGACCCTAGCGCGGCAATCCGCCCCTTGCCAGATGCGATAAATTGGTAATATTATTTTACCAAAGAGGAGAGCCCTATGGAGATGCCATCCCCGAACCCCGCCATTCTGGCCCGCAAGGCGCGGCTTGCCGCGCGGCTGCTGACTGTGCTGCCCGCCGATGCGGTGATCCAGGACGAGGCGGAGACCCGCGCCTATGAGTGCGATGCGCTGACCGCCTACAGATGTCCGCCGCTGCTGGCGGTGCTGCCGCGGAGCACGCAGGAGGTCTCAGCCGTTCTGCGCATCTGCCACGAGGAAGGCGTGCCGGTGGTGCCGCGCGGGGCGGGCACGTCGCTGGCGGGCGGGGCGCTGCCGACCGCGGATTGCGTCATCCTGGGCGTGGCGCGGATGAATGCGGTTCTGGAGACTGACTACGGCAACCGCATCATCCGGGTGCAGACCGGGCGCACCAACCTGAGCGTTTCCGGCGCGGTGGAGGAGGAGGCGTTCTTTTACGCGCCCGATCCGTCCTCGCAGCTGGCCTGCGCCATTGCCGGCAATATCGCCATGAACTCCGGCGGCGCGCATTGCCTGAAATACGGGGTGACCACGAACAACCTGCTGGGTGTGACCATGGTGTTGATGGACGGCACCGTGGTGGAGATCGGCGGGGCCCATCTGGATGCCGGGGGCCTGGACCTCTTGGGGGTGATCTGCGGCAGCGAGGGTCAGCTGGGAGTGGTGACCGAAGCCACCCTGCGGATCCTGCGCAAGCCGGAGGGCGCGCGGCCTGTCCTGATCGGGTATGATAGCAACGAGGTCGCGGGCGCCTGCGTGTCGGACATCATCAAGGCGGGCGTGCTGCCGGTGGCCATCGAATTCATGGACCGCCCCTGCATCGAGGCCTGCGAGGCCTTTGCCAAGGCAGGCTATCCGATGTGCGAAGCGCTGCTGATCATCGAGGTGGAGGGCAGCCCGGAGGAGATTGACCACCAGCTTGGATTGATCACGGAGATTGCCCGTTCCCACAACCCGGTGGAGCTGCGCGAGGCCGGCGATGCGGACGAGGCCGCCCGCATCTGGCTGGGCCGCAAATCCGCCTTCGGCGCCATGGGGCAGATCAACGATTACATGTGCTTGGATGGAACCATCCCGGTGTCCTCGCTGCCCTTCGTGCTGCGCCGGATCGGCGAGATGAGCAAGGAATTCGGGCTGGATGTGGCCAATGTGTTTCATGCAGGTGACGGCAACATGCACCCGCTGATCCTGTTTGATGCCAACAAACCGGGCGACCTGGAGACCTGCGAGGCCTTTGGCGCCGAGATCCTGAAGCTGTGCGTCGAGGCAGGCGGCTGCCTGACCGGGGAGCACGGGGTCGGGATCGAGAAGCGGGATCTGATGCTGCATCAGTATGATGAGGCGGATCTGGAGGCGCAGCTGAAGGTCAAGGATGTGTTTGACCCCAAGTGGCTGCTGAACCCGGCAAAGGTATTCCCGCTTTCGGTGACAGAGGGCCGGCGGGCGGCCCTGGCAGCTGAATGATTGGGGGCTCGCCCCCAAACCCCCAGAGTATTTCCGGAAAGATGAAGATGATGACACCAGGGACCGAGGCAGAGCTGGCGGAGGCCATTGCGGGCGCAAGCGGGCCATTGTGTATTCAGGGCGGCGGCAGCCGCGGGCTGGCGGTGGAGGGGGAGGTGCTGAGCACACGCGCCCTGTCCGGTATCGGGCTTTATGAGCCCGGCGCCCTGACGCTGGTGGTCAAGGCAGGCACGCCGGTGGCGGAGGTCGAAGCGCTGCTGGCGGCTGAAAACCAGCGGCTGGCGTTTGAGCCGATGGACCACCGCGGGCTGCTGGGCACCGAAGGCGAGCCAACCATCGGCGGGGTGATTGCCGCGGGCATCTCCGGCCCCCGGCGCATCCAGGCGGGCGCGGCGCGCGATCACTTGCTGGGCGTGCGGTTTGTGGACGGCTCCGGCCAGGTGGTGAAGAACGGCGGCCGGGTGATGAAGAATGTGACCGGCTATGACCTGGTGAAACTTCTCTGCGGCGCCCACGGCACGCTGGGGGTGCTGACGGAAGTGTCGCTCAAGGTGCTGCCGCGGGCCGAGGCCGAGGCGACGGTAACGGTGGCCGGGCTGGACCTGCCGTCGGCCGTGCGGGCGATGTCGGCGGCTTTGGGCTCGCCCTATGATGTCACCGGCGCGGCCTACGACGCTGAAAGCGGTCAGGTCTGCATCCGGGTGGAGGGGTTTGCCGGATCTGCTGCCTATCGCAGCGGCAAGCTGGCGGAGCTTTTGTCGCCCTTTGGCCGGGCAGAGGTGCAGCCGCAGGCCCGGGATCTGTGGCAAGGCCTGCGCGATGTGTCGGCTTTTCACGGGCGCGCGGGGGATGTCTGGCGGATATCGGTGAAGCCATCGGACGCGGTGACGCTGGCGCCGCAGCTGCAGGCGGATGCGCTGCAGTTTGACTGGGGCGGCGGGCTGATCTGGGCGCTTGTCCCCGCGGGGACAGAGCTGCGGAGCCGGCTCACCGTGCCGGGTCATGCCACGCTGGTGCGGGCGGACGCCGAAACCCGCGCCCGGCTGGGCGTGTTCCAGCCGCAGCCCGCGCCCCTTGCGGCCATTTCCAAAGGGCTGCGGCGGCAGTTCGATCCGCGCGGCATCCTCAATCCGGGCTTGATGGGATAAGACATGCAAACCACCTTTACCGAACAGCAGCTGCAGGATCCGGGCACCAAGCGCGCCAATGAGATCCTGCGCACTTGCGTCCATTGCGGGTTTTGCACCGCGACCTGCCCGACCTATCAGGTGCTGGGCGACGAACTCGACAGCCCGCGCGGCCGCATCTATCTGATCAAGGACATGCTGGAAAACGAGCGGGTGCCGGACGCCAAGACCGTCAAGCACATAGACCGCTGCCTGTCGTGCCTGGCCTGCATGACAACCTGCCCGTCGGGCGTGCATTACATGCATCTGGTGGATCATGCCCGCGCCTATATCGAAAAGCACTATGACAGGCCCTGGAGCGACAAGGCCCTGCGCTGGCTGCTGGCGCGGATCCTGCCCTATCCGTCCCGGTTCCGGCTGGCGCTGATGGGCGCCAAGCTGGCCAGGCCATTCAAAGGTCTGCTGCCCGATCCGCGGCTGCGCGCCATGCTGGAGATGGCGCCGAAACACATCCCGCCGGTGAGCCGCAATGACGATCCGCAAAGCTTTGCCCCCGCCGTGCCGCGCAAGAAGCGCGTGGCGCTGATGACCGGTTGCGCGCAAAAGGCGCTGAACACCGATATCAATGATGCCACCATCCGCCTGCTGACCCGCCTGGGCTGCGAGGTGGTGGTGGCCAAGGGCGCGGGCTGCTGCGGCGCGCTGACCCATCACATGGGGCGCGAGGACGAGAGCCACGCCACCGCGGCTAAAAACATCCGCGCCTGGGCGGCAGAGATGGACGGGCAGGGGCTGGACGCCATTGTCATCAATACTTCCGGCTGCGGCACCACGGTCAAGGACTATGGCCACATGTTCCGAAATGAGCCGCTGGCGGCGGATGCGGCGCGGGTCTCTGCCATCGCGATGGATATCTCCGAACTGCTGATGCAGCTGGAGCTGCCTGAGGGTTCGGACAAGGGGCTGACCGTGGCGTATCACGCTGCCTGCTCCCTGCAGCACGGGCAGCAGATCAAGACCCATCCGAAGACACTGCTGAAACGCGCAGGCTTCACCGTGGTGGAACCCGCCGACAGCCACCTCTGCTGCGGGTCGGCGGGCACCTATAACCTGATGCAGCCGGAAATCTCTGCCGAGCTGAAGGCGCGCAAGGTGAAGACGCTGGAGGCCAAGACCCCCGACCTGATCGCGGCGGGCAATATCGGCTGCATGATGCAGATCGGCTCCGGCACTGAACTGCCCATCGTGCACACGGTGGAGCTGCTCGATTGGGCCGCCGGCGGCCCGCAACCGCCTGCGCTGACCGCGCCTGGCAAGCGCGCCCCGGAGGTGCCCATCCTGCGCTGAGGCCGCCTGCGCGAAAGAATCAGGCTGCATTCTCCGCGGGCTTGCCGTAATTTTGCCGGAACGGACACGTAATCTCCCAGCCGGTGGATAAGAGGAGACGCAGGTGAGGCAGTGGATTCTGGCGGTGCTGGCAGTGTTGCTGCCGGCCGCGGCAATGGCGCAGGACAGCCGCCTGCAGCGGATGGATACTCTGGATGCGGGCCGCAAATGGGAGGCCGTCGGGCGGCTTGATGTGAATGGCGAGGGATTTTGCACCGGTGCGCTGATTGCGCCTGACTTGGTGCTGACCGCCGCGCATTGCCTCTATGACAGCCGCACAAAGGCGCCGATTGACCCCACAACCATTGAATTCCTGGCCGGATGGCGCAACGGGCGCGCCTCGGCCTACCGCAGCGTGCGGCGGGCGGTGCAGCATCCCGCCTATGTCTATGACGGGGAGCTGTCGACCGGCCGGGTGCGCAACGACATCGCGCTGCTGCAGCTGCAGCGCCCGATCCGCAACACCACCGTGACACCGTTCGAGACCGACGAGCGCCCGCGCAAGGGGGCCAAGATCGGTGTGGTCTCCTACGCCCATGACCGCTCCGAGGCGCCGTCCCTGCAGGAGGTCTGCGCGGTGATGGCGCGGCAGCAGGGGGTGCTGGTGATGTCCTGCGATGTGGATTTCGGCTCCTCCGGGGCGCCGGTGTTCTCCTTCGAGGGCGGCACCCCGCGGATCGTGTCGGTGATTTCCGCCAAGGCCGAGGTGAGCGGTGAACGGGTCTCGCTCGGTTCCGCTTTGGCCGAGGAGCTGACGCTGCTGCAGGCGCAGCTGACCGGCGTGGCCACCGGCGGCCGCCTGCCGCCCGGCGTTGGCCGCGTGCGCGTCGGCGAGGGGCGCAGTTCCTCCGGTGCGAAGTTCATCAAGCAATGACCTGGCGGGCGCTGATCCTGGCGGTTGCCGCCCTGGCCTATACCGGCGGCGCAATGGCACAGGGCACCGGCCTCCGGCGCCTGACCGGGCGAGATGACCTGCTGGGCTGGGAAGCGGTGGGGCGGCTGGAGCTGAACGGGCAGGGGTTTTGCACCGGCACGCTAATTGCGCCGGAGCTGGTGCTGACGGCGGCCCACTGCGTCTATGACCGGAATGCAAAGGTGCGCCCGGCAGACCAGATCATCTTCCGCGCCGGGCTGCGCGATGGGGTGGCGATTGCCGAGCGGCAGGCGCTGCAGGTCGCCGCGCATCCGGGGTACGCCCCGCGCGGACGCCTCGACCTCGAAAACATCCGCCACGATGTGGCGCTGATCCGGCTGGCCGAACCCATTCTCAGCGGCGAGGCCGATGCCTTTGCCCTGCACTCCGGCAGCGGGTACGGCAGCCGCATTTCCGTGACCTCCTATGGCCGGGGCCGCGCCGAGGCGCTGTCGCGGCAGCGGCAGTGCAACCTGATGGGGGAGTATGAGGACGTGCTGATGATCGACTGCAACGTCACCTTCGGGTCCTCCGGTGCGCCGGTGTTTTCCCAGGCCGGCGGCCGCGGGCGCATCCTGGCGCTGGTGTCCGGCGGCGGCAATTACCGGGGTAAGCAGGTGGCGTTTGGCATGAAGCTGCCGCAGCGGGTGGCAGAGCTGAAGGCCCAGCTGCGCCGCAATCCTGCGGCCGCGCCCGACCGCCGGATCAAGCGGATCCGGGCGGGCGGCGGCGCCTCTGCCGGGGGCGCGAAATTTGTGCGCCCGGGCGGCTGACCGCCCCCTTGAAGCCGCATTTTCCGTTCCTATCTGAGGACTATCCGGGCAGCCGCTGATTGGGGCCCGGAAAATTCCGGCCTGTCCCCGCGGGGAAGGCATCCTGAAATCGCTCATGAATGAGGATGGAAAATGCGTACCTTTGATTTTACACCGCTGCACCGTGCAACCATCGGCTTTGACCAGATCGCCAACCTGATGGACCGCGCCCTGAGCGCTGATGCCGCCCAGTCCAGCTACCCGCCCTACAACATCGAAAAGACCGACGCCGACAGCTATCGCATCTCGATTGCCGTCGCCGGTTTTGCCGAGGAAGACCTGAACGTTGAAGTGAAGGAAGACGCCCTGGTTGTCGCCGCCAAAAAGGCTGAGGACGGCGAGGAGCGCACCTTCCTGCACCGCGGCATCGCAACCCGCGCCTTTGAACGCCGGTTTACCCTTGCCGACCATGTCCGCGTGACCGGCGCCAGCCTGGAAAACGGCATGCTGCATATCGATCTGCACCGCGAGGTGCCGGAGGCGCTGAAGCCGCGCCGGATCGAAATCTCCTCCTCCCGCCCGGCCCGTCCGGAGATTGAGGCCAAAGCGGTCAACTGATCCCGCGGACTCCGGTCCGAGCGTATATGCCCCCCGGTTCTGCCGGGGGGCTTTTTTGTGTCCGGGGCTTCAAACAATTCTTAGCCTTTTGGCCGCACTGTTGGGGAAGAGGTCATGTGCACCGGCGCTGTTTCCGCATGCCGCAGGATGCGCGGCGCGGCGGTTCGGTGCCTTGGTTTGGTTGCGGTGAATTGGCGGTTTGATGACCCCTCAGGAAGTTCAGCATGTTCAGCAAAGCTTTGCCGGGGTTTTTGCCCGCAAGGCGGATCTGGCGGAACGGTTTTACGTGCATCTGTTCACCCGCCTGCCGCAGGCGCGCGGCATGTTCCGGGGCAACTTCGTGAAGCAGAAGGCGATGCTGACGGAGATGATTGCCGCCTGTGTGCGCAATCTGGACAACCCGGCGACGCTGGCAGAGCTTAGCGCGCGGCTGGTTCAGGACCACGCGCATCTGGATCTTGGCGCGCGGGAGAGCGACGCGGCAAAGCGGGCGCTGATTGCCGCTTTGCGCGATGTTCTGGGGCCGGCGCTGGACCCGGAGACGGAAACCGCCTGGGCCGGCGCCATCAGCAGGGTGGCCGGGATAATGACCCGGCAGTGACCTGCACGTGCTGCCTGCGTTTCGGGATCAGACCGACATGCAGATGTACTTCATCTCCAGATAGTCCTCGATGCCGTGGTGGCTGCCTTCGCGGCCCAGGCCCGACTGTTTGACGCCGCCGAACGGGGCCACTTCGGTGGAAATGATGCCGGTGTTCACCCCGACAATCCCGTATTCCAGCGCTTCGGCCACCTTGTACACGCGGCTGAGGTCCTTGGCATAGAAATAGGACGCCAGGCCGAAGATGGTGTCATTGGCCATCGCGATCACTTCGTCCTCGTTCTCGAACTTGAACAGCGGCGCAAGCGGGCCAAAGGTTTCTTCGGTGGCAAAGGCCATGTCCTGGGTCGCGCCGGTCACGACGGTCGGCTGGAAGAAGGTGCCGCCCAGTTCCGACGGGTTGCCGCCCAGGATCACGCTGCCGCCCTTGGATTTGGCGTCGGCAATGTGCTCCTCGACCTTCTCCACCGCGTCCCTGGTGATCAGGGGGCCGAAGTCCGTGCCCTCTTTCAGCCCGTCGCCGACCGTCATTTTCTGCAGGGCCGCTTTCAGCTTCTCCGCAAAGGCATCGTAAACGCCGGCCTGCACATAGATCCGGTTGGCACAAACGCAGGTCTGGCCGTTGTTGCGGAACTTGCACATGATGGCACCTTCGACGGCGGCATCCAGATCGGCGTCGTCGAACACGATGAAGGGCGCGTTGCCGCCCAGCTCCATCGAGCATTTCATCACCTGCTCTGAGGCCTGCTTCAGCAGGATGCGGCCCACTTCGGTGGAGCCGGTAAAGGTCAGCTTGCGCACCGCGGGGTTTTCGCAGAACTCCTTGCCTACATCGGAGGACCGCGACGACGGCACCACGTTGAACACGCCCGCAGGGATCCCTGCGCGCTCTGCCAGAACCGCCAGCACGATGGCCGACAGCGGCGTCTCTGCCGCCGGGCGCGCAACGAAGGAGCAGCCCGCCGCCAGCGCCGGACCGGCCTTGCGGGTGATCATCGCATTGGGAAAGTTCCAGGGCGTGATCGAGGCGGCCACCCCGATCGGCTGCTTGATCACGGTGATGCGCTTGTCGCGCTGATGGCCGGGGATGGTCTCGCCATAGATCCGCTTGGCCTCTTCGGCGAAGAACTCCACAAAGGAGGCGCCATAGGCGACCTCACCGCGCGACTCGCTGACCGGCTTGCCCATTTCGGCGGTCAGGATCACCGCCAGATCCTCCTGGTTTTCCATCATCAGGTCGAACCATTTGCGCAGCACATTGGCGCGCTCCTTGCCGGTCCACTTGGCCCAGTCCTTCTGTGCGGTCTCGGCCTGGGCAATGGCGCCCGCCACCTGGGCGCGGCTGACATCCGCCACCTTGGCAATCACGTCGCCGCGCGCGGGGTTGGTCACGTCAAAGGTGCCCTCGCCCTCGACAAACTGGCCGCCAATATAGGCGCGCGTCTCCAGCAGGCTGGGGTCTTTGAGCAGGGATTTCAGGTCAGTGGTTGCATCAAGCATTGCGGGCCTCCCGGGGGTTCTGTCACTGAAATGCAAATCAGCTGTGCCTTGATATGTCCAGACAGAACGATAAGTCCAGAATTTGATCAAATTATTTAGCCAAGAGTGCCGGGGGGCGGAAATTTCCGCCGGGCAATTTGACATGTCCTGTGCGAGACTGTCAGGTAGCCGCAAAACAAAATTTCAACGGGGAGACTGGGCATGGAATTGGATGATGCCTATGCCAACGGGGCATACATCGAGAACGCAGACAAGTACCCGCCGCGCTGGGCCGCCTCAGCCGAGGACTTCCGCAACAGCCTGCATCAGCGCGCCCGGCTGGACATCCCCTATGGCGAGGGGGCGCGGCAGCGCTTTGACCTGTTCCTGCCTGAAGGCGAGCCTAAGGGAGTCTTTGTCTTTGTGCACGGCGGCTACTGGCTGGCCTTCGACAAAAGCTCCTGGTCGCATCTGGCCCGCGGCGCGATTTCGCATGGCTGGGCGGTGGCAATGCCGTCTTACGACCTGTGCCCGGAGGTGCGGATCGCCGATATCACCCGGCAGATCACCGCGGCGGTGACCCGGATCGCGGCGGAGGTGGACGGCCCGATCGCGCTGGCCGGCCATTCGGCGGGCGGCCATCTGGTGGCGCGGATGCTGGACAAGGCACTGCTGCCGGCAGAGGTGGGGGAGCGGATCAAGACGGTGATCCCGATCTCACCTCTGGCGGATTTGCGGCCGCTGCTGCGCACCTCGATGAACCAGAAGTTCCGGATGGACTCGGCTGCCGCCATTGCCGAAAGCCCGGTGGAGATGAACGACCGCTATCCCGCGGAGGTCACCGTCTGGGTCGGCGGCGAGGAGCGCCCGGCGTTTCTGGATCAGGCCATCTGGCTGGTGGAGGCCTGGGAGACCGACCACGTGATCGCCTTTGGCAAGCACCATTTCAATGTGATCGACCCGCTGGCGGACCCCGAAAGCGACCTGGTGGCTCTGATCGTGAATTGATCGCGGCGCGGTGGGCGGAATCGCCCACCTTGCAGGCTCCCCGGCCGCAAAAACGTCTTGCCAGAATCCGGTTTCCGCCGCATCTTTCGCGCAAGGGCCAGGCGATGGCGTCGCCGCATGGAATACATGGTGCCCCCGCATTCCAAAACTGTCCTGAACGCCGGGACCTTTCTTGTAAGAAGGAAGGGTCTGATATGACTGCACGTCCTGAAATGTACCGTTTTCACAATGGTGAGAAGGCGCCGCTGCAATTTGCCGTCTCCGAATACGAGGCGCGGATCGCCGGCCTGCGCAAGATCATGGCCGAAACCGGGGTGAGCGCCGCCGTCTTCACCTCGATGCACAACATCTCCTATTACTCTGGCTTCACCTACTGCGCCTTTGGCCGCCCCTACGGCCTGGTGGTGACCGGGACCGAGGCGGTTACCATCTCGGCCGGCATCGACGCGGGCCAGCCCTGGCGCCGCTCTTTCTGCGACAACATCACCTACACCGACTGGCAGCGCGACAATTTCTGGCGTGCAATCAAGTCGGTAAGCGGCGAGGGCGCGGTTGTCGGCTATGAGAGCGACCACCTGACCCTGCTGCAAAAGGGCAAGCTGGAGGCGTTCCTGGCGCCGTCGCAACTGGTCGACCTCTACCTGCCGACGATGGAGCAGCGGATGCGCAAATCGGCGGCCGAGATCGAGATGATCCGGGCCGGTGCTGCGGTGGCCGACGTGGGCGGCTTTGCGATCCGCGATGCGGTCAAGGAAGGCGTGCGCGAGATTGATGTGGCGATGGCCGGGCGTGACGCGATGGAGCTGGAGATTGCCAAGCGGTTCCCGGATGCCGAATACCGCGACACCTGGGTCTGGTTTCAGTCCGGCATCAACACCGACGGTGCCCACAACCCGGTGACGGGACGCAGGCTTCAGCGCGGCGATATCCTGTCGCTGAACACCTTCCCGATGATCTCCGGCTATTACACCGCGCTGGAGCGGACCATGTTCGTGAAAGAAGTGGACGCCGACAGCCTGAAGATCTGGGAGGCCAATGTGGCGGCCCATGAATACGGCATCTCGCTGCTGCAGCCGGGGGCGAGCTGTGCGGAAATCACCCATAAAATCAACGCCTTCTTTGAGGGGCGGGATCTGCTGCAGTACCGCACCTTCGGCTATGGGCATTCGTTCGGCGTGCTGTCGCACTATTATGGCCGCGAGGCCGGGCTGGAGCTGCGTGAGGACATTGATACGGTTCTGGAGCCGGGTATGGTGATCTCGATGGAGCCGATGCTGACCATCGCCGAGGGCAATCCCGGCGCGGGCGGCTACCGCGAGCATGACATCCTGGTGATCCATGAAGACGGCAACGAGAACATCACCAAGTACCCCTACGGGCCGGAGTTCAACGTGGTCGGCTGAGCCGCGGCGCAGGCGGGGCGCTCCCGCCTGCTCATGGCCTCCCGGCGGGAGGCCTTCGCAGTTGGGCGTGGCACCGTGCGATGCACGGTGCCCTTTCTTTTCAGGGGGCACCGCCTGTACACTTCCCGTGCACCCCCTGTGCACCCCCTTTGCGCAGAGGCGGCTGCCGGGTCCGTGAATATTGCGCTGCGGCGGCGCTTGGGGCATAGGTGCGCAACGGTTACAATAGCCCCCAAGTTTGCCCCAAGGTTTGCCTCTGCGCCGCGGCCACTCCACCGCCACCGCGAGGAAGAAAGAGCCACCGCCATGTATGACGTCCCGGAAAAGAAGAAATCCGAATTTGCGCTGATCCAGCTGATGCCGAACATGATGACCATCGGTGCCATCTGTGCGGGCCTGTCGGCGATCCGCGCTGCGGTTTACGGCAATTACACGCTGGCGGTGATGCTGATCCTGCTGGCCGCAGTGCTGGACGGGCTGGACGGGCGGCTGGCGCGGGCGCTGCACAGCGAAAGCAAGATGGGTGCGGAGCTGGATTCGCTGGCCGACTTCCTGAACTTCGGGGTGGCGACGCCGATGGTGATCTACCTCTGGGCCTTACAGGATGTGCGCGGCGTGGGGTGGATTTCGGTGCTGGTGTTTTCGGTCTGCTGCGTGGTGCGGCTGGCGCGGTTCAATGTCGGCAGCAAGTCGGAGGAGGAGCCGAAGGGGCGCAGCGGCTATTTCGAAGGCATCCCGTCGCCCGCCGGGGCGTTTCTGGCGATGCTGCCGATGTTTGTCTCCTTTGCCTTTGACGGAGCGATGGTGCTGCCGGAGCTGCTGATCTGCCTGCATATGGTGGTGGTCGGCCTGCTGATGATCAGCCACATCCAGACCTGGTCGCCCAAGGCGATGAAAATCTCCCGCGAGCATGTTAAATACCTGCTGGTGGGATTTGCCTTCATGGCTGCGGCACTGTTGACCTATGCATGGACGGTGCTGGTTGTGCTATGCGTTGGCTACGTTGCAATGGTGATTTGGGGGCTGGTTTCCAAGCCAAAGGACTAGCCCAAGACGTCCAATGGGAGGGACGAATTGGATATCAAGGCAGTTGAGGAATCTTACGCGCGCTGGGCGCCGGTATACGACAGGACCTTTGGCGCGGTAACGCGCTCAGGCCGCCGCCGCGCAACCCGCTATATCAATTCCCGGCAGGGCAGCGTGCTGGAGGTCGGCGTCGGCACCGGGCTGTCGCTGCAGCATTATGCGCCGCATCTGCAGGTGACCGGCATTGATTTCAGCCATGACATGCTGAAGAAGGCGCAAGCCAAAGTGCGGGAGATGGGGCTGACCCAGGTCGAGGCGCTGCGGCAGATGGATGCCCGGCAGCTGGATTTCCCGGACAATTCCTTTGACACCGTCGCGGCCATGCATGTGCTGTCCGTCGTGCCCGAGCCGGAGCGGGTGATGCACGAGATCGCCCGGGTGCTGAAGCCCGGCGGCAAGGTGGTGATCACCAACCATTTCAAAAGCGGCAAAGGGGTCAGGGCCTCGCTGGAGAAGCTGTCTGCGCCGCTGGCCAATGTGATCGGCTGGCACTCCGACTTTGCGCTGGAAACGGTGCTGCAGGAAGACGGGCTGAGTGTCGAGCAGCAGGAGAACATCCCGCCGTTCGGCATGATGACCTTTCTGGTTCTGGGCAAGCAGCAGACCATGTGACGCTGCCCCGTTCGCGCGAAACCGCCCCCGGATCCGCTCAGGCGCGTCCGGGGGTTTTCTTTGTGCAGCCTCTCTGCAACAGTGATTTGGAAACGGGCGGAATTGCGCCGCCCGGGGGATGTAAAATCTTTTTACATACCCATATCCGGATCAGTTATTTGAGCGGGAGGAACGGACACGATGAGTGTTTCCCAATTTGACAGGATGGTAGCGGAGAGCGAGGAGAAGGTCCGGGACTCTCAGGCCAGGATCGAGGCGCTGACCTCGCGTATCGAGACTGCGCGCGGCAAGATCGAAGCGGGCGAGGATGCCAGCATCGACATTGAGAACGCGACACTTGAGGATGTGCATGCGCACACCGAGGTGATGAACGCCAATATCGCCGAGCTGATCATGGGGCTGGACGATGTGACGGCGGCGTTCTCCAAGGATTTCAACGAGATGCGTTCGAAAACCGGGTGGGAGAGCTTTGTCGGCTTCTTCTCCAAGGGCAAATCGGACTCGATGCGCCAGGAGCGGATGCGCACCGCCAATATCGATGACAAGCTGCAGGACCTGATCGCCAAGTCCGACGTGATCGTGAAGCTCTTGGAGGGCCAGCTGGCCACCCTGGAAGAGCAGCGCGAGAAGGTGCAGACCAACCTCACCGCGACGCTGGACGACCGCGAGTTCACCGTGCAGGAGCTGGAAGGCGTGCGCGCCCGGATCGTGGCGCTGGACCCGCAGATCATCGAGCTGGAAAACAAGATCTCGGTCGAGCAGGACGCGGCCGCGCGCACCAAGCTGGAGACCGAGCTGGCGGAGCTGAACACCAAGTACAACGCGCTGGTGCAGGAGGAGCAGGTGAAGCTTGCGAAATCCCAGACGCTGGAGCGCTATATCGAGAAGGGCAAGACCTGGGTCGACTCCCTGCAGAACCAGGCGGCGACGCAGATGGTTCTGATCAACAAGCTGCAGACGGACACCCAGCAGCGGGTGGTGCTGTATGATGCGCTGACCAAATCGCTGAAGACCGCGCAGCAGCAGGATGTGGCGCATAGGATCAACGAGATCGGCGTGCAGACCGACAAGGAAGCCCAGACCGCAATGGCCGCAATCGGCACCGCGACCAACCAGAAGATGGCCGACATGCTGGAAAGCCATGAGGGCAACATGGTGTTTGCCCGCGACGTGCTGGAGAAGAAGGCCAAGGCGGATGAACGCTTTGCCCGCCGGTTCGCCGCGATTGTCGAGAAGCACGACAAGAACCTTTATGGTGGGTGATGTTTCGCAACCCCTTCCTGAGATTCCTCGTTGTATCGGGTGCTCTGGCACTGCTTGGGTACTTGGTATTGTGGGCTAGAGAGCAGCCTGCGCTCGGAGGGGAAGGCTTGGTTGAGTACCTGTGGTACTTGCCACTGGCCCTGTGGGCAGTTGGTTTCGGCTACCTGTTTGTGCAGATCATTTTGGCTGTCGGCTGGTTTTACAGAACGGCCGAAACCGGGCTTTCCAAGGCCGCCGCGGGCTGGCCCAAACCTGTTCGTGATCTCATTGCAATAACTGATTACAGGCCAAAACAATGACCGAGCTTTCGCACGACCTCACAGGTGATTTTGCCACAGGCCAGAAACGGGCTGTACGAAACAGAGGATCGCGCCCGGCCCGAGGGGGGGCGTTCGCGCCCGCCCTGGGGGGCGGGTCGGGCGCGATCCGGGCTGCTGCGCACCCCGGAGGTTTCACATGACCGATCCCGCCAAGGACCACGCAGGCCTTACCGATACCTTCGCCTCGCGCCGGTATTTCCGGAAGTTCGAGACCATCATCCGGCATCTGACCCGGGTGGCGGCAGCGATGCAGGCGGAGGGGCGGCTGTCGAAATCCGATGTGAAGGTGCTGACCAGCTATCTGATGCGGCTGAACTTCACCTTCCGCGCGCTCTCCATGAAGTACCTGATGGCGGGACGCGACACCGGGCGGTTCTTTGGCAGCCTGGCGATGGACAAGCGCGACAGCGGCTTTCCGGTGGCGGCGGAGCTGATGACCATGGCCAATGACGCCCAGCAGGCGGAGCGGCATCTGGCCAATATGGCCAGTGAGGCGCAGCTGAAGGACGATATGGTGCGCACCATCATCTCGGACCGCACGGTGCCTGCGAAACTGCAATTCGCGCTGTCGCAGCGGCTTTATTATCAGGAACTGCTGAAGGGGCAGCTGTTCTGGGTGCAGAACGATCCGGTCTGCGAATGGCTGGAAAACATCGGCGAGCGGCGGCGGCGCTTCCTGCTGCATTGGGCCGCCTATGACAGCCAGGTGAACCTGCCGGTGATCTACCTGATGGAGCTGGAAGACAGCGGCAAGGTGGCGCTGCCGAAGGATGAACGGCGCTGGCCGGAATGCCAGGCGCATCTGATGGCGCAGGCGCTGGCGGGGCTGAAGCTGGTGACAATTGCCAAGGGGTTTGACGAGGATTTCGATAACCTCCACCCCAAGCGTCTGCGCCGCTATCATGTGGGGCCGATGTATTCCTCCGCCTATACCGAGCAGTCCGGCCCGCTGCACCGGGTGCTGGAAGAGGCGGAGGCGCCCGAGGGCCAGGACTGGGCCTTGGCCTGGACGCTGGAGGAGCTGGAAAGCGAGGAGGTGCGGGAGGAGCGCGCCGGCTGGTTCGGCACCGTTGAGCGGGAGATCTTTGCACTCGACCCCTTTGGCGGGCGCGGTGCGGATACCGGCGCGACCCGCACCCAGCGCGCCATCATCCTGCCGCAGCGCCCGTTCCAGGTGCTGGCAGAGCTGGACCCGCCGGGGTTTGCGGATGTGCAGAAATTCGTGGTGAGCGATGCGGGGCAGGTGCTGCGGTATTGAGCGCGCGCGTGGTGCGAGGACGGGAGCCCGCCTCTCGGCGGCAAAGCCGCCTGCCGGGCAGCGGGTCGGGAGTATTTTGGGAAAGATGAAAGAGCTGTGCCTGTTTTCGGCCGGCGAGTTGCGGATTGAGAGGAAGAGATGAGCATTTCAGGCACTCAGATGGAGCTGCGGGAGGAGGACATCCGCAAGCATTACGCCGCCGCGGCCGCGATGCTGGAGGGGTTCGACCACACCCCGCGTATTGCCAAGCCGCGGGCGAGCGCGCCGGTGCAGGAGCACTCGCCGGGGATTGCCCGCAGCCGCCGCTTCCGTTCCACCACGCCGGGGCTGGTGACGCGCTCCACCGCGCGGCCCGAAGGCGTGCATCTGATTGCCCGGATCGAGGCGGCGGACGGGGACGATCCGCTGACTTCGCCCTTGCAGGCGACCTTGCAGCACGCGCTGCGCCGGGCGCTGGCGGTCTCGCTGGCGATGGCGGAGGCTTATGCGGATGTTTCGGGCCTTGCGGATCTGAAGCGGGCCAATCTGGCAGGCTCTCTGGACGCGGCGCGCAAGGGGGAGTTTACCGAACTGCTGGCCGCCGAGGCGCTGATTGCGGTGCATGTGTTTGCCAACGCCACCGCCTATCTGCTGGCACCGCACGGGTCCGAGACGCAGGCCGAGGTGGGCGAGGCGGAGGAGCTGCTGACCGATAATGCGCCGCTGGCTTTGCACGGGGCGCTGTGGGAGCTGGACCAGAAGCTGGCGCTGCACGCGCCCGATGATACGCATCTGATTGCGGCGGCGGCTGCCTATGCCGAGCAGCTGATGGAGAAGGCCGCCCTGCGGGCGCAGAACGCGCCGCGGCTGGAGGCGTTCACCGCGGCTTCTTGGCGGGTGGATGCGGATGATCTGACCATCAGCGGCTTTGAACCGGCGGCCAAGGCGAAATCCACCACCCTGACGATGGCGTTCAAGAAACCGCATGAGGTGGTCGGCAACCATATCGCCAAGTACCAGGCGATGCGGCTGGCGAAGATGCTGATGGCCTATGATTTCACTCGCCGTCTGAACCCCTTTGCCGAGATGGGCGGGTTCATCTTCACCTTCATGGGCGACGGCAAGCCGGGGACCGGCAAGACCACCCTGATCCAAATGATGGCGGGGCTGATCCATGACTATTGCCAGAACGCGGGCTACCCCTTCCGCTACCAGAATTTCGGCATCGACAATATCGACAGCTACCAGGGCAAGTCGGGCCAGAACGCCAAGTCGTTCATCCAGAATGTGATCGACCCGGGCGTCATCGGCTTTGGCACCATCGACGACATCGACCAGATCGCGGGCAAGCGCGGCGACCGGCAGTCCAGCGCGGGCCAGCAGGAGGTGACCGCGGTGTTCATGGAGGCCTTTGCCGGCGCAAATACCGTGGTGCGCGGAAATTGCACCTTCGGCATGTTCTCCAACTACCCGGAGAATGTGGACGACGCCCTGCGCCAGCGGGCCGGCGCGCGGTTCCTGGTCGACGGGCCGCAGACGCGGGAGGATTATATCGACATCCTGACGCTGTTGATGGGCAAGAACCATGCGATCCCGCTGGGCGAGCATGATCTTTACGGTGCACAGGAGATCAAGAAGGCCGTCGCGCGCTCGTTCGAGGCGCACAACCGGCCGCAGGAGCCGGGGCTGATGGAGGTATTCGGCCGGGTGCAGGACCAGATCGGGGAGCTGGATGATCTGTCCAAGCTCGGCACCTATCTGAAGGCGATCCAGCAGGCGGATGACCGGTTTACCGGCCGCGCCATCAAGAACATCACCGATGCGGTCAAGGTCCGTGCGATGGATTTCGAGCTGCCGGATGAATGGATGGAGAACCCGGAGCTGTTCCTGTTCAAGGATTACGAGACCAAATCCGCGATGATTGCGGAGCTGCGGGTGCCGATCACGGTCGCCATGGTGGTGCAGGAGATCAACCGCTACGCCGACAGCGAGTTCCGCTATGCCGACAAGTCGGATGAGGTGGCGATTGAGGCCATGGTGCGCGATTTCGGGCGGCAGGAAGAGGCCAAGCGGCGGTATCTGGAGGGGAAGGGGTGATCGAAAGGATTGAAAATCACTGGCGCTCTATAAAGGCAGGCATCAAAAGCGATCGACCAATGGATGTTGGTAAGGCTCTGACGAAGGCCTTTCTAACAGTAGTGGCTATTCTCGCGATACTTCCTCAAGTTGACAGTGAGGGAGATTGGCAGTTTAGGGTTTTTGCGTTGCTTTTTTCGCCTTCGAATGAAATCGGCGATACCTTTGCTGGAGTAGCGGGAGTATTGGCCTTTCTCTGGATCATCGTGACTGTCTGGCTGCAAAGCGAAGAACTTGCCGAACAACGGAAAGAGCTTAAGCGCCAAGCTGATGAGTTCAATGCAATGAACACCAACCTGAGATCGCAGCAGTTCGAAACGACATTTTTCGAACTTCTGAGAACCCACTCGGAGATCGTTGGCGGCTTGGATGTGGTAAAAAAAGATAGCAAGGATAAACTAGCGGAGGGGCGAGACTGCTTTGTTTTCTATTACAGGGAATTGAATAAGGTTTATCGTGAAAAGCTAAAGAAACACGATGAAGGCATTGCCCTGTTTTATGCCTATAAAGATTTTTGGAACAGAAGGGGCAATGATTTAGGGCACTACTTTAGGTTTCTGTATAACTGCTTCCGAGTTCTTGAAGATGAGAAAGAGTTCTCTAAGCCTAGGCATGCCAAACTGCTAAGGGCGCAGCTATCTGATGCGGAATTGCTTTTATTGTTTTATAATTGCGTGTCTTTGAAAGGTGAGCCGTTTCAAACCTATGCGAGCAAGTTTGAGCTGTTTGACAACTTGCCTACTTTGAAGTTGCTCAACCACTCTCATATTGGGCTTTTGGGTTCTGAGGCCTTCGGAGACAATCCGAAGCTGACACCTAATGAAAACCGGAAACTCGAACGTGCGCACATTTTGGCACTTGAGACAAGTGTGAGGAGCAGGCCATGAAACGCCTCATCCAGCATGGCCTGATGTTCGGCAATCTCTTCCATGTGGCCTCGCCCGCGCTGGTGGAGCGCTATAACCGCGCGCTGAAGCATCTGACCGGCAAGACCACGGCTCTAACGGATTTCCACGTCGATATTTCGGGCTTTTCGCCGGAGATCGGGGATGAGCTGGGGGATGATCATTATCTGAACCATGCGGGCGTCAACCGGCAGTTCATTCTGCTGTCGACCGAGCAGAAACGCTGCCCGCTGCTTCATGTGAAATTCTCCACCAGCCGGGACATCCTGCGCCGGTTCATCGAAGTGAATGAACGCCAGCTGTTTGCGCTGACCGCGACCGATGCCGTTGCCGGCGAGCTGGTGAATTCGGTGTTTGAGGTCACCTCGCCCGCGAAGCTGTTCGACATCCGCCAGGTGCGGATCGAGGCGGATACCACCAAGGGTACGCTGCGCCATGCGGACCGTCTGGCGGAGCTGGTGGAGCGGTTCAAATCAGGTGAGGACGCCTGGTTTGATGATGATCTAATCGGGGAGATGATTGCGACGGCGGAGCAGACCGGCGATGTGACCCGCAATCCGGTGCATTTGGAACATGAGGTCTTTGAGCAGGGCAATTTCTGGACCGCGCATTTCGGCGGGCTTTACCTGTTTCAGGACGTGGAGCACCGGGCGGTGATTGCAAGCGGGGCAAAGCCCGAAGGCGTGCCGCTGAAACATGTGTTCGATCTGAGTGAGCGCAATGCGATTGCCCGGTTCCTGGAGCTGAACCGGCTGGCGGAGCCGGTGATCCGGGCGCGCGGCGTTGATGGGGCCGCGATCCTGCGGCAGAAGATGGGGTTTCTTGCGGTGTCCGTGCTGACCGAGAAGGGGCGGGACCTGACCGGCCTGTCACGCTCGGACCTCAGGCGGATGGCGGCGCGGCACGCTGATGAGCTGCCGGCGGAGTTTGACGGGCTGGCGGCGCTGGTGCGCTGGGCCGAAGGGGGCGGCAGTTGGCCGCGGATCACCTCGGATCATCCGGCCTATTTCTATAGTCTGCGGGCGTCGGACACGCCCTGCCGCGACTTGGTGAATATGCTGCTGGCGGAGCTGTGCCCGCATGATTTCCGGCAGATGTTCATCTGCCACAAGGAGGAATTCTACCGCCAGTACCGCGGCTGGCCGGAGACCAAGAAGGCCTATGCGGCGGAGTTCCTGGCGCGGGAGTATGCGGTGGACAAGGCCGGCGCGCGGCAGGCGCTGTTCGGGCATGAGCCGGATATGGAGGGGCGGATGCCTAAGCTGCCGCGCAGCCAGCGCCAGGGGCTGGTGGAGCGGGTCGGCCCCTGGGGCGCGGTGAACCGGGTGAGGGGGCGCTAGAGATGTTCGGCTTTATCCGCCTGATCCTGATCCTGTTGGTGGTGCTGACCTTGGCCTATGGCGCGGTGTCGCTCTACTCGCGCGAGGTGCGGCGGGCGAAGCTGAAACGGCGCTGGAAAGACAAGGGGTTGACCGGCGACCGTGCGGCCTTCATCCAACGGGGGCTGAGGCAGTATGACCGCTCGTTCCGGCGCAAGCTGATCCTCCTGGTCTATATCATCCCGCTGGGGGCCATCGCGCTTCTGGTCTATGTCATTAACTTCATGTGAGGAGCTGCCCGATGCGTTTCATCAAATGGGCCTTCCTGATCACCTTCTGGGTGCTGTTCGGTGCCTTCCTGCATTACACGCTGCCGCAGTACGACGTGGTGCGCATCGTCAACACTTACGAGGAGCGGCAGGAGCTGAACGACTGGACCCGCCTGTTCTGGTCCAAGCCCGACGACCAGTCGGCGCAGCTGATCAACCGCGATGTGCAATTCATCCAGGGCGTGCGCCCCAGCGGCCGCGCCATCGTCTACCGCAATGAGGACACCGGCTGGAGCTGGCCACCCTATTTCAAGTTCGACACAGCCAATCTGTACACCGACGCCAATGACAGCATCTCGACCAAGGCCAACCCGGAGTGGGTGGCGGTGATGCATTACGGCTGGCGCAACGAGTTCCTGTCGATCTTCCCGAATGCGGTGTCGATCAAACCGGTGGCAGGGCCGGAGGACAAGCCGACCAATTGGTTCAGCATCATCTTCCTGGTGCTGCTGGCCGCCATCCTGTGGGCCATCTATGTGCGCTGGCGCCGGTTCCGCCGGGCGCGGATCGACCCGATGATTGAAAGCGCAGAGGACAGCCTCTATGCCGCGGGCGATGCGATTGCGGAACGGCAGGGCCGCTTCCGCCGCTGGCTGGACAGCTGGAAATCGAAGTGAAGACGGGCCGCCGTTCGGGCGGCTCTGCAAGGCGAAAGCGGATGCGCGGGCCATGATTGGCCCGCGTATTTTCATTCGATACGGTCGAGCACCCAGTCCAGTGCGGGGGTGAAATCGTCAATCTTCAGCGCCGCTCCCGGTGCCGCGGCGGCTGCAAAGGCGAAACCGTGCGTGTAATCCACGATGAGGCAAAGCAGGGTGCGGGCGTCCGCTCCGGTCACGCCTGCGGCGGCGATTTCTGCCTCGATAAGCTGCGTCAATCCGGTCAGGGAGGGGCCGATCAGGGACGGGTTTTCCAGGATGCATTTCGCGAGTTCCGGGTGCCGGGTCACCTGGGCGCAATAGCGGGTCATCAGGTCCCGCAACCGCAGCTTGGGCGTTGCTGCCATTGACGGGGTGTCTGACCCTTCAAACGCAGTTGCGACGAGGCTGGCGATCATCTCGTCCCTTGTGCCGGCGTGATGGGCAACGGCCATCGGGGTGACGCCAAGCGCCTCGGCCAGCGCCTTGAAGGTCAGGGCCTTGCTGCCGCCCGTGTCGAGCAGCTGCAGGGCCTGCCTCAGCACATCGTCCTTGCTGAGGGTCCGGCTGCCCTTGGGCGGGCGTCCCATCCGCGGGGGCATCGGTCAGATCACCCGGAACGTGGTCTGCACCATGCCGGCGGGCAGGATCCGGGAGCTTGCCACCTTGAGGTCGATGTCGCGGTCCAAGCTGCCAAACAGGGGGATGCCGCTGCCGATCAGGATCGGGATCGTTGTGATGGTCAGATCGGCGATCAGCCCCTGGCGCAGGAAGGACTGCACCAGCCGGCCGCCGTCGATATAGGCGCGGGTCCAGCCTTCTTCTTGCAGGTCCTGCATGAGGTCTGCGGGCGCGGCGGTGCTGAGACGCACCTTGTCCTTCAGCTCCTCGGGAATGTCCTGCCCGGTCAGGCTGCTGCTGAGGACCACAACCGGTTTGCTGTAGGGCCATTGGCCGAAGCCGAGGAGGGTGCGGAAGGATCCTGTTCCCATGACCAGCCCGTCGACGCCGTCCATGAACGCGGCAAATCCGCCATCGCAGTCTTCGGCGGCGGGCTGCTTGGACAGCCAGTCCAGAGAATGGTCCTTGCGGGCCACGAAACCGTCGAGGCTGGTGGCGATAAAGACGTGGCCGGTGGTCATCGGCTGCTCCTGTGTTTCATTAAACTATACGATATATAGTTTAATGCATCCCGCTTTCCAAGAGGCCGGTACCGGGAATGCTGGCTGCGAATCGGCTCGGTGCGGCAGGCAGCGCCTAACCGCATGAAAGATAAGCGCTTGCCGCAAACGGGCTGGCGAGTGCCGGTTTGAGTTTCTATACATTCCTGTCCCGCCGGGCACGGCAAACATGCATGTCTTTTTCCGGTTTCGGCGGGTCGGATTTGTCTCCGCGCAACGGCCGCGTTTAGGGCAATTTGCGCCTCAGCAAGGTGCCGCCCCCTGGGGCGGAGAATTGGGAAGCTGGTGAAACTCCGGCACTGCCCCCGCAACGGTGACCCCGGGCAAGGCATGGCAAAGACCACTGAAGCATGCGCTTCGGGAAGGTGCCAGGCCCCGCCGCCGAATGGCCCCGGGACAGTCCGGAAACCAGCCTTGCCACGAAAACGTCAACCGCGGGCGGCGGCGGGGCGGTTGCGGGCGCGTGGCCTGTGATCTCTCTCCTCATGCCTGCAGCCAAGCCAACCTGCCGCGGGGATGCGGCAAAGGAGAGAAGCAGATGCTTCACGACAGCGAGATCCTGGCCAGACTGGTGGCCCGTCAGAAAAACTATTCCCTGGAGCAGGCATTCTATACCGATCCGGGCGTGCTGGATCTGGACATGCGCCAGATCTTCTACCGCGAGTGGCTGTTTGCCATTCCCGCCTGCGAGATCCCCAAGGCCGGCAATTTCGTGACCCATCAAGTCGGCGCCTACAATGTCATCATCGTGCGCGGCACCGATGGCGAGGTGCGGGCCTTCCACAACGCCTGCCGCCACCGCGGCTCGGTTGTGTGCAAGGCCAAGAAGGGCAATTCGCCCAAGCTGGTCTGCCCCTACCACCAGTGGACCTATGAACTGGACGGTTCGCTCTTGTGGGCGCGCGACATGGGGCCGGATTTCGACGCGTCCAAGCACGGGCTGAAGCCGGTGCATTGCCGCGACCTGGCGGGCCTGATCTACATCTGCCTGGCGGATGAGGCGCCGGACTTCGATGCTTTCGCCGCTGTAGCGCGTCCCTATCTGGAGCCGCATGACCTGGCCAACGCCAAGGTTGCCTATGAAAGCTCGATCATCGAGAACGGCAACTGGAAGCTGGTCTGGGAGAACAACCGCGAGTGCTATCACTGCGGCGGCAACCACCCGTCGCTGTGCCGGACCTTCCCCGAAGATCCCTCGGTGACCGGTGTTGAGGGCGGCGAGACCCCGCCGCACCTTCAGAAGCATTTCGACCGGATCGAGGCGGCGGGTATTCCGGCCCAGTTCCAGATCGACGCGCGCGGCCAATACCGGGTAGCGCGGATGCCGCTGAACGAGGGCGCCGAGAGCTATACCATGGACGGCAAGGCGGCTGTGGCCAAGAAGCTGGGCCGGGTGCCGTTTGCCGATGCGGGGACGCTCCTGGAATTCCACTATCCTACCACCTGGAACCACTTCCTGCCGGATCATTCCATCGTGTTCCGCGTCACCCCGATCAGCCCGACCGAGACCGAAGTCACCACCAAATGGCTGGTGCACAAGGATGCCGTCGAAGGCCAGGACTATGACCTGAAGCGGCTGACCGAAGTGTGGGTTGCCACCAACGACGAGGACCGCATCGTGGTGGAGGACAACCAGCGCGGCATCAACTCGCCCGCTTATGAGCCCGGCCCCTATTCGGAGGTGCAGGAAAGCGGTGTGATCCAGTTCTCCAACTGGTATGCCGAGCACCTGACCCGTGCGCTGACCGGCCGCAACTTGATCGCGGCGGAGTAACGGCATGGGACTGCAGGCCAATTTCGAGACGCTGGACGAAACCCTGGCGTGGAAGGACGACGAGATGCTGGAATGCGTCTCTGTCGTGCCGGAAGCGCCGAACACCGCCACCTTCAGCTTCCGCGCGCCGTCCGGCGCGTGGTTCAAGTATCAGCCGGGCCAGTTCCTGACGCTGGAGCTTCCGGTGCCGGGCGGCACCGTCTGGCGCACCTACACCATCAGCTCCTCGCCCTCGAGGCCGCTGTCGATCTCGGTCACGGTAAAGGCGCAGGCCGACAGCATCGGCACCCGCTGGATGCTGGACAACCTGAGCCCGGGCATGTTCCTCAAGGCCTCCGGTCCGGCGGGCCTGTTCACTCTGCCGAAGCGCCCGAACGGCAAGTTCCTGTTCATCTCGGCGGGTTCCGGCATCACGCCCAGCCTGTCGATGACCCAGTACCTGTTTGACCGCGGCCAGTCGCCCGATGTCAGCTTCATCAACTGCGCCAAGCGCCCCAGCGAGATCATCGCGCGGCGCCAGCTGGAGGGCATGGCGGCGCGGGTGCCGGGGATCAAGCTGCATTTCGTGGTCGAGGAGGACGACCCCTATCAGGTCTGGACCGGCTACCGCGGGCAGCTGAATCAAATCATGCTGGGCCTGATTGCCGGCGACTACCTGGAGCGCGAGGTCTACTGCTGCGGGCCGGATCCGTTCATGCAGGCGGTGCGCGACATGCTGAACGGCCTGGGCTTCGACATGGAGAACTACAATCAGGAAAGCTTTGGCGCGCCGGTGGAGACCGAAGCCGATGTGCCGGAGCTGGACGATGTGGTGCCGGAAGAGACCGCGGCGGCAGAGATCACCTTTGCCGCGTCGGGCGTCACCGCCACCTGCACCGAGACCGATACGGTGCTGGCGGTGGCCAAGGCGTCGGGCCTGAATATCCCGTCGGGCTGCACCTTCGGCATCTGCGGCACCTGCAAAGTCAAGAAGACCGCGGGCGACGTGCATATGGTCCACAACGGCGGCATCTCGGAGGAGGATGTGGAGGCAGGGTATATCCTGGCTTGCTGCTCCAACCCGATCGGCCGGGTTGAGGTCGAGATCTGAAGGCCCAGGGGCGCGCGCCGGATCCGGTGGGCGCCCTTTTCCGTGGCTCGGCCCCGGATCAAGCGTCCAGTGCCGCAGGGCGTCACCAGCCGCGGCGGCCCAGCAGGGCATGCAGCCGGTTTTGCGGCGCAAAGGCATCGACCTGGGCAGGCCGGGTGAGGCCCCGCAGCACCCGGTGCACCAGCAGCGCGCCAAGCCCGGCAAAGATCATCCCGCCGGCGGCCTGGCCTGCCAATACTCCCGGCGCACCGGCCAGGTAGCCGCCCAGCACCGCCAGCGGCCAGGTGCCCAGGGTGTGGCGGCCCCAGTTGATCCAGGTGGAGTAGACCGGGCGTCCCAGGTTGTTGAAACTGGCATTCTCGACAAAGATCGCCCCGTTGAAGAAATAGGCCAGCGCCAGCGGCCCGCAGAACAGGTATATCAGCCTGCGGGTCTCTCCGGTGGCCGAGAACAGGTCGGCAATCGGCGCCCTGAGCGCAAACAGCACCGCCGCCATCAGCAGCACATAGACT
The DNA here is from genome assembly GCF_002388965.1 of Leisingera sp. UBA4491. NCBI lineage: Bacteria > Pseudomonadati > Pseudomonadota > Alphaproteobacteria > Rhodobacterales > Roseobacteraceae > Leisingera > Leisingera sp. UBA4491. The sequence goes on along the minus strand of NZ_DGNN01000017.1, from coordinate 148,636 downwards.
GCGGTAAAGGTGATGCCGGCCGCAAAGGCCTGGCGGACGCGGGCAAATTGGCCTGCGCCGAAGTTCTGGCCGATGATGGGGCCGATGGCGCCCGACAGCGCAAAGATCACCGAAAACGCCACCGGCATCAGGCGGCCGATCACCGCCATGCCGGCGACGGCCTCGGTGCCGAACTGGGCAATTTCGCGCAGCACGATGGCGTTGCCGACCGGGGTGGCGATATTGGTCAGCACCGCCGGCACCGCAATCGAGCGGATCGTGCGCAGGTCGCCGGCAATCTGCCCGAAGCCAGGCCGCATGAACCCCCGGTGCACCCGGATCGCTGGCCAGAAAGCCGCCGCCAGCATACAGGCCCGGGCCAGCACCGAGGCAATGGCCGCCCCGTCCAGCCCCAGCCCCAGGCCAAAGATCAGCAGTGGATCCAGCACCGCATTCAGCCCGCCGCCGTAAAGCGTCGCCACCATCGAGCGGCGCGCATCGCCATGGGCACGCAGCACCGCCATGCCGGTCATCGCCAGCGCCATCACCCACATCGTCGGCAGGATGATCCAGACATAGCGCATCGCCAGGCGCAGCACCTCGCCCTGGGCGCCAAGCAGGGTCAGGATCTGCTCCAGCCAGGCCAGCACAAGGATCGGCATCACCAGCCCGGTCAGCACGCCGATGGCGGCGACGCTGGTGGCGTAATGCCGGGCCAGATCCGGTCGGCCCGCGCCCAGTTCCCGCGCGGTTAGCGAGCCTGCGGCAATCGACAGGCCGATATTGATCGAGTTGGTGAAGAACAGCAGGGTGCCCGCATAGCCCACCGCAGCTGCCAGCGCGTCATTGCCCAGCATGGCGATGAACGCCATATCGACAAAATCCACCGCGAACATCGCCATCAGGCCGATGCTTGCCGTCAGCGACATGCGGGTGACATGCCGCATCAGGCTGCCGGTCAAGAAGACGGCCTTGCGTTCTGCCGGGTCTGCCATCCCTTACCCCTCTTGCTGGTCCGGTTCCGCTCCGGCGGCAGGCGGGCGCACGCAGGCCCCGGGCGGGGCCGCTTCATCCGCCCATGCCGAGGCCACCGGGGCCGGCTTGTCAACCTGTGCCGCTGCAGGCGCGGCGCCCGGCTCAGTCGGCAAACAGAGACTTGCTTGCGGCAATCTCCATCGCCTTGTCCCGGGGCAGGTTCAGGAAACCGCTCAGCTGGCCTGCGTTTTCCTCCGTGCTGGCGCCCTCGCGCAGGTTGTACAGCCGACTGTAGCCGGCATCGCGGATGCGGTCGCCTTCATGCAGGATATCGTTGCGGATCGTCGGCAGCAGCCGCTCCAGCGTCAGCTGCGGCGTGCGCGCGCCCGCCAGGCCGGTCCGCTGGGCATGGCCGGCCAGGTAGTCATCGCTGAACGCGCAGTCGATGTGCAGGAACCGGGTCGAGGAGCGGTCCGAGTGGAAGTCATTCATCAGGTCGATGGCGGCGGGATCCAGACAGATAATCAGCTGGTCCGTCTCGTAGTATTCGAACAGCATCCGCAGCAGTGCCCGGCGGTGGCGGGTGCGCTTCATCAGCGCGGCCTGGATGCCGCCAAGGTCGGGCAGGGCGGTGTCTTCCTCATCGAACAGATACTCGACGGCGGGAATGCTGGTGGCCTGGCGGATCTGCTCCAGCAGCCGTTTGGCCACATGCCACTTCTTGCAGACCACGACCAGCAGCTCGCGCTGGCGCCCCAAGCTGCTCTCGGTCTCCCAGAACCGCGGCGCAAAGCGGCGCCCGGTGCGGCCGCGCTGGGCCAGGAACCTGTAAAGGCTGCGCCCCTCGTTGGAGATCTGAAAACTGACGCCTTGCGCCGCGTAAAGCCGCCCCAGGCGCAGTTTCAGCTCCTTCGCCTCCGGGCTGATCTTGCGGGCAAACAGGAAGTCCTGGCTGAGCAGCAAATCATAGTGGTCATTGTAGAAATTCACCGGCATCCCATAGTCGGTGAACATCAGGAAGGTGAGCGTGCGGGGGTCGATTTCAGATTCCGGTATCAGATGGCGCACCAGGGTCTGAAAAAAAGTCTCATCCGGGATCCATGTGGTGCGGAAGAACCGCATCACATCGCGGCGCTTGCGGATGAAGCCCAGGATCCACTCCACCGTGCGCCGCCGCAGGCACCACCACTGGCTGCCGATCTGCACCTGGATATCGGCAGGGATGTCCCGTTGCAGCCCCAGCCGTTTCTGCAGGCCGTGGCTCCAGTAGAACAGCTGCTTGTGCTTTCGCTCGTTGAAGAAATGCCGGTAGATCAGACGGTCCTCCTTCATGCCGGTCTTGATCCAGTCGCTTTCAAAGAAATCGAAGCTTTCGATGAAATCCCTGTCATGCTCATCCAGAAACCGGTGGGCGTATTCGGCGGTTTTCACCGCCATGCAATCGCCCGACAGCATGTAGAAATGAGTGGCGCGCGGGAAATCCTCCAACGCGCTTTGCAGTGCGTGCAGCGTTGCCTGCACCAGCGACCATTCCCCCCAGCCGCATTTGATCCGCTTCCGGGCGAAGGTGACATTGGGGTTGCCGTCCAGCTCCGTCCGGATCAGCTGGTAGTCCTCCTCCGCCGCCCGCCCGTCAAAGTGAATCGCCATGTAGTCGCCGACCGCGGTCAGCTGTTCAGCCTGCTGGACAACCGCTTCGGGGTCTTTGTGGCAGAGCAGGATATATGCGATTTTCGCCATGGGGTGGACGGAGCGCCTTGTCTTGCCTGATTGTTTCTCTTGATAAGCGGGCTGACAGCACGAATAAACCAGATAGTTCCCGTTTCGCTAAACTTATGCGAAGAAGCTGGGGACAACGCGCAAGAAAAATGAGGGCAGCGGATGGGGTTCCCCGGCACCTGGATGACGGAAAGTGAAAGTGCGGTCTACCGGGTGGTGCCCAAATGCGCCTGCTCGACGATCGGGCAGATCCTCTATTACTCCGATCACGGGCGGTTCTTCGACGGCGACATCCACGATGCCAAGGACGGGCTGCACAAATGGGCGCTGGAGCACAGTCAGGGGCCGATCACCCGCAATGTGCAGGGGCAGCGGGCCTATGCCTTCACCTGTGTGCGCAACCCCTATACCCGCATCCTCAGCTCCTTCTTCGACAAGATCTGCGGCATCCAGCGCAATGGCCGTCGCTACCGCGGCAATCTGGTGCCGAAGCTGGTCTACGAATACGGGATCGAGGTTGGCGGCGACGACGGCAAGCAGGAGTTCGACCAGATCGCCAGCTTCCGCCGGTTCCTGCTGTTCGTCCGCGACACCATCCGCTGGCGCCGCCCGATGGACCCGGACATCCACTGGTCGGCGATGTCGGGGCATGTGTCGACCTTCATCCTGAACGGCGGGCGCTATAACCAGATCTTCTGGACTGAGGCGTTCAACGACGGGATGCAGCAGGTGCTGGACGCGATCGAAACGCCGCATCCCGTGGACCTGAAGGCAATCCCGCGCTTCAACGAAAGCGAGGGCCACGGCCCCAAGCGCGCGCATCCGGTCGGGGACTACTTCGACGATCTGTCGATGCATCTGGTCTATGAAATCTACAAGCGCGATTTCGAGCTGTTCAAATACGATTTCGAAAACCCGGGTAACAAGATGCCGGTGGGGGAGATCGACCTCGATGAGGTGCACGCCAAGCTGGGGGAGTAGCGTAATAGGGGCAGGGGCTCCCGCGCCTGTGACGCAGCATCAAAGATGCCGCGCCAAGCCTTGGGCCCGGCGCCGCTGGCGCGGCGCGGGCGGGCAGCTGCAATTGACCATTCTGCTTCACCTTTGCCCAAATACTCCCGCCGGAGGCGCGCCGTGCTTCAGCACGGCGCTTGGCCCAACGCAGCGCGGCGGGCTGGCGTCCGCCAGCGGGCCATAGCGGCGGCGGGAGAGCTTTGTGGAAGAAGGGCTTATGCTGAGAAGCGGTTCAGGGGCAGGTTTGCCCTGAACGCGCCTGTTCGATGGTATTGCCCCTGAGGCCGCCTCAAGGGCAAGCGGCTGCGCCGCCGCGCCTTGCGCGGCCCTTGATCCGGCCTCAGGCGCGTGCGGCAAAAGAAAACCCGCCGCGTTTTGGGCGGCGGGTTTAAAGAGTCGTGCTGGGGTGCTGCCTCAGTCTTCGTCAGGCAGCGCGCGCACGGCGCCCTTGGCCGCCGAAGTTGCCAGCAGCGCATAGGCCTTCAGCGCCTTGGAAACCTTGCGCTTGCGCGGCTCGGCCGGTTTCCAGCCCTTGGCGTCCTGCTCCTCGCGGCGTGCGGCCAGTTCCTCATCCGCGACCGCGAGGTGGATCGAGCGGTTGGGAATGTCGATCTCGATCTTGTCGCCCTGGCGCACCAGACCGATGGTGCCGCCTTCAGCCGCCTCGGGGGAGACATGGCCGATCGACAGGCCCGAAGTGCCGCCGGAGAAGCGCCCGTCGGTCAGCAGTGCGCAGGCTTTGCCCAGGCCCTTCGATTTCAGGTAGGAGGTCGGGTAGAGCATCTCCTGCATCCCCGGACCGCCGCGCGGGCCTTCATAACGGATCACCACCACGTCGCCTTCCTTGACCTTGCCGGTCAGGATATCATTCACCGCCGCGTCCTGGCTTTCGCAGACATGGGCGGTGCCGGTGAACTTGAGGATGCTTTCATCGACACCTGCGGTTTTCACGATGCAGCCGTCCTGCGCGATATTGCCGAACAGCACTGCCAGCCCGCCGTCCTGGCTGAAGGCGTGCTCCTTGGCGCGGATCACGCCGTTTTGACGGTCGGTGTCCAACTCCTTGTAGCGGTTGGCCTGCGAAAACGCCTGGGTGGTGCGGACGCCGCCGGGGGCAGCCTTGAAAAGCTCCTCGGCCTCCGGGTTGTTAGCGACCTTGATGTCCCACTTGGCAATCGCCTCGCCCATGGTGGCGGTATGCACGGTGTGGCAGTCATTGTGCAACAGGCCTGCACGGCTCAGTTCGCCCAGGATCGAGAAGATGCCGCCCGCCCGGTGCACGTCCTCCATATGGACGTTGTGAATGTTGGGCGCCACCTTGCAGAGGCAGGGCACTTTGCGGCTCAACTGGTCCATGTGTGACATGTTGAAATCGACTTCGCCCTCGTTGGCAATCGCCAGCAGGTGCAGCACGGTGTTGGTGGAGCCGCCCATGGCGATATCCAGGCTCATCGCGTTTTCAAACGCCTCAAACGTGGCGATCTCGCGCGGCAGCAGGCCTTTTTCCTCGTCCTGGTAGTGGCGCTTGGTGATCTCGACGATCTTGCGGCCGGCCTCCAGGAACAGCCCCTTGCGGTCGGCGTGGGTCGCCAGTGTCGAGCCGTTGCCCGGCAGCGCCAGCCCCAGGGCCTCGGCCAGGCAGTTCATCGAGTTGGCTGTGAACATGCCGGAGCACGACCCGCAGGTCGGGCAGGCATTTTCCTCGATATGCTTCACCTGCTCGTCGGTGAACTTGTCATCCGCCGCCGCGACCATGGCGTCCACCAGGTCGATCTTTTTCATGTCCAGATCGGCGATGTCGATCTTGCCGGCTTCCATCGGGCCGCCGGAAACGAAGATCGCCGGGATGTTCAGCCGCATCGCGGCCATCAGCATCCCCGGAGTGATCTTGTCGCAGTTGGAGATGCAGACCATGGCGTCGGCGCAATGGGCGTTGACCATGTATTCGACGCTGTCGGCGATCACCTCGCGCGAGGGCAGCGAGTAGAGCATCCCGTCATGGCCCATGGCGATGCCGTCATCCACCGCGATGGTGTTGAACTCCTTGGCGACGCCGCCGGCCGCCTCGACCTCGCGGGCGACCATCTGGCCTAGGTCCTTGAGGTGGACGTGGCCGGGCACGAACTGGGTGAAGGAGTTGGCGATGGCGATGATCGGCTTGCCGAAATCATCGTCCTTCATGCCGGTGGCGCGCCACAATCCGCGCGCGCCCGCCATGTTGCGGCCATGGGTGGAGGTTCTGGATCGGTACTTTGGCATCAGGCTGGTTCCCTTAGTCTTTGCCCTCAGGGACACGATTTGCGCAATAAAGGCAACCGGGCGGGGCTCTCTTCGGTAATAATGGCGCAGATTGCGCCGGATTTCAGTGGCGAAATGTCTCTGGCGGTCTGTCCTCAGGCGCGGACCGGGACGGGTTCGGGGGGCTTCAGCCAGTGATTCACCGCAAGCCCCAGCACCAGCGCCCAGAACGGCGCGCCGATTCCCAGGAAGCTGATGCCGGAGACCGTTGTCATGAAGGTGATCAATGCCGCCTCGCGCCCCTGCGGCTCTGCCAGCGCGGCAGACAGGCTGTTGCCGATGGTCGCCAGCAGCGCCAGGCCCGCAACGGTGGCGACCAGCGCCTTGGGGGCGATCAGGAACAGGCTGATCACAGTGGCGCCGCCCAGGCCCACCAGGATGTAGAATAAGCCGGTCATCACGCCTGCCAGATAGCGGGTCTTGGGGTTCTCGTCCGCCTCCGGGCCTGCGCCGATGGCGGCGGTGATGGCGGCGAGGTTGAAGGCGAAGCCGCCGAAGGGGGCCAGGATCAGCGAGGCCAGGCCGGTGACAGTCAGGCTGGCGGACACCGGCGGTTCATAGCCGCAAGCCTTCAGCGTCACCACGCCGGGCATGTTCTGCGAAGACATTGTGACGATGTAGAGCGGCAGGCCGATGCCGATCAGCACCGGAACCGAAAAGGCAGGCATCACGAACTCAGGCCGGGCGAGTGTCAGGTCCAGGGCCTCAAGGCTGCCGAATGCTCCGGTGCCTGCGCACCAAGCGACACCCGCCGCCAGCACCGCGGGGATACAGTAGCGGGGAAACAGCTTGCGTCCGGCCAGGAAGGTGAAGCCCATCACCGCCACCAGCGCGGTGTCGGTCTGCAGCGAGGTAAAGGCCGAAAGCCCGAACTGGAACAGGATGCCCGCCAGCATGGCGCTGGCCAGGCTGTCTGGGATCAGCCGGGAGAGGGCGGCGAACCAGCCGGTGAGGCCGGTGAGGGTCAGCAGGACCGCGCAGAGCAGGAAGGCGCCCACCGCCTCCGCCAGCGGCACGCCATTGAGGCTGACCGCCAGCAGTGCCGCGCCCGGCGTCGACCAGGCGGTCAGGATCGGCATCCGGCAGACCAGCGACAGGATCAGGCTGGTGAGTCCCATCCCCAGGCCAAGCACCAGCATCCAGCTGTTGGCCTGGGCTTGGGTCGCGCCCACGGCCTCAATCGCCTGAAAGATGATGGCGACCGACCCGGTATAGCCGACCAGCACGGCCACCGCGCCGGAGACGATATGCGAAAGCTTCAGATCCTTGAGCATGCGGGTTTTCCTCTGGCGCCGGATCGGGTAGGGGTTTCGTGCGTTATAGCGCACATTACACATTGTGCGTTATAACGCACAAGGCTTTTTAACAGGCAGAGACAATGAGCGATGACGGCATCACCCTGAACCTGCGGGAAATCCGGTCGGCGGCGGGGCTTAGCCTCAGCAAGGCAGCGGAGATTACCGGTGTCAGCAAGGCGATGCTGGGGCAGATCGAGCGCGGCGAATCGAGCCCGACAATTGCCACGCTGTGGAAAATCGCCAAGGGGTTCCACCTGCCGCTGACCGCCCTGATCGGCGAGGCAACCCGGCCCGTCGGGGAGGCTGCCGGGGTCTATGAAACCGTGCAGTTTCCCGGCAGCATCGGAGTCAAGATCGTCTTTCCCTTCGACCCGCTCCTGGGCGCCGAGACCTTTCAGGTCACGCTGAAACCCGGCCAAAGCCACCAGTCGCAGCCGCATGACACCGGGGTGACCGAGGAGGTTTTTGTGCTGCATGGCTCGATGGAGGTGCTGAAGGACGGCGCGTGGGTAGCGCTGGAGGCCGGGCAGGGCCTGCGCTTTGCCGCCGACCAGCCGCACGGCTACCGCAGCCGCGAGACCGGCGCGGCCTTCCTGAACATGCACCATTACCGGCAGGCGGTTCTGACGCAGCGGGACTGATCTGCTTCACTTGTGCAATTTCTCCAGCAGCCCTACCACTTGCGCAAGTGACTGAGTTTGCGGGATTTGGAGCCGGGAATGGATACGCTGCGCGGAAGCCTCCTGATGGTGCTGGCCATGGCGGCCTTTGCGCTGGAGGACATGTTCGTCAAATCCGCAGCCGCCAGCCTGCCGGTGGGGCAGATCCTGATCCTGTTCGGCCTTGGCGGCATGGTCCTTTTTGCTGCGATGGCGCGTGCGCAAGGGCACGCCCCCTGGCACCCGGGCTTTGGCACGCGCCCGATGCTGCTGCGCTCCCTGTCTGAGGTCGCGGGACGCCTGTGTTACACCCTGGCGATTGCGCTGACGCCCTTGTCCTCGGCCTCGGCCATTTTGCAGGCAACACCGCTGGTAGTGGCCGCCGGGGCGGTGGTGTTTTTTGGCGAAACCGTCGGCTGGCGGCGCTGGCTGGCGATCGGGCTGGGCTTTGCCGGGGTGCTGCTGATCTTGCGCCCGGGGCTCAGCGGTTTTGAGCCCGCCTCGCTGTTTGCGGTGGCCGGCACGCTGGGGTTTGCGGGCCGCGATCTGGCCACCCGCGCCGCGCCCAGGGACATGAGCAACAACCAGCTGGGGTTTCTCGGCTTTGCCATGCTGGTGGTTGCCGGTGCGATTGCGCTGGGCTGGACGGGCGGCGCGGTCTGGCCGGCACCGCGCAACTGGCTGGATATCGCGGCGGCAACGGTAATCGGCGTGATCGCCTATAACGCCTTGTCCGGCGCGATGCGGGCCGGTGAGATCTCTGTCATCGCGCCGTTCCGGTATACACGGCTGATCTTTGCCATGGTGCTGGGGGTGCTGGTGTTCGGCGAACGCCCGGATGCGCTGACCCTGATCGGCAGCGCGGTGATCGTGGCCAGTGGTGTTTTCACGCTGCTGCGCAGCCGCAAGGTGTGAGCGCCATCTTGCGCCCGCCGCCCTGCGGCCTTACATCTGCCGCCCATGGCCAAGAAGCAGACATCAGACCCGAACTACAAGGTGATCGCCGAGAACCGGCGGGCGCGCTTCGATTACGCGATCGAGGACGACATCGAGTGCGGCATCATGCTGGAAGGGTCCGAGGTCAAGGCGCTGCGCGGCAACGGCACCAATATCGCCGATAGCTACGCGGCGGTGGAGAATGGCGAGCTGTGGCTGGTGAACTCCTACATCCCGCCGTATGAGCAGGCCAAGGTGTTCAAGCATGAAGAACGCCGCCGCCGCAAGCTCCTGGTGTCGCGCAAGGAACTGGCCGACCTGTGGAACCTGACCCAGCGCAAGGGGATGACCCTGGTGCCGCTGGTGATCTATTTCAACCACAAGGGCCGGGCCAAGATCAAACTGGGCATCGCCAAGGGCAAGAAGCTGCACGACAAGCGCGAAACCCAAGCCAAGCGCGACTGGGGCCGCCAAAAGCAGCGGCTGCTGAAGGACGCCCGGTAACCCCCGGGACGAACGCGCGCAGATCCCTTTCATCTTTCCTAAAATACTCGCGCCGCAGGCCAGCGCCGCAAGGCGCTGATCCGTGGCTGCTGGCTATTGCAGTATCTGACTAAATGAGTCAGATAAACCCTGCCCAGCAGATTCGCTATTGAGTCACGCCCGGTCGGAGACGGCAGCCCGCCTGCTGCCCAAACTTCACCAGGGGAAAGCGAATGAAAGAACCTTCGCATGAGGCCGCGCTGGCGGCGCATGGGTTTGACGCCTTCGAGACCGGGCTGCTGGCGGTCCTGCGGCAATTTCTGCTGAGCCATGAGACACCGGAGAGCCAGGCGTGGCAGCGGGCCTATATGGTGGCGGCGGAGCGCTGGGGCGAGGCCATCGGCCTGCCGGCGGCGCAGGCGCTGATGAAACTGCTGCGGGCGGTGCTGGACTGCCGGGACGGGCGGTTTACTTTCATCGATCCTTTTGACATCGAGCTGCGCGGGACCCTAACGCCGGATGAGGCGGCGCTGTTGCAGATGCTGCACCACATGCGCCGGGACCAGACGCCGGGCGCGCGTGAAGCCGTTGCTGAGGTCACCGGCGGAAAAATGGACCCGCATGTGATCCGGGCGGGCCTGGCATTTGCGCAGCGGTTTTCTGCCGGGCAGGCGGCGGCCCGGCCGGAAGCGCCGCGCTTGCGGGTGGTGGCCTGAGGCTTTGGGACGCGGCAGGCAGGACCTGCCGGATTACTGATGGCTGGTGATGTATTCCGTGATCTTCTCCCGGCCCAGCAGGCGCTTGCGCGACGCCAGCGAGGGGCCGGCAAAGACGATCCGCAGGCTGTCGATCTCCAGCAGCGGCGGCAGCGCCGCAGCGGGCAGGCCGATCACCCGCAGAATCGCCAGCTTCCTCAAGCCGGTCAGCGGCGTCAGGTCGCGGATGCCGGTCCCGGATATGCTGAGCTCCCACAGGTCGTCCATGCCCTGGACCCCGTCCAGCTCCGCGACCGCGGTGTTGGTCAGCGAAAGCTCGCGCAGGTTCTTGCCCGCCAGCGGTTCCAGGCTGGCGACTGCGGTGCCTTTCAGGGTCAGCTTGCGCAGTGCGCTCAGATCCGCCAGCGGGGCGATGTCGCTGACTTGGGTGCCGTCCAGCGCCAGTTCATTCAGGCTGGCCGCATCCGCGATCGGCGCCAGCTCCGCGACCGGCGTGTCCGACAGGATCAAGGTTTGCAGCGCCGGCTTGTTTTGCAGCCCTTCCAGGCTTTGCAGCCGGGTGCCATCGGCCCGCAGCATCTCCAGCCGGTCCGAGGCGGCCAGCGCGGCCACGCTTTCGACCGGGCAGTTGGAGATCCAGGCCACCCGCAGATTCGCGGCCGCCAGCGGGCTCAGGTCGGAAACCTGCGTGTTGAAGGCCAGAAAGACCTCCAGGTCTTGCAAGCCCTGCAGCGGGCTCAGGTCGGTGACGCCGGAATCGGCGATGTTCAGGCTTTGCAGCCGCGTCAGGCCGCGCGCAAAGGACAGGTCGGTGACCTCTTTGATTCCCCAGACCGACAGGTGTTCCAGCCCGGTCATGCTGGCCAGCGGGGTGAAATCCGGCGCGTGCACAGAATCAAGGCTCAGCCGCTTAAGCCCCGGCAGCCGGGTGAGCGGTGCGAGGTCCGGCGCGGTGATGCTGACCAGCGCCAGCCGCTCCAGCCCGGGCAGTGCCGCCAGCGGCGACAGGTCGACCGGCGCGTCAAACCGCAGGTCGGCCATCACTGTCAGCTCCCTCAGATGCGTGAACCGTTCCAGCCCCTGCAAGTCCGGCGTATGGCGCCCGATCCTGATCTGTGCCTTCAAGTCATTGTCATTAATACAAGTTTTTCCCATCTCTACGCAGCTTGCACGCAGCGCCTGGGGGCTGGCCAGGGAAAGGAAAACAAGGAGGGCTGAAAGAATGCGTCGAAAACCGGGCATGGCAATACGCCTCTGCAATAACAAGCTCAAACAGTGGTCCCTGTTTATTGCCGGCGCGTTAAAGGCCCGCAAGAATTTTGTAACCGCAGGTAGAGAGCGGGGATAGCTTGCACCGCTGTGCTGCCGGATGTACCCATGGCGCTGTGTGCAGACAGGGAGACGCTTTGATGCAGGACGATCCGAAGACGCTGGTTTCCACGGACTGGCTTGCCGCCCATCTGAAAGACCCGGATTTGCGGGTGCTGGACGCGTCCTGGTATCTGCCGCAGCAGGGCCGCGACGCCCGGGCGGAGTATGAGGCTGCCCATATCCCCGGCGCGCGGTTCTTCGACATTGACGAGATTTCCGACAACCGCTCCGACCTGCCGCATATGGTGCCGCCGGTGGAGAAGTTCATGTCCAAGCTGCGCGCCATGGGCGTGGGCGACGGCCACCAGGTGGTGATTTATGACGGCGCCGGCCTGTTTTCCGCCGCCCGCGTCTGGTGGCTGTTCCGGCTGATGGGCCAGGCCAATGTTGCAGTGCTGGACGGCGGTTTCCCGAAATGGCAGGCCGAGGGCCATCCGGTCGAGGACCTGCCGCCGGTGATCCGCGACCGCCATATGACCGTGCGGGTGCAGAACCACATGGTGCGCGACGTGACCCAGGTCTCTGCCGCGGCCAAGCTGGGCGACCATGAGATCATCGACGCCCGCTCCGCTGAACGCTTCCGCGGCGACGCGCCGGAGCCGCGCGAGGGGCTGCGCGCAGGCCACATTCCGGGTTCCAAGAATGTGCCCTTTGGCCAAGTGCTGAATGAAGACGGCACCATGAAGGATGCCGATGGGCTGCGCGCCGCCTTTGAAGCTGCCGGCGTCGATCTGAGCAAACCTGCAATTACTTCCTGCGGATCGGGCGTTACCGCCGCCATCCTCAGCCTCGCCCTGGAGCGCATCGGAAAGACCGATCATGCGCTTTATGACGGGTCCTGGGTGGAATGGGGTGCCTTCCCGACCCTTCCCGTTGCTACCGGAGAGAACTGAGCAATGTTCGAAACCTTGAAACCCCAGCCCGCCGACAAGATCCTGATGCTGATGCAGATGTATCGCGACGACCCGCGCGCGGACAAGATCGACCTGGGTGTCGGCGTCTACAAGAACGCCGAGGGCGTCACCCCGGTGATGCGCGCCATCAAGGCGGCCGAGCATAAGCTGTGGGAAGAGCAGACCACCAAGTCCTATGTCGGCCTGGCGGGCGATCCGGCCTACTCGGACGCGATGATCAAGCTGATCCTGGGCGATGCGGTGGCGCGCGAAAACATCGCGGCCGCGGCAACCCCAGGCGGTACCGGTGCGGTGCGCCAGGCGTTCGAGCTGATCAAGATGGCCAACCCCAAGGCACGTGTCTTTGTCTCGGATCCGACCTGGCCGAACCATGTGTCGATCCTGAACTACGTCGGCATCGAAACCGTGGTCTACCGCTACTTCGACCGCGACACCCGCGGCGTGAACTTCGACGGCATGATGGAAGACCTGAAGGGCGCTGAGAAGGGCGACGTGGTGCTGCTGCACGGCTGCTGCCACAACCCGACCGGCGCCAACCTGAACGAGGCGCAGTGGAAAGAGGTCATCGCGCTCTTGAATGCGCGCGGCCTGATCCCGATGATCGACATCGCCTATCAAGGTTTTGGCGACGGTCTGGAAGAAGACGCGGTGGGCGTGCGCCTGGTTGCCTCCAGCTGCCCCGAGGTGCTGATTGCGGCGAGCTGCTCCAAGAACTTCGGTATCTACCGCGAGCGCACTGGCCTGTTGATGGCTGTCTCCAACGACGCATCCGCGCAGGCGCTGAACCAGGGCACGCTGGCGTTCCTGAACCGGCAGAACTACTCCTTCCCGCCGGACCACGGCGCGCGTCTGGTGACCATGATCCTGAACGACGACGCCCTGCGCGCCGACTGGGCAGCAGAGCTGGAAGAGGTGCGCCTGGGCATGCTGGGCCTGCGCCAGCAACTGGCGAACGAGCTGCAGCGGCTGACCGGGTCCGACCGGTTCAGCTTCATCGCCCAGCACCGCGGCATGTTCTCGCTGTTGGGCACCACGCCGGAGCTGGTCGAGAAGATGCGGGTGGACAACGGCATCTACATGGTGGGCGACAGCCGCCTGAACATTGCAGGCCTCAACGCGCAGACCGTGCCGGTGCTGGCCAAGGCGATTGTCGACGCCGGCGTTTAAGCCTCAGGTCGCTAACCACGGGTTGCGCCTTGTGGCGCAGCCCGCGTGCTGGCTGCACTCTCCGGCGGGGCGGAATACTTCCAGTCCACATCCTGCCGGCCAATCAAGGTGAATAGTTTTTGGTTGGGCTTGGCATAGATTCCGGCGATTTGCTTCAAGACATTCTCGTCCGGAACGTATTTTTTCAGCGGTGGCCCCCTCAGGATCTTTGAGGCGAACCGCGCGCCCCGCTTGAGCGATTTCACATTCGGAAACGGGTTGAGGTAGTTCAGATAGGCCTGCGAGACCCGGATGGGGGCAAAGGAATTAACTTCCTTCCCAGGGTTCATCTCGGGATGTCCGGGATCAATATCCAGAAACCGGCAGATTTCCATTAAAGTCTTATCCGCAGCGCCTTTGATGTCGGTTTCGGTAATGATCACTTTCAAGCGGCTGCGGTCAAACAGCTGGTAATAGGCCTCGAGGTGTTTCGCATATAGCCCCATGTCGATCAGGCCGTACTTGTCACCCAGATGCGCCTTGCGGCCAAAGACAACATCTTCCAAGTCCCAATACGGTGAAAACTGCCCGCTTCTGCGGTAATGGTTGAAAGCCGAAACCAAGCGGTCTACCGGGTCGCGCAGCACAAAGATCAGCTTGACGTCCGGTAGCAGGCGATGAATGGCCTTGTGGATATCCGGAAGATGGGTGCCAAAGCGGCTTTTGTGGGGGGCCGGTGTAATCCACATGTAGTTGGGAGTTTTTTCGCCAATCGCACGCCGCCCTTTCCCAGGATCGAATTTCCCGCAGTACCAGTCAAAGCCGCGAGCGTAGTTTTCCTTGATATTGAAAAAGTGCAGCTCGCTCCGGGGCAGGTAGGTATCGGGGTGGCGCTTGAGTGCATTCACCAGCCAGGAAGTCGCGGACTTTGGAGCGCCGGCAATAATAAAATTGGGTTTCATATCCGAGCCTCCTTGACCCGCCGCGGGATCTGCCCTCTTCGGAATTGCCTGTCAGCAGCCCGCAGCAAGGCCGGATGATCCGTTCCTCAAAAAACTGCCGTGCCTTCGGGCAGTCGAAGGAACGGCTGTAGCTAACTTGTAAACCAAGGTCATCGCGCCTCTGGGCCAAAGATATAATGCGGAGCGATTCCGTGGCAAGAAACCGGCCGCTGGCTTCTAAGTCCGCCCTTATACACCGGAAACGTGCTGCCAATCCTTGGCGGATGATCTGTCTTGGGCTTGGGCTGCTAAATAGGTGTCTCCTTCCAAACAGAAACGCGGCGCCTGAAGCAGGCGCCGCGCTTTTGATTCAAGGGCTGAAAAGTCAGCTCGGGGAGAACTCCGGATAGGCCTCCATGCCCAGCTCTGCCATGTCGAGGCCGTTGACCTCGTCCTCTTCCTCGACCCTGATGCCCATGGTGGCGCGCAGGATGATCCAGACCACGGCGGAGGCTGCGACGGTGAACACGCCCACCACGGCAATGCCTGTCAGCTGCTTCAGCAGCGTGGCGTCGGGGTTCGAGAGCACCACGGCGACGGTGCCCCAGATGCCGCAGATCAGATGCACCGGGATGGCGCCAACCACGTCGTCGATCCGCAGCTTGTCCAGCATCGGCACCGCAAACACCACGATCACGCCGCCGATGGCACCGATCAGGGTGGCAAGGCCCAGACCCGGGGTCAGCGGCTCGGCGGTGATTGCGACCAGGCCCGCCAGCGCGCCGTTCAGGATCATCGTCAGATCCGGCTTCTTGAACAGCACCTGTGTCAGCACCAGCGCCGCCACCGCACCGCCAGCCGCTGCGGCGTTGGTGTTGGCAAAGATGCGCGAGATATCGGCGACGTCACCGATCGACCCCATGGCCAGCTGCGAGCCGCCGTTGAAGCCGAACCATCCCATCCACAGGATAAAGCAGCCGAGCGTCGCCAGCGCCAGGTTGGAGCCGGGCATCGGGATGGTCTTGCCGTCCTTGTACTTGCCGATGCGCGGACCAAGGATCAGCGCGCCGGTCAGCGCGGCCCAGCCGCCCACCGAATGCACCACGGTGGAGCCAGCAAAGTCCAGGAAGCCCATCTGCTCCAGGAAGCCGCCGCCCCACTTCCAGCTGGCCTGGAACGGGTAGATCACCGAGGTCAGCACGATGGTGAAGATCAGGAACGGCCACAGCTTGATGCGCTCGGCCAGGGTGCCCGACACGATCGAGGCGGTGGCGGCGCAGAACATCAGCTGAAAGAAGAAATCCGAGCCGGTGGACGCGTAGGAATAATCATCCGCCCCTTCTGCGGTGATCCCCACGGCTTCAAGCACGCCGGGGCCGAAGACACCGGACAGGACGCCGTCAACCGCCCAATTGCCCAGCGGATACATTAGGTTATAGCCGATCAGCCAGTAGAAGACGGCGGCCAGCGAAAACAGCGCCATGTTCTTGGTCAGCTGCATCGTGACGTTCTTGGAGCGCACCAGCCCCGCTTCCAGCATGGCAAAGCCTGCGGCCATCCAAAACACCAGGCAGCCGCCGATCAGGAACAGGAGCGAGTTCAGGATGAAAACGGTATCGGTTGCGGGGTTCACGCCCGGGGCGGGGCCGTCCTGGGCCATCGCCAGGCCCGGCAGCGCGGTCAGCGCCAAGGCTGCCAAGGGGAGTTTCAGTTGCTTCATATGTCTTTCCTCCGTGCCGGGCGCGCCTACAGCGCCTCGAGGTTGGTTTCGCCGGTGCGCACCCGCACCGCCTGTTCCACATCCAGAACAAAAATCTTGCCGTCACCGATCTTGCCGGTGCGGGCGGTCTCGGCGATGGCGCTGACGGCCTGCTCGGCCTGATCCGCGGGCACCACCAGCTCCAGCTTCAGCTTCGGCACGAAATTCACTTCGTATTCCGCGCCGCGATAAATTTCCGTGTGCCCGGCCTGCGCGCCAAAGCCCTTGATTTCGGTGACCATCAGCCCGCTCACACCCAGCGAGGTCAGCGCTTCGCGGACCTCGTCCAGCTTGAAGGGCTTGATGGCAGCTATGATCAGTTTCATCTCAGCATCCCCTGCATTTGCTTCACGCCGGCCCCATGCCGATGCATTTCGCACTTGCAGCAAAACCGGCGATGCGAGTCGTGCAAAGAAACGGCCAGCAAGTTTCCGCGCGTCTTTCTGCGAGCGCACAATAATTTTGCGCCTTTTGCCCGCTTCGCTTAAAAACCGGCCATCTGGCAAAGCGGGAAAGGTCCGGATTCTGCCCCTCTACAAACCGCGTCAGGCAGAGTATTGTCGCGGCAAACGGGCAAACCGGGCAGGAAACGACGATGGCTCAAGGATCCGGGCGCAAGCCTCTGGTGGCAGAAAAACGTTATACCGCAGGCGGCAAGGGGAAGCCCTCTGCCGCAAAGACGTCTGCGCGCAAGACACCCGCGCGCAAGGCAAAGAAGTCCGGGCTGTTTGGCCTGTTCTTCCGCAAGAAGACGCGCGCCAGGCCCGCGCCCAAGAAGAAGGGCGTCATCGGTCTGCTGCTGGCGCCCTTTGCCTGGGCGTTCCGGCTGGCCTGGGGGTTCACCTGGCGCATCGGTATGGTGGTCTGCCTGCTGGTCGGCCTGGCGGTGGCCTTTCAGTACCTGAAGCTGCCGGATGTGTCCGCCTATCTGGACGGGCGCGCGCGCGGCTCGGTCACGCTGCTGGACCGCGAGGGCGAGGTGTTTGCCTGGCGCGGCGACCAGTTCGGCGGCGTGGTGACGGCGGACACTGTCTCGCCGCATCTGAAGAATGCGATTGTCGCGACCGAGGACAAGCGGTTTTACCGCCATTTCGGCATCTCGCCCCGGGGCGTTGCCAGCGCCGTGCGCATCAACCTGAGCGAGGGACGCGGGCCGCTGTCCGGCCATGGCGGCTCTACCATCACCCAGCAGACCGCCAAGCTTTTGTGCCTGGGCCGCCAGTACGATCCGGCGGAGTGGAAAAGCGAAAGCGCCTATGAGGCCGACTGCCGCAAAAGCTCGCTGTGGCGCAAGGCGACCGAGGCGGTCTTTGCGCTGGCGCTGGAGGCCAAGTACACCAAGGATGAGATCCTCTCGATCTACATGAACCGCGCCTATATGGGCGGCGGCGCCTATGGGGCTGAGGCCGCGGCGCAGCGCTATTTCGGAAAATCCGCCAATCAGCTGAACCCGGCTGAGGGCGCGATGCTGGCCGGGCTGCTGACGGCGCCCTCGACGCTGGCGCCGACCAACAGCCTGCAGCGCTCGCAGGACCGGGCCGCGACCGTGCTGCGGCTGATGCAGGAGCAGGGGTATCTGACCACGGCGGAGATGAAGCGCAACCAGGACAACCCGGCAGCGCTGAGCGAGGCCGCTGCGGCACGGGCTGGCGGGTATTTTGCCGACTGGGTCATGGACACTATCCCGGATTTCCTGGGCGATCAGACCACCGAGGACGTGGTGATCCGCTCTACCCTGGACCAGCGTCTGCAGGCGGCGGCAGAGGACGCGCTGAAATACATCTTTGAGAACAAGGTCCGCGAAGGCTCCAAGGCGCAGGCGGCGATTGTGGTGATGAGCGCCGACGGCGCCGTGCGCGCCATGGTGGGCGGCCGCAAGACCCGGGTCTCCGGCGTGTTCAACCGCGCGACCCAGGCCAAGCGGCAGACCGGCTCAGCCTTCAAGCCCTTTGTCTATGCCACAGCACTTGAGCTGGGTTACTCCCCTTATGACCGGGTGCTGGACGCAAAATACTGCATGAGCATTCCCGGCTCCGGCCAGTGGTGCCCGGAAAACTATACCCGCAAGTTCTATGGCGAGGTGACGCTGGCCCGCGCGCTGCGGGATTCGCTGAACGTTCCGGCGGTCAAGATTTCCGAGGCGGTGGGGCGGGACAAGGTGAGCCGGGTGGCCCGGGATTTCGGTATCGACAGCGACCTGGCGGCTGGGCCCGCGCTGGCGCTCGGCGCCTCCGAAGCCAGCCTGCTGGAGATGACCGGAGCCTATGCCGGCATCCTCAACGGCGGCTCCTCGGTGACGCCCTACGGCGTGACCGAGCTGAAGCTGGTCGAGGACAACGCGCCCTTGATGGGCGCCAGCGGCGGCATCGGCGAGCGGGTGATCCGCACCGAGGCGGCGCAGCAGCTGGTCTGGATGATGGAGAAGGTGATTGCCGGCGGCACCGGCACGCGGGCGCAGATCCCGGGCTGGCAGGCGGCGGGCAAGTCCGGCACCACCTCCGCCGCCAAGGACGCCTGGTTTATCGGCTTTACCGCGGATTACGTGGCTGGTGTCTGGATGGGCTATGACGACAACACGCCGCTGTCCGGCGTGACCGGCGGCGGCCTGCCGGCCGAGATCTGGAGGGAAACCATGGTGCGCGTGCATGAGGGGCTGGAGCCCAAGCCGCTGCCGATGCTGGAACCCGCCCCGATCGCCCCGCCGCCGCAACAGGTCCGGCGCGAGCGCCGCCGCCGCCAGGGGCCGAATCTTGGCAAGGAACTGGGCCGCGCGGTCGACAATATCCTGCGTGACATTCTGGGCAACTGACGCGGGCGCTCCCGCCTGGCTCAGGCCCCCTTGCGGGGGCCATCGCCAGTCGGGCCCGGCGCCGCGCCCCGGGGGCGCGGCGCACGCCCTGCCCGCGGGGCAGGGCGCCCGGCCCAACGGGTGCAAGGCATCTTTGATGCTGCCGCGGCGGGCGGGAGGGCCGCGCTGAAGGCGCAGCCGGACACGGACCGGCACCACCGCGCGCGGGCCAAAGAAAAAGGCCCCCCGAAGGGAGCCTTTCTTAAATCCGGATACCGGATACTGCGCGGCCTTAGCTCAGCCGGTGCAGCTCGGCAATCAGCGCGTCGATGTCGCCCCGCTTGCTGTCCAGGATCGAGCCGATCTCGGTGCGTTCGGTCAGGAGCAGGTTTACGCCTTCGATGAACATGTTGAAGAACAGGTCGCGGCCGGAGCGGTCCGACACCAGGAACGTCACCTCAAACGGCGACTGGCCCTTGAGGTAGGCAATGGTGCTCACCTCATACCATTTCTTCACCTTCTTGACGCCGGTCACTTCCAGCTTGCCGCCGATGAATTCGCGGAAGCGCTTGCCGTATTTGCGCGAGATGTAGCCCTGGAAGGCCTGGGAGAACGCCCGTTTCTGGGCGGCGGACGCCCGGCGCCCGTCCGCGCCCAGAGCGTAGGCGGCGATATAGGAGGTGTCGCTGTAGCGCTGGAAGATCCGCTCAAAGTCGCGGTACATCGCGCTCTCGCCCTTGCCGGAGGCGATCACCCGGTTGATGTCGGTCACCAGGCTGTTGATCAGCGAGCTGGCGCGGCTTTCGTTCAGCGCCCACAGGGCTTGCGGCGCGGTGGCCAGCACGGCGCCGGCACCAATGATAAATTTGCGGCGGTCCATCTTCAGAATCCTTCGGTGTTCAGTTCGAACGGGTCGATTTCGGTGATCTCTTCGCCTTCGCCCAGCTCGAACCGGCGGTTCTGCAGGTAGATCAGCCGCGATTGCGCATAGCTGTCGGCGCTCTCGTAGAGAATCGAATCGATCGTATCGGAATAGTTGCCACGATCACCCATGCGTCGCACGATTTCCGCATAGATGCTGATGTTGTCGGCAGTATTCTGCTCGACATAACCCAGCGGGTTGGTGAAGAAATCCACTGCGATCCCTGCTGCATCGCGGGAGGTGGAGGGGCCAAAGAACGGCAGCTCGACATAGGCGCCTTCGCCAACGCCCCAAACATGCAGCGTCTCGCCGAAATCGGTATCGACCGGCGGCACGTTAAATTCGCTGGCCGGGTCGGCCAGACCCGCAAAACCCACCGTCGAGTTGATCACGAAGCGCGAAAACGCATTGCCGGCCATCTTCAGGTCGCCCTGCAGCAGCGCGTTGATCATTTGCCCCGGCATCGACAGGTTCTCGGCAAAGTGGGAGAAGCTGGTCACCATCGGCGCGGGCACGATCGCCACATAGCCCTTGGACGCAGGCCGGAACGCCAGACGGTCCACGCCGCGGTTGAAGGCGTGCACGGTGCGGTTGGTTTTCTCGTAAGGGTCGAACACTTCGCCGGCGGCCCGCGCGACCGGATCCTGGCTGGCGCAGCCCGCGGCAAAGGCGGCAAAAATCAGCGCAAATAGAAATTTATGCGGTCGCAACATGTAGGCCATTCGGTTAAGTGTCCAATTGAAACTGGCGCCGGCGCGTGTGGAGGGCACATAAGGGTTCTCCCGCCGTTTTCCAGTCTGATTGCATTTTTTTACCTGCTTGTGTCACAAGTGATACAACCCAGGCCATGATGCATTCCAGCCCTGACCCGAAGCCAAGGAACCACTAGTGCAGTCTGCCCATGAGTAAAAGCGTTTATAAGAATGGTTATGAGGAACTGCGCGCCGTGCGGCAGCAGAGCCGGGGCCTGTACTGGTTCACCGGGATCTTCAGTTTCTTCGTGAACCTGCTGATGCTGACCGGCCCCCTTTACATGATGCAGGTCTATGACCGGGTGCTGGGCAGCCGCTCCGAGGCGACGCTGCTGGCGCTGTCGTTGCTGGTGGTGTTCCTTTACGGCATGATGGGGCTCTTGGATTACGCCCGCGGCCGGATCATGGCACGGGTGGGGGCGCGGTTCCAGGCGGCGCTGGACAAGCGGGTGTTCGACGCGATGATCCGCCGCTCCGCCGTGGCGCAGGACCCGGCCGCGCAAACCGGCCTCAGCGATCTGGAGTCGGTGCAGCGGCTGATTTCCTCGCCGGTGCTGACCGCCGCCTTCGACCTGCCCTGGACGCCGGTGTTCCTGGCGGGCATTGCCCTGTTCCATCCCTGGCTCGGCCTGCTGGCGCTGGCTGGCGGGGCGGTGCTGGTGGTTATTGCTGTCTTCAACCAGCTGTTCACCCGGCTGCCGATGCAAAAGGCCAACATGACCGGCCACAAGGCCAATCTGATGTCCGAGGAGATCCGCAACGAGGCGGAGATGATCCAGTCGATGGGCATGCGCGGCGCCTCCTTCGAGCGCTGGAAGCAGGCCCGTGATGCGGCGCTGGCCGACAGCGTCACGGCCAATGACACCGGCGGCGGCTTCACCACGCTGACCAAGACGCTGCGGCTGTTCCTGCAGTCGGCGATGCTGGGCCTGGGCGCCTATCTGGTGCTGCAGGGCGAGGTGACGCCGGGTGCGATGATTGCGGGCTCGATCCTGATGGGCCGGGCGCTGGCGCCCATCGAACTGGGCCTGGGGCAGTGGCCGATGGTGCAGCGGGCGCTGAAGGGCTGGCACAGCCTGGCGGAGCTGCTGGACAAGGTGCCCGAGGAGGCCGCGCGCACCGCGCTGCCCAAGCCCAAGGCGCTTTTGGAGGTGCAGGGGCTGGCGGTGGTGCCGCCGGGCAGCACCGCGCCGCTGCTGCGCAATGTGAACTTCCGGGTGCAGCCGGGCCAGGCAATCGGGGTGATCGGCCCCTCCGGCTCCGGCAAGTCCACCCTGGCGCGGTCGCTGACCGGTGTGTGGCGGCCTGCGGCCGGATCGGTGCGGCTGGATGGCGCCTCGCTGGATCAATACGCGCCGGACGTGCTGGGCGGGCACATCGGGTATCTGCCGCAGCGGGTGCAGGTGTTTGACGGCACTATCGCGCAGAACATCGCCCGTCTGGAGCAGCAGCCCGATGCCGAAAAGGTGGTGGAGGCCGCCCGCAAGGCGGCTGCGCATGAAATGATCCTGAAGCTGCCCGAAGGCTATGACACGCGGGTGACGGCCTCCGGCGGGCGGCTGTCGGGCGGCCAGATGCAGCGGGTCGGGCTGGCGCGGGCGCTGTTTGACGATCCGGTGATCGTGATCCTGGATGAGCCGAACTCGAACCTCGACAACGAAGGCTCCATCGCGCTGAACCAGGCGATCAAGCAGATCAAGGCGGAGGGGCGCTCGGTGCTGATCATGGCGCACCGCCCGGCGGCGATTCAGGAGTGCGACATGCTGCTGGTGATCGACAAGGGAACCCAGACGGCCTTCGGGCCCAAGGACAAGGTGCTGCAGGAAATGGTTGCGAACCATCAGAACATCCGCCAGGCCACCGGTGCAGGAGGCGTGCGATGAGCAGCGATGGCAACTGGTCCGCGCGGCGGCCGCTGATTATCGGGCTGATCACGCTCGTGGTGCTGGTGGGCGGCTTTGGCTCCTGGTCGGTGCTGTCGTCGATTTCCGGCGCGGTGGTGGCAACGGGCCGCATCGAGGTCGACCGCAACCGTCAGGTGGTGCAGCATCTGGATGGCGGCATCGTCGCGGAAATCCTGGTGGATGAAGGCGACACCGTGCAGGAGGGCGACACGCTGATCCGGCTCGACGCCAATGAACTGACCTCGCAGCTGGTGATCACCGAAGGCCAGCTGTTTGAGCTGATGGCGCGCCGCGGCCGGCTGGAGGCAGAGCGGGACGAGGCGGCGGACATCACCTTTGACGCGGAGCTGCTGAAAGCGTCTGAAACCCAGCCGGACGTTCAGGATCTGGTGGAGGGACAGGAGCGCCTGTTCCAGGCCCGCAGGGCCACCACCGGCCGCGAGATCGAGCAGCTGGAGAAGCGCCGGGTGCAGATCGAAGAGCAGATCCGCGGCGTCCAGGCGCAGCAGCAGTCGATGAAAGTTCAGCTGGAGCTGATCAACGAGGAACTGAGCAACCAGCAGTCGCTGCTCGACCGCGGGCTGGCGCAGGCGGCGACGGTGCTGAACCTGCGCCGCACCCAGGCCAACCTCGAAGGCCAGCTGGGCGAGCTGGTGGCGGCGGAGGCGCAGGCTGAGGGGCGGATCACCGAGATCGACATCGAGATTTTGAAACTGGCCACCGGCCAGCGCGAGGAGGCGATTACCCGCCTGCGCGACCTGCGCACGCAGGAGGTGGAGCTGGCCGAAAAACGCCGCTCGCTGCGGCAGCGGCTGGAGCGGCTGGATATCACTGCGCCGGTGTCCGGGATCGTCTACGGGATGCAGGTGCAGACGCCGCGTTCGGTGATCCGCCCGGCGGATCCGGTGCTTTACCTGGTGCCGCAGGACCGGCCGCTGGTGATTGCGGCGCAGGTGGCGCCGACCGACATCGACCAGCTGCATATGGGCCAGGAAGTGACCCTGCGCTTCTCCGCGCTGGACCAGCGCAGCACGCCGGAGCTGTTCGGCCATGTCACCCAGGTTTCGGCGGATTCGTTTGAGGATCAGGGCAGCGGGGTGTCGTACTACCGCGCCGAGATCGAGCTCAATCCGGGCGAGCGCGAACGCCTGCCGGCCGGCACGGTACTGATTCCGGGGATGCCGGTGGAAAGCTACATCCGCACCGCCGACCGCTCGCCCTTGGCCTATCTGGTCAAGCCGCTGTCCGATTATTTCGTGAAAGCCTTCCGCGAAAGCTGACAGCGGCCGGAAACGGGCCGGTTTCATTGCATGAAGCCGGCGCCCTCCGCCTGCTGCCCCCGAAGGGCGGAAAGCGGCGCGGGGGCTTCGCATTTGCTCTTTCCGAAAGCCGCCGCGCCGGGTAGCGTCCCGGCAAGCAAAGACTCGGAGGAACACGGCCATGAGCATCGAAGCGAAACTGAAAGAGCTGGGGGTGACCCTGCCGGATGCGCCGGCTCCGGCCGCCAACTATGTGCCGTATGTGGTCGCGGGCGATATGGTCTATATCTCTGGCCAGATCCCGTCCGATGAAAACGGGCTGATTACCGGCATCCTGGGCAAAGACATGGATGTGGAGGCCGGCCAGGCCGCGGCCAGGCGCTGCGCCATTGCGCTGCTGGCACAGCTGAAGGCGGCTTGCGGCGGCGATCTGGACCGGCTGGTCCGCGTCGTCAAGCTGGGGGCCTTTGTCAGTTCGACCGCGGACTTCACCCAGCAGCCGCAGGTGGTGAACGGCGCCTCCGATTTCCTGGTCGAAGCGCTGGGCGAGATTGGCCGCCACGCGCGCTCCGCCGTCAGCGCACCGTCGCTGCCGCTGGGCGTTGCAGTCGAAATCGACGGCGTCTTCCAGATCAAATGAGACCTGACCTGCCTGCAGCCTTCCTGAGCGTGCCGCTGGCCCACCGGGCGCTGCATGATGTCGCGGACGGGCGGCCGGAAAACAGCCGCGCGGCAGTCCGCGCGGCGGTGGCCGCGGGCTATGGCATCGAGATCGACCTGCAACTGTCCAGCGACGGCTGCGCCATGGTCTTTCACGACTACGTCCTGGACCGGCTGGCCGAGGCCAGCGGCCCGGTCCGGGCGCGCACCCGTGCGGAGCTGCGCGCCATCCCGCTGAAGGGCGGCGATGGCGAGGGCATCCCGGATCTGGATGAAATTCTGGAGCTGGTGGGCGGCCGGGTGCCGCTGCTGATCGAGCTGAAAGACCAGCACGGCGGAATGGGCATCACCGATGGCGCGTTGGAGCGGGCCGCGGCCAAGGCGCTGGACGGCTATAGCGGGCCGGTGGCGCTGATGTCGTTCAACCCGCATATGGTCGCCGAACTGGCCCGCCTGGCGCCGGAGCGTCCGCGCGGCCTGACCACCAGCGCCTATGATCCGGCGGACTGGCCGGAACTGTCCCGGGCGGTCTGCGATGACCTGCGCGCGATCCCGGATTTTGAACGCACCGGATCGAGCTTTATCAGCCATGAGGCCGGCGATCTGGCCCGGCCGCGGGTGCAGGCGCTGCGCAACGAAGGGGTGCCGGTGCTGTGCTGGACCGTCACCTCCCCGGCGGAGGAGGCCGCGGCCCGCGCCTTTGCCGTCAATGTGACCTTTGAACAGTACCTGCCGCCGCTAACATCTTGATCAGGCTGGACCGCACCCCACATCTGAGAAGTGGTGCGGAGGAAAGGCATGTCCCAGGCGCAAATCGAAATCCGGGTGCTGGCGTCGCTGTCGCAGATCGCGGCGGCGGAGTGGGATGCCTGCGCCTGTCCCGAAGCAGCGGACGGGGGCCGTCCATACGACCCTTTTACCACCCATAGGTTTCTGAGCGCGCTGGAGGACAGCGGCTCTGTCGGGCCGGGCACAGGCTGGCAGCCGCAGTATCTGACCGCCTATCAAAACGGCCGCCTGATCGCCTGCGCGCCGCTTTATGCCAAGGGGCACAGCCAGGGCGAGTACATCTTTGACCACAATTGGGCCCACGCCTATGAGCAGGCGGGCGGGCATTATTACCCCAAGCTGCAGATTGCGGTGCCTTTCACGCCGGTAACCGGGCGGCGGTTCCTGGTGCGCCCCGGGTTTGACGGCATCGGCCATTCGGCGCTGCTGCAGGGCGCGGTGCAGCTGGCGGCGGACAACAGCCTGTCGTCGCTGCATGTGACCTTCTGCACCGCGGACGAGGCGCGGCTGGGCGAGGAAATGGGGCTGATGCTGCGCACCACCCAGCAGTTCCATTGGCAGAACCAGGGCTATGGCGATTTCGAGGACTTCATGCGGGCGCTGTCGTCGCGCAAGCGCAAGAACATCCGCAAGGAGCGGATGCAGGCGCAGTGCTTTGGCGGCGAAATCCAGATCTTTCAGGGCAGCAGCCTGCGCCCTGAGCATTGGGACGCCTTCTGGGAGTTCTATCAGGATACCGGCGCGCGCAAGTGGGGCTCGCCGTATCTGACCCGGCAGTTCTTCGATATCGCCCACCGCACGCTGGCGCAGGACATGGCGCTGATTCTGGCGTGGCGCAACGGGCGCTATGTGGCCGGAGCGCTGAATTTCATAGGCCGGGATACGCTTTACGGGCGCTACTGGGGCTGCGTGGAGCACCACCCGTGCCTGCATTTCGAACTGTGTTATTATCAGGCCATAGAATTGGCCATCGCCCTGGGGCTTGACCGGATCGAAGCCGGCGCGCAGGGTGAGCACAAGCTGGCGCGCGGCTATTTACCGTGCCAGACCTATAGCTTGCACTGGATCGGCGATCCCGGGTTTGCCGGGGCCGTCGGACGCTACCTAGAAGCTGAGCGGGCCGCCACCGAGGAAGAAATCGAAATCCTGACCGATTACGGCCCGTTCCGCAAAGCGCATGTGGAGGAGCAAGAATGACGGAAAAACTGTCCGACGCCACCCGCGGCCCGCTGCTGGAGCCGCTGTTCGCCACCGGCTGGGAAATGGTGGAAGGCCGCGATGCCATCACCAAGACCTTCAAGTTCAGCAATTTCGCCGATGCCTTCGGCTGGATGACCCGTGCCGCGATCTGGGCGGAGAAATGGAACCACCATCCCGAATGGAGCAATGTCTACAACAAAGTGACAGTGGTGCTGACCACGCATGACGTGGATGGCATCAGCTCCCAGGATGCCAAGCTGGCGCGCAAGATGGACGGCCTGTACGGCGAGCCGCAGACTTGAGCCGCAGGGCTTGACAGAAAAGGTCAGCAGCCCTGTCCAAATGTTTCGCGCGCGAAACATTGCGGCAGAGCTGCTGACCTGATTTTTTAAAGTTTGTTAAGGGTTTGCGCCTGCGGCCGCCAGCACTGGCAGCCGCAGAAATCCAGGCCTTAGCCCATCGACTCGAGCAGGCCTTCGCCGGCCGACAGTTCGCACTTGCCGGGGTTGTCTTCCTTGTTGAGGATTTTCACTTCGCCATCTTCCACCAGCATCGCATAGCGCAGCGAGCGGCCGATCAAACCGGCCGGAGGCGCGTCGAACCGCATGCCGAGCGCCTCGGTAAAGGTGCATTCGGCGTCCGACAGCATGGTGATCCCGGCCTCGGTGGCGCCGGTGTTGTCGCCCCAGATCGACATGACAAACGGGTCGTTGCCGGCCAGGCAGATGATTTCATCAACGCCCTTGGCGGCAAACTGGTCTTTGGTGCGGATGAAGCTGGGCACATGGGCTGAATGGCAGGTGCTGGTAAACGCGCCGGGAACCGCAAATATCACCACTTTCCGCCCCTTCAGCTTGCTTGACAGCTGAACTTGCTCCGGCCCGTCGTCTCCGATCCGCGTCAGCACGGCGTCGGGCAGCTGGTCTCCAACAGAAATCATTGCACGTTCCTCTTTCTCGTGATTGCGTTTTGGGGCCCCCGGTATATAGGGTCCGTTGGAAGCGTGACGGGAACTATTGCGGGAGGCAAGCGGAGATGTCCCACATCGTCGTGATTGGAGCGGGGCAGGCGGGGTCCTCGCTGGTGGCAAAGCTGCGCAAAGACGGGTTTGAGGGGGAGATTACCCTGATCGGCGCGGAAGCTGCGCTGCCCTATCAGCGGCCGCCCCTGTCCAAGGCCTACCTGCTGGGCGAGATGGAGGTCGAGCGGCTGTTCCTGCGCCCTGAAAGCTTTTACGCCGAAAACAACATCACCTTGAAACTGGGGCAGCGTGTCACCGGCATTGATCCGGCGGCGAAGACCGTTTCGCTGGGGGATGAAGTGATCTCCTATGACCAGCTGGCGCTGACCACCGGCTCAGACCCGCGCCGCCTGCCAGCCGCAATCGGCGGCGATCTGGACGGTGTCTTTGTGGTGCGCGGCCTGACCGACGCCGACGCGATGGCGCCGCATGTGACCGAGGGCAAGCGCGCGCTGATCGTCGGCGGCGGCTATATCGGGCTGGAGGCGGCCGCGGTCTGCGCCAAGCGCGGCGTCAAGGTCACGCTGGTCGAGATGGCTGACCGCATCCTGCAGCGCGTCGCAGCGCCGGAGACGTCGGATTTCTTCCGCAACCTGCATACCTCCCACGGTGTCGATATCCGCGAAGGCGTCGGCTTGGAGCGGCTCGAAGGCGAGGGCGGCCAGGTCACCCGCGCGGTGCTGAGCGGCGGCGAGGTTCTGGATGTGGATTTTGTTGTTGTTGGCGTCGGCATCACCCCGTCTTCGCAGCTGGCGGAGATGGCCGGGCTGGAACTGGACAACGGCATCAAGGCGGACGCCAAGGGGCGCACCTCGGATGCGTCCATCTGGGCGGCGGGCGATTGCGCCTCCTTTCCGTTCCAGGGCAACCGCATCCGTCTGGAAAGCGTGCCGAACGCCATCGACCAGGCTGAGACGGTGGCGCAGAACATGCTGGGCGCGGACAAAGACTATGTGGCGCAGCCCTGGTTCTGGTCAGACCAGTATGACGTCAAGCTGCAGATCGCGGGTCTCAACACCGGCTATGACAATGTCGTCACCCGTCAGGGCGACGGCCGGCAGGTCTCATTCTGGTACTATGCCGGCGACCGGCTGGTGGCGGTTGACGCGATGAACGATCCGCGCGCCTATATGGTGGCCAAGCGGCTGATCGACATGGGCAAGACCGCGGACAAAACCGTGGTTGCCGATCCCTCCGCCGATCTGAAGCCGCTGCTGAAGGCGTGAGGATCATCGCAGGAGAATTCCGCGGCCGCGCGCTGGCCGCGGTGGGCAAGGGGGATGCAGGCGCGCACCTGCGCCCCACCACCGACCGCGTGCGCGAAAGCCTGTTCAACGTGCTGATGCACACTGGCGCCATCCCCGGTGCCCGGGTGCTGGACCTGTTTGCAGGCACCGGCGCGCTGGGGCTTGAGGCGCTGTCACGCGGCGCGGCAGAGGTGGTGTTCGTGGACGACGGCCGCGTCTCCACCGGTTTGATCCGTAAGAATATCGCCATCTGCCGGGCGGAGGACCGCTGCACCCTGATGCGCCGCGATGCGCTGAAGCTGGGGCAGAACCCGGAGGCACCGTTTGACCTGGTCTTCCTCGATCCACCCTACGGCAAGGGGCTGGGAGAAAAGGCCCTGGCCGCTGCCGTAACTGGCGGCTGGGTGGCGGAGGGAGCCTTGGCGGTCTGGGAGGAAAGCGCACCGATGGCCGCCCCCGAAGGGTTTGAGCTGGAGGACTGCCGCAAGTACGGCGATACCCATATCTCGCTGATGTGGCGGCCGTAAAACAGGTGCGGACCCGGACGGGCGGTTTCTCCGAATAATTGATTTTCTATTTGCAAAAACACTCCTCTGGATGTAACGACCCCGTGATTTCAATCAAATATCCGTCAATTCTGGCGGTTTCAGAGGGTTTCATATGAAAACTGCAAAATTCCTTGGCCTGCTGGCCGCTGGTTCGCTGTTCCTGGCCGGCTGCGTGTCTCCTGAGGTTGTCACCACCAACAATATCGACGACGCCTCGCTGACCTGCGACGAGATCAAGACCCAGATGGGTCAGCTGGACGAGATCCGCGCCGAGGCCAAGAAAGGCAAGACCGCATCGGGCGCCAATGTGGCGGCGGCGATCCTGTTCTGGCCGGCGGTGATCGGCAATTACTCCAACGCAAACGAGGCCATGAACGCGGCAAACAAGCGCCATGAAGTGCTGGTTGATCTGGCCAAGAAAAAGCGCTGCAAGTTCTGAGCTTCGCCAGACCGATGCACGATAGGAAATGCAGGGGCCTCCCCTGCATTTTTTGTTTCGAGCTGTTTCAGGAAAGGGCCTGAATGTGAAGGCTTTGGCGGAAACCCGCAGCGCCGAGTTTGCCGGGGTCCTGATTGCAGAATAGACCTGTGGTTCAAAACAAGTTTTTCTGCAAAGGCGCGTTTCCATGCCCAAGACATTTCCAACTCCGAAACTGGTGATCTTCGATTGCGACGGCGTGCTGGTCGACAGCGAGCCGGCCTCCAACCAGGCGCTGATCGAAAACTTGGCCCGGCACGGGCTGGAGCTGACCATGGAGCAGTCGATGGCGTATTTCGTCGGCTGCACCATGGCCGGGGTGATGGAAAAGGCCCGCAGCCTGGGGGCCGCGCTGCCGGAGGACTGGACCCGCGAGGTCTACGCCGAGACCTATGCGCGGCTGAAGCAGGGGGTTCCTCTGACACCGGGCATTCCGCAACTGCTGGCGCGGCTTGATGCCAAGGGCATTCCGGTCTGCGTCGCCTCCAACGGCAGCGAGGAGAAGATGCGCATCACCCTGGGCCGGCACGGCCTTTGGGAACGGTTCCATCCGCAGGCGATGTTCTCGGCCCAGTCCCTAGGCGTGGCCAAGCCGGAGCCTGGGCTGTTCCTGGCGGCAGCCAGCCATTTCGCGGTGCAGGCGCGCGACTGCCTGGTGATTGAGGACAGCGGCAGCGGCGTCACCGCCGCGGTGCGCGCCGGCATGCGCTGCCTCGGCTATGCGCCGCAGGGCGGCGGACAAAAGCTTGCAGCACTGGGGGCGGAGGTGTTCCGCGATATGGCTGAGGTGCCCGCGCTTTTGTCGGTCTAAGGCGGATGTGCTATTGTTCCGGGCATGGAACAGACACTGCGCGCCCCTCTCTTGCAGACAGCCAAGGATGCTGAAACCCGTGCCCGGCCTGAACCCGAACCGGCGCGGGCTCCGCTGTTCATTCAGGATGCGGTGACACCCTGGGCCGATGGCACCCTGCTGCTGGCCTTGTGGCGGATGCAGGAAGCAAAGGGGCAGGACGGTACCGGCACCTGACCGGATCCGTCCTTCATCTGGCTGAAAATATCCCGGGGGTGCGGGGGCCGGCCCCCGCCTGCGCCTTAACAGCTTAGCCGTAAGTCGGGTGGAACTTCCCGGCCGGCGACAGGGTGAAAATCTCGGCCCCGCCAGCAGTTACCCCGATCGAATGCTCGAACTGCGCCGACAGCGACTTGTCGCGGGTCACGGCTGTCCACTCATCGGCCAGGATCTTGGTCTCCGGGCGGCCCAGGTTGATCATCGGCTCGATGGTGAAGAACATGCCTTCTTCCAGCACCGGGCCGGTGCCGGGGCGGCCGTAGTGCAGCACGTTGGGCGGCGCGTGGAACACGGTGCCGAGGCCATGGCCGCAGAAATCGCGCACCACGCTCATCCGCTGGCTTTCGGCATAGGTTTGGATCGCGTGGCCGATGTCGCCGAAGGTATTGCCGGGCTTCACCGCTTCAATCCCCTTCATCAGGGAATCGTGGGTGACCTGGATCAGCCGCTCCGCCTTGCGGCTGAGCTTGCCCGCCACGAACATCCGCGAGGTATCGCCGAACCAGCCGTCGACAATCACGGTCACGTCGATGTTGAGGATATCGCCGTCCTTCAGCTTCTTGTCGCCGGGGATGCCGTGGCAGACCACGTGGTTCACCGAGATGCAGCTGGCGTGCTGATAGCCCTTGTAGCCGATGGTCGCCGAGGTGGCGCCCGCGTCGTCGACCATTTTGGTGATCAGCCGGTCAATCTCGCCAGTGGTCTGGCCTGGGAACACGTGGCCTGCGATATCGTCCAGAATGCGCGCGGCAAGCGCCCCCGCCTTGTGCATGCCCGCGAAATCGCCGGGCTCATGAATGCGGATGCCGTCCTTGGTCGTGCGGCCG
This sequence comes from Leisingera sp. UBA4491, assembly GCF_002388965.1. NCBI lineage: Bacteria > Pseudomonadati > Pseudomonadota > Alphaproteobacteria > Rhodobacterales > Roseobacteraceae > Leisingera > Leisingera sp. UBA4491. Next base: position 116,964 of record NZ_DGNN01000017.1, on the reverse strand, counting down.
TCTTTCGATCTCATCAGGCGGAGCTCCATCGGGTGTCTTTGCGTAGCTATGTAAGGGGTTCCCGGCAAAAGGGCCAGAGGGGGCAGGGGCGGCATCCGGGAACTTTTTCCGCTGCGCCGCGTTACCGGTGGTGAGGGAAACTGCGGCGAAACGGAGAGAGGCAGCGGCATGGAAAGCTTCAACAACCTGATGCAGACTGAAATTTATGGCGGCAAGTCACTCTCCGATCTGGTGACCCTGGAATTCCTGGCCGAGGTGCTGGGCAGCGTTGTGGCCGCAGTGGTCATCCTGCTGGCGGGCTTTATCGTGGCAAGCTGGGTCAAGCGGCGGATCGTGGCGCTGGGGGACACCCATGCCAGCCTCGACGTGACCCTGTTCCACTTCCTGGGCAACCTTGCCCGCTATGTCATCCTCGCCTTTGCGGTTCTGTTCGTGCTGAACACCTTCGGGGTCAAGACCACCTCGATTATCGCCGCTATCGGTGCTGCGGGCCTGGCCATCGGCCTGGCGATGCAGGGGGCGCTGTCCAATGTTGCGGCAGGGGTGATGATCATCCTGTTCCGCCCCTTCAAGCTGGGCGATTTCATCGAGGTGGATGGCGAGATGGGCACGGTGAAGGACATCAACCTGAACAACACCGTCATTGCCAGCCTCAGCAACCTGAAGGTCATCATCCCCAACTCCGAGGTCTGGGGCAACACCATCACCAACTACTCGTCATTCGATACCCGCCGGGCCGAATGGACCTTTGGCGTCGGCTACGGCGCTAATCTGGCAGTGGCTGAGCGGGTGATCCGCGAGACCATCATGAGCGACAGCCGCTCGCACAGCGACCCGGAGCCGTTCATCCAGGTCAATGAGCTGAACAGCAGCTCGGTCGATTTCCTGGTGCGTGTCTGGGTCGATGCGGCGGAGTACTTCCAGTATCAGGCCGACATGAAGCGCAAGGTGAAAGAGGCGCTGGACGCGGCCGGGGTCGATATTCCGTTCCCGACCCGCACTATCGTGCAGGCCGAACCCGGCGCGCAGGAGAACGAGGCCAGCCAGGCCGCCTGAGCGGACGCGCCGGCGCCTGCGCCGCTACTGCGCGGCGATGGGGGCGCCGGCCTCGACGCCTTGGGGTGAGATCTTTGTGCCCAGTACCAGCCGCTCCACCCCCGCGGCATGGGCGCTGGCAAAGGCGTCCGCATAGGCGGGGTCGATATCCGCCGCCAGCTGGAACCGGTCGCAATCGGTGCGCTGCACCAGATACAGCATCACCGCCCGGTGGCCCTGCGCAACCATGTTTGCCAGTTCCCCCAGATGCTTGGTGCCGCGTGCGGTGACGCTGTCGGGGAACTCCGCAAGGCCCGGCTGGCGTGAGAGCGTCACGCTTTTCACCTCGACATAGCAATCGGGCAGGCCGTCCTGCTGCAGCAGAAAGTCGATGCGGCTGTTCCCGCCGTATTTCACCTCCGCCCGCACGGTTTTGTAGGCCGCAAGCTCCGCGACCTCCCCGTTTTCGAGCGCGGCGCGCAGGGCGCGGTTCGGCACCGAGGTGTCGACGCCGGTGAAATGGCCACCCTCATGCTCGACCAGCCGCCAGCCGTATTTCAGCTTTTTCTTCGGATCGTCGTTAGGCTCCAGCCAGATTTTCATGCCGGGCTCCGCCAGCCCCATCATGCTGCCGGGGTTGGCGCAATGGGCTGTGACTTCCCGCCCGTCCTCCAGCCGGCAATCGGCGAGGAAGCGTTTGTAGCGGCGGATCAGCACGGCGGGGATCAGAGGGGTTTCAAAGCGCATGGCAACGGGCCTATACCTGCGATGACGAGGTATCAAGGGAGGATGAACATGGCCAACCCCACCGCCGCAATGCTGGTCATCGGCGACGAGATCCTGTCCGGCCGCACCCGGGATGCCAACATGCATTACCTGGCGGGCGAGCTGGCCAAGCACGGCATCGACCTGAAGGAAGTCCGCATCGTCAGCGACGACGAGGCGGCGATTATCACTGCCGTGCAGGCGCTGTCCGGGTCCTACGGCCATGTATTCACCAGCGGCGGCATCGGTCCGACCCATGACGACATCACCGCCGATTGCATCGCCAAGGCATTCGACGCCGATCTGGACGTGCGCGGCGACGCGCGGGCTATCTTGCAGGCGCATTACGACACGCAAGGGCTGGAAATGAACGAGGCCCGGCTGCGGATGGCGCGGATCCCGGATGGTGCGGCGCTGATCGACAATCCGGTCTCTGCGGCGCCGGGGTTCACCCTTGGCAACGTGCATGTGATGGCGGGCGTGCCGATGATCTTTCAGGCGATGGTGGCCAGTGTGATCCCAACGCTCACCGGCGGCCAGCCGATGCTGTCGCAAACCTTGCGGGTGCTGCGCGGCGAGGGCGAGATTGCCGGTCCGCTGCGCCTGCTGGCTGAGGCTTATGAGGATTTGTCGGTGGGTTGCTACCCGTTTCAAAAGGACGGCGTGTTTGGCGCCAACGTGGTGATCCGCGGCACCGATGGCGCCCGGATCGACGCGGCGATGACCGAGCTGGCAAAGGAGCTGGAGCAGTGACCACCGACCCCCGGTATTACGCCGTGACAGAAGCGACCTGGCCGCCCGCATCGGTGCGCACGCTTGGCCCCGTGACCCTGCGCGAGGGGCAGGGCGGCGGCAGCCGGGTGTCGGCGGCAACGGTGAACGGCCCTGCGTCAGACGCGCAGATCGCTGCGGCGGAAGCGGCGATGCGCGCGATGGGGCAGGACTGTCTGTTCATGATCCGCGACGGCGAGGCGGATCTGGACGCACAGCTGGAAGCCCGCGGCTATGCGGTGAAGGATCCGGTCAACCTTTGGACCTGTCCGGCGGAGCGGCTGACGGATATTCCGGTGCCGCGTGTCACCGCCTTTTGCGTGTGGGAGCCGCTGGCGATCCAGCGCGAAATCTGGGAGCAGGCAGGCATCGGGCCGGAGCGCCTGGCGGTGATGGAGCGGGTACAGGGGCCCAAGACCGGGCTGCTTGGGCGTCACAGAGACAAGCCCGCAGGCGCGGGCTTTGTGGCCATCCATGACGGTGTGGCGATGGTGCATGCACTGGAGATCCTTCCGCACCAGCGCCGGGCCGGCATGGGCGCCTGGATGATGCGCCAAGCCGCGTTCTGGGCGCTGGAGAACGGTGCCAGCGAAATTGCGGTGCTCTGTACGAAACGTAACGAGGGCGCAAACGGGCTTTATGCTTCCCTCGGCATGGATTGCACTGGACAGTACCACTACCGGATTTTGAAGGAAGGCGATTGACCGCGATGACTGATCAGACCCAGCCCACAGCCCTTGACCTGCCGATGGCGGACCCGCTGCCGCCCGAGACGCAGAAGTATTTCGACATCTGCCAGGAAAAGCTGGGGATGGTGCCGAATGTGCTGAAGGCCAATGCGTTCGACATTGATAAGCTGAATGCCTTCACGGGGATGTACAACGATCTGATGCTGGCCGACAGCGGCCTCAGCAAGCTGGAGCGGGAGATGATCGCGGTCGTGGTCTCTTCGATCAACCGCTGTTTCTATTGCCTGGTGGCGCATGGCGCGGCGGTGCGGCAGCTGTCGGGCGACCCGCAGCTGGGCGAGATGCTGGTGATGAATTACCGGGTGGCACCGCTGGACGCGCGCCAGCGGGCGATGCTGGATTTTGCCGCCAAGATGACAACGGCGAGTGCGGAAATCGAGGAGGCGGACCGCCAGGGCTTGCGCAAGGCGGGGTTCAGTGACCGCGACATCTGGGACATCGCCAATGTCACCGGCTTCTTCAACATGTCCAACCGGGTGGCCAGCGCAACCGCCATGGTGCCCAATCCGGAATATCACAGCCAGTGCCGCTAGGGCGGCTGACGGCCCTTGCTGTCCTGGCCGCGGCGGCACTGCTGGCCGGGCGGGCCGGGGCGGTGGAGATGACCCTGCCGCCCGGCGCGGAAGCTGTGTCCGAACGGGTCACGGCGCTGGGCGTCTACCAGCTGCCGGTGGGACCTGAGGTTTCGGACAAGGTGCCGTCGAAGCGGTTCGAGGGCCGGATTTCGCGCCGCACCTGGCGGCTGGAGGGCAGCGGCACGGTGCTGGAGATCCTGGCGCCGCTGCGCGGGCAGCTCATGGCGCAGGGCTATGAGGTGCTGCTTGATTGCGCGGCCCGCGATTGCGGCGGCTTCGGCTTCCGCTTCGGAACCGAGGTGGTGCCGGCGCCGGACATGATGGTGGATATCTCCCGCTATCACTTCCTGTCGGCGGCCAAGGACGGCCGGGCGGTCTCGATCCTGGTGTCGCGGGCGGGCGGCACGGCCTATGTGCAGATGATCACTGTGCAGCCGCCCGAGGCCGCGGCGCCGGTGGTGAAGCCCGCCGCAGAGGGGAAGGCCCCGGAGCGCCCGGTGCGCCCGGTGGAGCTGGCCAAGGTGCTGGACGTGCGCGGCCATGCGGTGCTGACCGATCTGGTGTTCGAGAGCGGCTCCACCCGGCTGCGCGAGGGGCGCTATGACAGCCTGATGCAACTGGCGGAATACCTGGCCGCCAACCCGGAATACAGGCTGCTGCTGGTGGGCCATACCGACACGATCGGCTCGCAGGAGCAGAACGCCGGCATCTCAGAGCGCCGGGCGCAATCGGTGAAGGAGCGGCTGATTGAGGCTTACGGCGCTGAAGAGGCGCGTATCAGCGTGGCCGGTGCCGGTTTCCTGGCGCCGATTGCCAGCAACCTCAACCCGGAGGGCCGCGAGGCCAACAGACGGGTCGAGGCGGTGCTGCTCGCTGAGTGACTTTCTGCGGACGGGAGATGGCGAGGGCCTCCCGCCCCCGCAGGCGCCTTGGCGCCGCCAAGACCCCTTGGCGGGGTTGGGCCAGGCTCGGCGCAAAGCGCCGAGCCTGGCCCAACGGACGCGGGAGCATGGAACATGCTCTTGCGGCGGGCGGGAGACGCTGGGAAAAGCCTACATTCTCCGGCCGGCGCCGCCATGCCTGCAGGCCCATCCGGATGAGCGCCACGGTGCCAAAATGGCGGCCTGCTGCGGCTATACGGCCCCCCCCGGGGGGAAATAGAAGCGGCCAGAAAAAAGCCCCCGCGCGGGCGCGGGGCAGGTCTTCGAGGGAGGTTTTGGCCCGGTTTTCCGTCAAACCGGTTCAGGTTTTCCATTCGGACGGGTCGCGGTCGGCAAAGGCTGCGACCAGGAAGTCGATGAACGCCCGCACCTTGGGCTGGGTGAACTTGCCCGGCGGGTAGACCGCGTAGATGCCCTGGGTCTCGACCGGAAGACTGGGCATCACATCCTCGACCAGCCCTTCTTCCATGGCTGCAGCGTAGAGGTAGCTGGGCAGATAGGCGATGCCGAGGCCGGATATGGCCGCGGTCAGCAGTGACTGGCCGTCATTCACCGACAGCCAGCCGGAGGTCCGCACCTGGCGCTTTTCGCCGGAGGGCGCGGTGATTTTCCAGACATTGCCGCTGGACTGGCTGGAGTAATGCAGCAGCTTGTGATTGTTCAGCTCGTCGATCTTCTGCGGGCGGCCGAATTTCTCCAGATAGGCGGGGGAGGCGATCATCCGCTTGGTGGTTTCGGTCAGCTTGCGGGCGCGCAAGGAGCTGTCCTCCAGCTCGCCGATCCGCACCGCCATGTCGAACCCTTCGGAGATCAGCTCCACATAACGGTTGTTCAGAACCATGTTGACGGTGATGTCCGGGAAGTCGCGCAGGAAGTCGGACAGCACCGGCGACAGATGATTGACGCCGAAATCGGTGGCGACAGAAATCCGCAGAAGGCCTGAGGGCGCCGATTGCATCGAGGTGACCAGCGCATCCGCTTCGCCTGCGTCGTTCAGCACCCGGCGGGCGCGGTCGTAATAGGCCAGCCCGATTTCGGTCGGCGACACCCGGCGGGTGGTGCGGTTCAAAAGCCGCGCGCCCAGGCGGGCTTCCAGGCTGGAGACATGTTTGGAGACCGCCGACTTGGAAATCCCCATCTTGCGCGCCGCATCGGTGAAGCCGCCCTGGTCCACCACATTGGCAAAGGCCTCCATCTCGGTCAGTCGGTCCATGTTCACCTATCCTCGTTAAGCTGTGTTGCCGTCAGGTTTGCCGGGGAAATCGGGCAAGATCGGGGCGGGGGTGGGATAATTGCAGGGTTTTGCAGGGATCGTTTGCGCAGTGGAAACGGCACCTTGCAGTTCGGCTTGCCGGGCGCCTGCCAGACCTGCGGCGCCCGCCGCTTACCGGCGGCTGCCGCATTTTTGTGGATTCGTTGTGGGCGGCAGGATTGCCAGGACCGGGGCAGCCGCTAGCTTTGTCATGCTGGTTAAGCAATTTTCTGGAGGACCTGATATGAAACTGCTGATTGCGGCTGCCTTGTCTGCCTGCCTGGCGGCCCCGCTGTGGGCTGGCGGCGAAACGGTCTCGAACCCTGAGGCCAAGGTTTATTTCGCCAATGTCCAGGACGGGGACACGGTCGCGTCGCCGGTAACGCTGGTCTTTGGCCTGTCGGGGATGGGCGTGGCGCCGTCGGGGATCGAGAAGGAGAACACCGGCCACCATCACCTGCTGATCGACCGCCCGCCGCTGGGTCAGGGCGAGGATGGCGCAGATGAGCTGGCCTTTGGCCTGCCGTCGGATGACAACCACCTGCATTTCGGCGGCGGTCAGACCGAAGTGACGCTGGAGCTGTCCCCGGGCCGTCACACCCTGCAGCTGGTGCTGGGCGATGCAGGCCATGTGCCGCATGCCACGCCGATTGTTTCGGACCAGATCACCATCACGGTGGAGTGACGGTTCGGCCTGCGCCGAAGCATCCGGCTGTTGGGGCAGGTTAGGGATGTGGTCCTGAACACCCAAAGGACATGTCATGCTGACCTGCATCATCCGTTACCGCATCGACCCCGCCAAGAAGGCGCAGTTTGAACAATACGCCCGCAACTGGGGCCAGGCGATTCCGCGCTGCGGGGCGGATCTGGTGGGCTATTACGCGCCGCACGAGGGGTCCTCGACGCTGGCCTACGGGATCTACAATGTGGAGAGCCTGGCGGAGTATGAGGCCTACCGCGCGCGGCTGGCGCAGGATCCGCTGGGGCGCGAGAACTATGAGTTTGCGCAGCGCGAGCGGTTCCTGCTGCGCGAGAACCGGACCTGGCTGACGCTGGCCTCGGCGCCGCAGGGGCGGGCCGGATAGGGGAGACGCAGATGATTGCCGTGATTTTCGAGGTGGAGACCGCCGCGGGGCAGAAAGAGGCCTATCTGGAAACCGCCGCGGCGCTGCGGCCCTTGCTGGAGCAGGTGGACGGATTTCTATCGGTGGAACGGTTTCAGAGCCTGAGCGCACCGGGCAAGCTCTTGTCGCTGTCTTTCTGGCGCGATGAAGCAGCGGTTCAGCGCTGGCGGCAGCTGGCGGAGCACCGGGCCGCACAGGCAAAGGGGCGGGCCGGGGTCTTTGCGGACTACCGGCTGCGGGTGGCGGGTGTGATCCGGGACTACGGGATGACCGCGCGGGACGCGGCGCCCGCGGACAGCCGCGCCGTTCACGGCTGAGCACGCCGGCGGCGTGGTGAAAGCACCCCGCGCCGCGGGCGCGGGGCGGGGCTGAAACCGGTCAGGCTGCAGCGCGCGGGTGCGTGCCTTCCTCGATCTCCTCGGCGATTTTCGACACGAACGCCTTCAGGTCTTCGGGCTGGCGGCTGGTCACGATGCCCTGATCCGTAACGACCTCGGCGTCTTTCCAGTTGGCGCCGGCATTGGCGATGTCGGTCTTGATCGAGTGATAGGATGTCATGTCGCGGCCCTTGGCAACACCGGCCTCAGCCAGCACCCAAGGCGCGTGGCAAACGGCGGCGATCACCTTGCCGCTGTCATGGAAGGCCTTGACCAGATTGATAACATCCTCCTCGACCCGCAGCAGATCGGGATTGATCTGTCCGCCGGGGATCACCAGCGCGTCGTATCCATCGGCCTTGGCATCAGCGATTTTCAGATCGGCCTCGGCCTCGCGGCCCCAGTCGCTGCCTTCCCAGCCCTTGGCCGGCTTGCCGTCGAGTGTGGCGACATGGACCTCGGCACCCTTCACCCGCAGCTGGTCGCGCGGGAATTCCAGTTCCGACTGTTCGAACCCATGGGTGGCAATGATCAGGATTTTTGCATCTGCGATTTTGGGCATTACGGGCTCCTTTCCTGTTCTGAAATGCCAAACCGCCCGTCCGGGCGGTGCTGCAGAACAAACGCGCCCCCGCCCGGAGCTGTTCCGGACGGGGGCGCAGGGGCTGGAGTATCGCGGCGTTTGGCCGCAGGTCAGAGGCTGGCTGCCAGCCGCGTGCCCTGGTTGATGGCGCGTTTGGCGTCCAGTTCCGCAGCGACGTCGGCACCGCCGATCACATGGGCGGTGATGCCGCGTTCGGCCAGCTGATCCGCCAGCGACCGCTCGGACACTTGGCCTGCGCACAGCACGATGGTGTCGGCTGCGATCACCGTCGGGTTCTCGCGGGCCTCGCCAAAGCTTACATGCAGGCCCTCTTCGTCGATCCGCTCGTAGTTGACGCCACCGACGAACTCTACGTCCTTCATCTTGAGCGTGGCGCGGTGGATCCAGCCGGTGGTCTTGCCAAGCCGTTTGCCGTGGCGTTCGGCCTTGCGCTGCAAAAGCGTCACCTGCCGGGCGGGGGCGGCGGGCTGCGGGCCTTCGGGGGCAAGGCCAGCGCGGTGCTCTGCCGGGTCGGCCACGCCCCATTCCTTCATCCAGGCGGGCAGGTCGGTGGCCGGGCTGTGGCCCTCTTCCAGCAAGAACTCAGACACGTCAAAGCCAATGCCGCCGGCGCCGATCACCGCGACGCGCTGGCCCGCCGGTTTCTTGTGGCGCAGCACGTCAAGATAGCTCAGCACATTGTCGCGGTCCTGACCGGGGATGGCCGGATCGCGCGGCAGGACGCCGGTGGCGATCACCACCTCGTCGAAGCCGGTCAGATCATCCGCCGAAACCTCGCGGCCCAGTTCCAGCGTGACGCCGGCCTCGGCCACCATCACCCGGTACCAGTCCACCAGGCCCCAGAATTCCTCCTTGCCCGGCACCTGTTTGGCCATGTTGAGCTGGCCTCCGATCTCATCGGCCTTGTCGAACAGGGTGACTTTGTGGCCGCGCTGGGCGGCCGTCAGCGCGGTGGACAGGCCCGCAGGACCAGCGCCAACGATGGCCACTGTCTTGGCCGCTGCGGCCGGTTCGATCAGCAGCTCGGTCTCGTGGCAGGCGCGCGGGTTGACCAGGCAGGAGGTCAGCTTGCCGCTGAACGTATGGTCGAGGCAGGCCTGGTTGCAGGCGATACAGGGCGCGATCTGGTCCGGCTGGCCTGCTTCGGCCTTGGCGACAAAATCCGCATCCGCCAGCATCGGCCGCGCCATCGACACCATGTCGGCGCACCCCTCCGCCAGCACTTGCTCCGCCACTTCGGGCGTGTTGATGCGGTTGGAGGTGATCACCGGGATGCCAACCTTACCCATCAGCTTCTTGGTGACCCAGGCAAAGGCCGCGCGCGGAACGCTGGTGGCGATGGTCGGAATGCGTGCCTCGTGCCAGCCGATGCCGGTGTTGAGGATGGTGGCGCCGGCCTTTTCGATTTCCTGCGCCAGCTGCACGACTTCCTCATGGGTGGAGCCGTTGGGCACCAGGTCGATCATCGACAGGCGGTAGATGATGATGAACTCGCGGCCCACTGCCTCACGCGTGCGGCGCACGACTTCGATCGGCAGCCGCATCCGGTTCTCATAGGAACCGCCCCAGCGGTCGGTGCGCTTGTTGGTGTGGGTGACCAGGAACTGGTTGAGGAAGTAGCCTTCGCTCCCCATGATCTCGACCCCGTCGTAGCCGGCCTCCTGCGCCAGCCGGGCGGCGTTCACGATGTCGGCGATCTGCTTTTCGATGCCATCCTCGTCCAGCTCATGCGGCGGGAAGGGGGAGATCGGCGATTTCACCGGGCTGGGGGCGACGCATTTCGGGCCATAGGCATAGCGGCCGGCGTGCAGGATCTGCATGGCGATCCTGCCGCCTGCCTCATGCACGCGGCTGGTGATCACGCGGTGGTTTTCGACGTCCTTGGCCGAGGTCATCATCGACGCGCCGGGCAGCACCGAGCCTTCCAGGTTCGGGCCGATTCCCCCGGTCACCATCAGCGCGACGCCGCCGCGGGCACGGGCGGCATAGAACTCGGCCACCCGGTTCCAGTCGCCGGTCTCCTCCAGCCCGGTGTGCATGGAGCCCATCAGCACCCGGTTCTTCAGCGTGGCAAAGCCCAGATCCAGCGGGGCAAGCAGATTGGGGTACGCAGTCATCTTGAAACTCTCCCTGGCAGTTGCCTACAGGATCGGGCGCGCAGGCCGCCTTGTCACGTGCAAACGCCGCGTCATGCCCTTGCATGCCCCGGCGGCAAGCGGTCTAAGGTTCTGGAAACGCATTTCGAGGAGAGCCGGATGACACCGGAAGACATTGCCAAGCTGCCTTACCGCCCCAACGTGGGCGTGATGCTGATCAACGCCGAGGGCGCGGTGTTCGTCGGCCAGCGCAAGGACCGGTACAAGGACGCCTGGCAGATGCCGCAGGGCGGGATCGACAAGGGCGAGGACCCGCGGATCGCAGCCCTGCGCGAGCTGGAGGAAGAAACCGGCGTGGGGCCGGAACTGGTCGAGATCATCGCAGAGAGCGATGGCTGGCTGCTTTATGACCTGCCGCATGACGTGGTGCCCGGTTTCTGGGGCGGTAAATACCGCGGCCAGGAGCAAAAGTGGTATTTGATGCGGTTCCTGGGGACAGATGACCAAGTGAATATCGAGACTGACCACCCGGAATTCTCCGCCTGGTGCTGGCAGCCGGTGGAGACCCTGGTGGAGAAGATCGTGCCCTTCAAGCGCGAGGTCTATGCGCGGGTGGTGGCAGAGTTCCGGGAGTATTTGTGAGATGCCGTTTCCGAAAGTCTTGCCGAATGTCCCCGCCCGCCGCGCCGGGACGGGTGCTGCCCTGCTCGCTATGGTCTGGGCTGCAATATCAGCCAGCCCCGCCGCCGCCCTCAGCTGCCTGCCTTGGGGCCCTGCGGACGCCTATTTGCACGCTGCTGCATCAGAGAGCGCCTATAACGTCATCGCGGGCGAACTGCGGTTCGACGAAAGCCTGCTGCCGCAATCGCATGCGGACAATCCCAATGACATCCCGCCGCTGACCCAAATCCCGGCACAGCTTTCCGGCAAGATGCTGGAGGGCAAGTATTTCTCAGGGCGTGTCAATGTGCCCGCGGTGCTGGAGGTGGAATGCCTTGGCCCCTGGTGCGGCGGGATGAAGTCCGGTGCGGATTATGTGTTCTTTGCGGAGCAGCGGGGGCAGGATCTGGTGATCCGGGCGGGTGCCTGCGGCGGCTTCGCCTTTGACGATACGCCAGAGGTGCGGCGGCAGGTGCTGGATTGCCACCGCGGCGCAGCGTGCGAGCCGGCCATGCCGCGGTGACAGGCGTCATTCTGCCGGGGCTGAGGATCGGGCCGTGCGCAGCCGCAGCCGGGACTGGCCGAGCCACAGGCTGAACAGGGCCAGCAGCGCCCCCAGCATTTGATTGGCCGTCAGCGTCTCGCCCAGCAGCAGCCAGCCCAGGATTACCGCCGACAGCGGGCTGAGCACGCCCAGCAGCGAAACCTGCGAGGGGTCGATCCGGGCGAGGCCGCGGAACCACAGGATATAGGTCAGCGCGCCGCCGATCAGGCTCATATAGGCCAGGCCCAGGACATTTGCCGCGGTGAAGGCGGGCAGCTCCGGCACCGACCAGAGCGCGGCTGGAATCAGCAGCAGCCCGCCCGCGGTCAGCTGCCAGGCGGTAAAGGTGAGGGGTGGCACCGGCGGCTGCCATTTGCGCGTCAGCACCACGCCAGCCGCCATCGACACCGCCCCGCCGAGGCCCGCCAGCACGCCCAGCGTGTCAAGCTTGGCGGCAGGGGTCAGCACCAGCAGGGCAACGCCCGCGATGCTCAGCAGGGCGGCAGCGACGGCAGCGGCGCGGATCTGCGTCTTGAGCAGCACGGCCGACAGAAACACCACGATCAGCGGCTGCACCGCGCCCAGGGTGGCGGCGACCCCTCCCGGCAGGCGGTAGGCGGACAGGAACAGAAGCACCCAGAACAGCGAGAAGTTCAGCGCGCCCAGCACCATAAGCCGCGGCAGCCAGTCCAGCGGCGGCAGCTGGCGCACCAGAAGCAACAGCAGCAAACCCGCAGGCAATGCCCGCAGCAGGGCCACCACAATCGGCGAATGGCCGGGCAGCAGAGTTGTCGTCACGATATAGCTGCTGCCCCAGATGGCAGGGGCCAGCGCCGTCAGCAAAAGGGTCCGGATGGGCATCTGTTTCTCCTTATCTTGATATCGAGATAACACATTTTATCTTGACGTCAAGACGTAAGGCCCTAAACCAGTTGCCATGGATCATGTGGATTTTATTACCCAGCAATGGGGGAAAGAGCGGCCGGACTTGGATGTCACGGCCATGGGGGTGATCGGCCGGGTGGCGCGGCTGTACCTGGCCTATCAGCGCGAGATGCATAAGACCTTTGCGGAATTCGGGCTGAATGCGGCCAAGTTCGACGTGCTGGCCACCTTGCGCCGGTCTGGGGCGCCCTACACGCTGTCACCGGGCGAGCTGCTGAAGGCAACGATGGTGGCCTCCGGCACCATGACCAACCGGATCGACCGGCTGGAGGCGGACGGGCTGGTTAAGCGGGAGGTGAACCCGCAGGACAGCCGCAGTTTCCTGGTCGGTCTGACAGAGGAGGGGTTTGCCCTGATCGACCGGGCGGTGACGGCGCATGTGCAGACCCAGACCCGGCTGCTGGCAGGGCTGAACGCGGCGGAGGCGGAGGCTTTGACCACCCTTCTGAGCAAGGCTCAGGCGGCAGCCGACCAATCTGATACAAAAGCCCCCGGCTGAACCGGTGAAGCTGCGCGGGCTGGCGCCCTTGCGTCCTGCGGACGGCGGGCGGGGCGTGGCGCGGAGCGGCTTTGCCGCTCCGCGCCACGCCCAACTGGAGAGATTGCACCGTCAGGTGCGGTTTCGACGGGCGGGAGTGCCGCGACGCCCTTAGACCAGACCGGCCTCTTCCAGCAGGTGCAGCACGTGGGTTTCCGGGCGCGGGCCGATGTGGCGGATCACCTCGCCGGCGCAGATGCAGCCCATCCGGGCGCAGATTTCCATGCTGCGGCCGTTGGCCATGCCGAACAGGAAACCGGCAGCAAACTGGTCGCCCGCACCGGTGGCATCCACCGGCACAATCGTCTCGACCGGCACGTCGATGCGCTCACCGTTGTTCAGCACCGTAACCCCGTCGCCGGAGCGGGTGCAGACCACCAGCGGGCAGATCGCAGCGGTCTTGGCAATTGCGTCTTCCAGGTCGCTGGTTTCGAACAGGGCGCAGATTTCGTCCTGGTTGCCGATCACGAAATCCAGCTCGTTGCCGATCAGATTGAGGAAATCGGCCCGGTGGCGTTCGACGCAGAACGGATCGGAGATCGAGATGCCAACCTTGCCGCCGCCCTCGCGGCAGTCGCGGGCCGCCTCCAGAAAGGCGCTCTTGCCCTTGTCCTTATCAAACAGGTAGCCCTCCAGGAACATGATCTGCGCGTTGCCGGCCACCTCTTGCGGCACGTCCGCCGAACTCAGCTCGGAAGAAATGCCCAGATATGTGTTCATCGACCGCTCACCATCGGGCGAGACAAAGATCATCGACCGCGAGGTCGGCAGCTCGCCGTCGGCAACCGGCGGGTTCACGAAAGCCACGCCTTCATTGTTCATCGCATCGGCGTAGAATTTTCCCAGCGCGTCGTCGCGGACCCGGCCGATGAACGCGGCCTCCAGCCCCAGCGCGCCGGCGCCCGCGATGGTGTTGGCCACTGAGCCGCCGGGGGTCAGCACCCGGTTGCCCATCGCCGCATAAAGATCCTCGCAGCGGTCGCGTTCGATAAGCTGCATGATGCCTTTTTCGATGCCCTGCTCGGCCAGAAAGCTGTCCTCGCACTGTGCAATCACGTCAACGACAGCGTTGCCGATACCGACGAGATGATAGGTTTTGGTCATAAACTGCCCTCCTCGGGGATGTTCGTGCCGGGTCCGGGACCGGCGTGTCTCTTTCGATAGTTGCAATGGCCGGGGCCGGCCAGGCGGCGCGCCGCCCGCGCATGGGCTGCGTCACAGCGCCCGCGCCTCAAAGGTTCTTGTCCTCATACATGCAGAGGTCGCGGATCAGGCAGCTGCCGCACAACGGTTTGCGCGCCTTGCAGTGGTAGCGGCCGTGCAGGATCAGCCAGTGATGGGCGTGCTGCTGGAAATCCACCGGGATGTTGTCTTCGATGGCGCGTTCCACCGCATCGACATCCTTGCCCGGGCAGATGCCGGAGCGGTTGCCGACCCGGAAGATATGGGTATCGACCGCCTGGGCCGGGTAACGCCACCACATGTTCAGGACCACGTTGGCGGTCTTGCGGCCGACGCCGGGCAGCGACTGCAGCGCGGCACGGGAATTCGGGACCTCGCCGCCGTAATCCGCCACCAGGATCCGCGACAGCTTGATCACGTTCTTGGCCTTGTTGCGGTAAAGGCCGATGGTCTTGATGTGCTCGATCAGGCGTTCCTCGCCCAGGTCCAGCATCTTTTGCGGGGTGTCCGCGATTTTAAACAATTCATGGGTTGCCTTGTTCACGCCGGCATCGGTTGCCTGCGCGGACAGCGCCACCGCCACCACCAGCGTGTAGGCGTTGACGTGATCCAGCTCGCCCTTGGGTTCGGGCTCCGCCGCCTGAAACCGGGTAAAGATCTCGCGGAGGGTATGATAATCGAGTTGCTTGGCCATCGCGCGCCATATGTACAGGTCAGACCTTAAAGCGCAATTTATTTTGCGCCCCGGAACCCGCTAGACGGGCGTTTCACGGCGGCACTCCGGCCAGCCTGCACAACGCGGTTGCGCCGGGCGATGGATTTCGCATGTTCCGGGTCGAATGGCGGGCCTGCGCGCGGTAACCTGGCTTGCATGACTGCCGAAGGACAGAGCGATGAATATTGAAGCACGGGAAAGCACCTATCACTACGGCGTCATGCGGCGGGCGATTGAGCTGATCGACGATGGCGGAGAGGATCTGACGCTGGAACAGCTGGCCGCCCGCATGGACATGAGCGCGGCGCACTTCCAGCGCCTGTTTTCGGCCTGGGTCGGCGTCTCGCCCAAGCGCTATCAGCAGTATCTGCGCCTGGGCCATGCCAAGGCGCTGCTGCGCGACCGGTTCACCACGCTGCAGGCCTCGCACGCGGTGGGGCTGTCCGGGTCCGGGCGGCTGCACGACCTGTTCCTGCGCTGGGAGGCGATGAGCCCGGGCGAATATGCCCGCAAGGGGGACGGGTTGCGGATCTTCTGGGGCTGGTTCGACAGCCCCTTTGGTCTGGCGCTGGTGATGGGCACGGAAAAGGGCATCTGCGGGCTGGCCTTTGCCGCCGAGACCGGGGCGGAGCCCGCCATGGCCGACATGCGCGCCCGCTGGCCGCAGGCGGAATTTACCGAGGACCCCGCGGCCCTGCGCCCGCTGGCAGAGGCGGCCTTTGCCCAGAAGGGCGAGACCGCCCTGCACATGATCGGCGCGCCGTTGCAGATCAAGGTCTGGGAAGCGCTGCTGCGGATCCCCTCGGGCCATGTCTCCACCTATTCCGAACTGGCCCTGGCGATCGGCTCTCCGCGGGCGGTCCGGGCTGTCGGCACTGCAGTGGGGCGCAACCCGGTCAGCTGGCTGATCCCTTGCCACCGTGCGCTGCGCAAGTCCGGCGCGCTGGGCGGCTACCATTGGGGGCTGCCGGTCAAGCGCGCGATGCTCGCTTATGAGGCCGCCCGGGACGAGGACAACCCGGCGCAGGACGCGCGCGCCGCCGGCTGAACAGGCGCTTCAGCAGTCCGGAACGGGCGGGTTTTGCCGCCTGTTGCGCCGTGTGACGCCTGCGCGCTGCCTCAAGCTCGATTTCATGCGGGGCGAGGGGGCGGCGCTGGTGTTCCCAGCGGTCCAGGCCCAGGGTGATCAGCACGATCCAGTCATAACTCAGCAACGGGTTTCTCCTTCTTGCGGAGGCCAGAAAACCAGAGCACTGCTGACAGGCTGTTGTCAGTGGCATGTGCTAGAGTGTCAGCAGACTGTCATTGGAGCTTGCCCATGCCGCGCACCGGCCGCCTGTTTGAAATCATCCAGATCCTGCGCACCGCCACGGCCCCGGTGCGGGCGGAGGATCTTGCCGGGACGCTGGAGGTCAGCAAGCGGACGATCTACCGCGACATCGCAGCGCTGCAGGCGATGCGCACGCCGGTGGAGGGCGAGGCGGGGATCGGCTACATGCTGCGCAAGGGGTACGACCTGCCGCCGCTCAATTTCGACGAGGAGGAGCTGGAGGCGCTTCACGTTGGCCTGGCGATGCTGATGCGCACCGGTGACGGCGCCTTGCAGAAGGCGGCCGCGCGGGTGAGCCACAAGATCAAGGATGTGCATGCCACCGCCGACTGGCTGCAGGTGGCCCCCTGGGGCGCACCGCTGGATGACCCGGAGCAGGGCTGTGTCTCCAAGGCGCTGCTGCGCCAGGCGGTGCGGGAAAGCCGCAAGCTGCAGCTCACCTACCTCAGCCCGGACAGCGGCGAGAGCTGCCGCACCCTGCGGCCGCTGGCGCTGATCTACCATATCGACTGCACCATGCTCGCGGCCTGGTGCGAGCTGCGCGGCGGTTTCCGCCACTTCCGCACCGACCGGATGCTGGCAGCGGACGTGCTGGAAGACGGGTTTGCGCCTGAGGCCGGGGCCTTGCGCAAACTGTGGATGGAACAGGAAGGCTGGAACTTCGCCTTTGCGCCGTAAAATGCGGTGTTAACGCGGATTTTGCGCGGTATTTCGCCGAAACTGCAAGACCGTGTCTTGAGTAGCCGCGGCACCGGCACGATATTCGTGCGGACCGCCGGGCATCGCCCGGACCTTAGAAAGCAGAAGGCAATTTGATGATGCAGATGAAACTCACCACGGCTGGTATTGTCGCCGCAGCACTGGGCCTGAGCGCCTGTACCGATCCCGCAACCGTCGGCACGCCGGGCAGCAACACCCAGAAGGGCGCAGTCCTGGGCGGCATCATCGGCGCGGGCGTCGGTGCGATTGCCAATGATTCCGACCGCGGCCTTGGGGCTGCAACCGGGGCGCTGGTCGGTGCCGCGGCCGGCAGCGTGATCGGCAACCAGCTCGACGCGCAGGAGCGCGAGCTGCGCCAGACGCTGGCCAATGACTCGATCACCATCGTCAACACCGGCGACCGGCTGATCCTGTCCTTCCCGAACGATCTGACCTTTGCCACCGACAGCGCCGCGGTTGCGCCGGCGGTGCAGGCCGACCTGCGCCGGGTCGCCGACAGCCTGGTGCGCTACCCCAACAGCGCCATCCAGGTGATCGGCCACACCGACAGCGATGGCGACGCCGGTTACAACCAGGGCCTGTCGGAGCGCCGCGCCAACGCAGTGGCCAGCCATATCCAAGCAGGCGGCGTGCCCTATCACCGGATGCGGATCATCGGCCGCGGCGAGTCGCAGCCGGTGGCCTCCAACCTGACGCCGGAGGGCAAGGCCCGCAACCGCCGCGTCGAAGTTGTGGTTATCCCGCAGGCGGCCTGATCCGGTTGCCGGCGGCAAAATGCGCAGCCCGTCCCCCAGCGGGGCGGGCTGTTTTTGTGTCTGCGGCAGCGCCGGTTCGCGTAACGCTGCACATTGCCTGCGCGGCCATTGCTGTTTCATGCTGCGGGCCGCCGCATACATGATGGATGAAACACAGACGCGAACAGAAGGATTTCCCCATGGCTGACCCTGTACTGCTCACCATTTCCGGATCGCTGCGCCGCGAGGCCACCAACCGCAAGCTGCTGGCAGAGGCAGTCCGGGTGTTCGGACCCGCGTCGGTGGTAGAGGCGGACCTGAACCTGCCGCTCTATGATGGCGACGCCGAGGCGGCAGACGGCATTCCCCCCGCAGTGCAAAAGCTGGCCGATCAGATCGCGGCGTCGGATGCGGTGGTGATCTCCACCCCGGAATACAACAAGGGGCCGTCCGGCGTGCTGAAGAACGCGCTGGACTGGGTGAGCCGCACCGAGGGCAATCCTTGGGCGGATAAGCCTGTTGCAGTGATGTCGGCCGCAGCCGGACGGGCCGGCGGCGAGCAGGCGCAGGCGCTGCTGCGCAGCTTCCTGGTGCCGTTCCAGCCGCGGGTGCTGTCGGGTCCAGCGGTGCATCTGGCAGGCTCCAGCAAGGAATTCGATGAAGCCGGGCGGCTGACAAGCGAGCAGTATGAGGCCACGCTGACCAAGCTTATGCAGAAGCTGCGTTCGGAACTGACCCGCTGAGGCCGGGGGCGGGCGGCGGCGTGCTCCCGCGCCCCAAGCTGCCCTGGCGGGCAGATTAGGGGCTTGGGCCTGGCGCCGCTGCGCGGCGCAGGGTGGTGGTGTCAGAGGTTGTCTTCGACCCGGAAGCCCGCGGGGATGCTGTCCCTGCCTTCGAGAAGCAGATCCGCCATCACATGGGCCGCCTTGGGGGCCATGCCGAAGCCGATCTTGAAGCCGCCGTTGGCGATATAGTGGCCGGCGCGGCCGGGCCAGGCGCCCAGCATCGGGGCGCGCGACTTGGCGCGGGGGCGCACGCCGGCCCAGCGTTCAATGACCTCCGCACCGTGCAGCACCGGCACCGCAGAGCGGGCGCGCTCGATCACGTCATCAAGCTGGGCATCTGTCGCCGTGCCGTCCTCGAAATCGCGCTCTGAGGTGGACCCGATCGCCAGGGTGCCGTCCGCATGCGGGATGATGTGCAGGCCGCCGGCATAAAGCTGCGGCACCTCGCCTTCGTGGAACCTCAGCAGCGCGGCCTGGCCTTTGACGCCGCCGCCGATGGTCTTGCCGAAGGCCTCGTTTAGCTCCAGAAGGCCTGCGTAGCCCTTGGCGTGGACCACCTTGCCTTGGTCCGGAGCCTCGGCCTGGATCTCCACTCCCATCACCGCAAGGGCAGAGACCAGCGCGGCGCAGGCGCGGCGGGGGTGCATGCGGGCGCTGAGGGTGTCGTGGATGACATATCCGGTGGCGCTGGGCGGCACCCAGGGGCCAAGGCTGTCCGCCTTGCAGACGCGCCATTCGGCCTCGTCCTTCCACAGCGTGCGTGCGGAGATTTCGCGCTGGCGGGCAAGGTCCAGCGTGCGTTCGTCGATGATCGGCTGCAGGCGCCCGGTGCGGCCGTAACCGGGGGACACACCGCCGGTGGCCTCGACCTCAGCCCAAAAGGTTTCTGCCATCAGCAGGCTTTCCAGCTGGAACTGCTTCTTGGGGTTCCAGTTCTCCGGCACATGCGGGGCAAGGGCACCAACGAGGCCGCCGCTGGAGCCTGCCCCGGCGCCGAAGGGGTCCACCACCTGCACACGCGCACCGCGCCGGGCGCAGACCCAGGCGGTAGACAGGCCGAAGATGCCCGCCCCGCGCACCGTCACATCTGCCATTGCCATTTGATATTCCTTTCGCCAGTGTCGCGCCGTTCCAGACACTCACTTAGGGGATTATAGCATGGCAGACCAGCAGGCCCGCCTCAGCTGGCGCGATGGCACCGTTCCGGTGTCGGATCAGTTCGATGATCCCTATTTCTCGATCCAGGACGGGCTGGCGGAGACGGAGCATGTGTTCCTGGCGGGCAATGATCTGCCCGCGCGGTTTGCACCGGGATTCCGGGTTGCCGAGCTGGGCTTTGGCACCGGTCTCAATATGCTGGCGGCCTGGCGCGCCTGGGAAGCGGCGGGGCAGGAGGGGCCGCTGCGCTTCACCAGTTTCGAGGCCTTTCCGATGGTGCCCGCTGACATGGCCAAGGCGCTGGAGGCCTTTCCGGCCATTGCCCCCTGGGCGGAGCGGTTTCTGGCGGAATGGAGCGGCACGGGCCGGTGCGATCTGGGCAGCCTGCAACTGGAGGTCATTGCCGGCGACGCGCGGATGTCGCTGCCGGAGTGGACAGGGCAGGCGGATGCCTGGTTTCTGGACGGGTTCTCTCCGGCCAAGAACCCCGAGCTGTGGGGGGAGGCCCTGATGGCGGAAGTTGCCGCGCATACCGCGACGTGCGGGACGGCTGCGACCTACACCGCGGCGGGCTTCGTGCGCCGCGGGCTGGAGGCGGCAGGATTTGAAGTGACCCGCATTCCCGGCTACGGGCGCAAGCGGCATATGACAAGGGCGGTACTGCCATGAGCACGGTTCCACAGGCCAAGAGCCTGCCCCCGCCGCGGGTGCAGCAAAACAACGTGCCGCTCGGCATCCTGCTGATGATCGGCGCCACCGTCGTCTTTGCGCTGCAGGACGGTATCTCGCGCCATCTGGCGGGCACTTACAACACCTATATGGTCGTCATGGTCCGCTACTGGTTCTTTGCCGCCTTTGTGGTGTTTCTGGCGGCACGGACGCCGGGCGGGATCAGGGCAGCGGCCCGGACCGATCAGCTATGGCTGCAGATCTTCCGCGGTGTGCTGCTGGTCGGGGAAATCTGCGTGGCGGTTTACGGTTTTACCGTGCTGGGCCTCATCGAAAGCCAGGCGGTGTTCATCTGCTACCCGCTGCTGGTGGCGGCGCTGAGCGGCCCGGTGCTGGGCGAAAGCGTGGGCTGGAGGCGCTGGGCGGCGATCGGTGTCGGCCTCGTTGGCGTGCTGATCATCCTGCAGCCAGGCATGGGCGTGTTCAATCCGGCGGCGGTGATCCCCTTCATCTCAGCGCTGATGTTTGCGGTCTACGGCCTGGTCACGCGCTATGCCGCGCGCCGGGACAGCACCGCAACCAGCTTCTTCTGGACCGGGGTTGCCGGCATGGTCTTCATGACCGCCATCGGCATCTGGTTCTGGGAGCCGATGAGCCAGGGTGACTGGTTCTGGATGGCGCTATTGTGCGTTTCCGGCGTCACGGGCCACTGGCTGCTGATCAAGTGCTACGAGATGGCCGAGGCCAGCGCCGTGCAGCCCTTTGCCTATTTCCACCTGATCTGGGCGGCGATGCTGGGCGTGGCGGTGTTTGGCGAGGTGATCCGCACCAATGTTGCCATCGGTGCGGGGGTCATCATCGCGGCGGGGCTGTTCACCCTATGGCGCGAACGCATGAAGGGTTGAGCCGCTCAGCTCCTGCGAGAACGGGACCGGCAGCGGGGCCTTGCCCAGCCGGGCACGGTAGACCGGCAAGCTTTCGGTGACCCGCATCACGTAGTTTCGGGTCTCGTTGAAGGGGATGTGCTCGATCCAGTCGACGATGTCCGGGCTGCCGCCGCGCGGGTCGCCATAGCGCTCCATCCAGGTCGTGGGGCGATGCGGCCCGGCATTATAGCCCGCTGCCATCATCACCACGTTGCCGCGGAACTTGCCCGCCAGCCCGGCCAGGTAATTGGCTCCCAGCTTGGCGTTGTAATCCCACTCCGCCGTCAGGCGGGAGGTGTTATGGCCCGCCAGGATGCCCAGCTCGGTCGCCACCAGTTTGGCGGTGGTCGGCATCACCTGCATCAGCCCGCGCGCGCCGGCATGGCTGATCACAGCCGGGTCGAATTCGCTTTCGCGCCGGGCAATGGCCAGGGTCATTTCCTCAGCCATCGGCAGTTGCCGCTTGGCAACCGGATGCAGCGGATAATAGGCGCCCTCCAGCTCCACCCCGCCGCGGGCGGCGCGTTTGGAGATCATGACCGCCAGATGCGGCTGGTTCAGCTCCACCGCCATCTGCCCCAACTGGCGCGCCTGCACCGGCGGCAGGCCTTCGACCAGATGGGTGAGGAAACGCTCGGCCAGTGCCAGATCGCCCGCTTTCAGCAGCATCAGGCCGGCCTCCGCAACGGAGGACTGCATGAAATCCGCCGTCCGCCAGTCCGGCAGTTCCGCGGGTTTCACCAAGGCAGGGTCAAAGGGGCGGCCCAGTTTTTCCGCCGCCAGCAGCCCATAGAACGACGTCTGATATTCCGCCCCCTTGGCATAGGCCTCATGCGCCTTGTCGGCTTCGCCCATCGCCGCATAGGCGCGGCCCAGCCAATAACCGCCGCGGCCGATCGAGATCGGGGTTGCCACCGAGTCCAGGAAACGCTGGAAGTGCACGGCGGCCAGTTCCGGGTCGCGCAGCTTCTGCAGGGCGATGTAACCCGCCAGCCATTCGCAATCGGAGTATCCATAGCCGTCCGCGGGGGTGGAAAAGTGATAGGCGGCCAGCTGATAGGCGCGCTCATGATCGCCGTCGCGCATCAGTTGCCGGGCCAGATCACGGCGGCGGCGCAGCCATTTTCCGGGTTCGCCCAGGTTTTCGGCGCTGGTGCTGCGGTCCATCATCATGGCGATGGCGCCGTCCTGCAGCCGCTTGCGGTCACGCCAGGCAAAACGGTCATAGGCGAGGCCTGCGGCTCCCTTCAGCCGGTCCGGAACTGCCTCAATCTTTGCGTCCACACCGGGCGCGCGCTCCTGCAAGGCAATGCGCGCCTCAGCCAGCTTGCGCTCGTCCTCGGGCACCAGCGGCAGCATCCGTTTGGCGCTGACCAGGTGATCCTCCCACAACAGCCGGTCCAGTCTGGCAGTGTGATGCGGCTTCAGCAGCTTGGCGAAATCGCGCAGGTAAAGATCCTGGATAGCGCTGCCCATTGCCATGGTGCGCCAGGCCAGCACGATCTCCGCCTCGCCATCGCCCTGCTGTCCGCGGTCAATCAGCGCCTTGCCCAGGCTCAGCGCGCCTTCGGCGGTTTGGGGCCGCTCGTTTGCATAAAACACGAGGATGGTCTCGCGGCCGGTTGCGGCAATCACATCCTCGTTTTCGCGCCGCAGATAGTCCAGTCCCGGCCAGTCCGGGCGCCGCTGCAGGAACGCCATCACATCGCCCGCCGACCCCAGCCCGGCCCGCAGCCGGTGCCATTCGATAATGTCGCGGGCAGCGCTTTGCTGCGCCCCGGCCTCACGCGCGGCCTGATCCCATTTTTGCGCCCGCATGAGCTCCAGCGCGGTGCCCAGATCGCGCGCCTGCGCCGGTGCCCCAGGCAGGGCCGCGGATATCAGCAGAATAAGGGCCAGGATGCGTGTCATCTCTTGCATTTTCCAGCAGTCCGGGGATAGAGGCTTGAACGTTACTCATTGGCGTGCCGGTATCAACTCAAATCACTGGCATTCCGTATCTTGACGGCGGCGGATTGCCGCCTGCACCTGCAGCAAAAGGGAGCGTGCCCATGTTCAAAGGCTCTATGCCAGCACTCGTCACCCCGTTTTCGAACGGCGAGCTGGATCTGGATGCGCTCAAACGCTTGGTGGAATGGCAGATTGCCGAAGGCTCCAGCGCCCTGGTGCCGGTCGGCACGACCGGCGAAAGCCCGACGCTGACCCACGAAGAGCATGAAACCGTCATTGCCGAGGTGGTCAAGGCCGCGGCCGGCCGGGTGCCGGTGATTGCCGGTGCAGGCTCCAACAACACCGTCGAGATGATTCGCTTCGTGGAGTTTGCCGAGAAGGTCGGCGCCGATGCCGCCCTGGTTGTGACGCCCTATTACAACAAGCCGACTCAGCGCGGCATGGTGCAGCATTTCACGGCAGCGCATGATTGCGCCGGCATCCCGATCATCATCTACAACATCCCCGGCCGCTCGGTTGTCGACATGACGCCTGCAACCATGGGTGAGCTGGCCAAGCTGCCGCGCATCGTGGGTGTGAAGGACGCCACCGGCGATCTGGCCCGCGTCAGCCAGCAGCGCGCGTCCTGCGGTGCGGACTTCATCCAGCTGTCCGGCGAAGATGCCACCGCGCTGGGGTTCAACGCCCACGGCGGCGTCGGCTGCATCTCGGTGACCGCCAACGTGGCGCCGAAGCTCTGCGCCGAGTTCCAGGCGGCAACCCTGGCGGGCGATTTTGCCAAGGCGCTGGAGTATCAGGACAAGCTGATGCCGCTGCATGAAGCGATCTTCATCGAGCCGGGCCTGGCAGGCGCAAAATACGGTCTCAGCAAGCTGGGCATGTGCAGCGAAGAAGTGCGCTCGCCGCTGACCACGCTGGAAGACAGCACCAAGGCGGCCATTGATGCTGCCATGGCTTACGCGGGCCTGCTCTGACCCCGGATCCAGTCAGGCAATGCCGGGCGGCCCCTTCACGGAGCGCCGCCCGTTTTCATTCCAGGCCCCCTGTTCACCTGGCTGAAAATATCCCCGGGTGAATTGCCCCGTCAGGGGCAAGAGGGGCCGGCCCCTTCTGACTGCATCAGCGGCTCCGCCAGATGCCGCATCTTGTCCGGGTTGCGGGTCACATAGATACGGGCAATCCGCCCGTTCCAGACTTCCAGCGCGATGGCCTGAAGGATGCCGTCCGGTTCACGGCTCAAAATGGCGGGCAGGCCGTTCAGCTGGCACAGCCGCCAGTGCTCCGGCAGACCGCGCCCAGCCTTGCGGGCCAGCCCCTCGCACAGCCGCAGCACGCGCTCCAGCCCGTAAATCGGGTTCAGCGTGGCCATTGCCTTGCCGCCGCCATCGGAGATCAGCTGCACATCCTGCGCCAGCATCTGCGTCAGAGCCGCGGTGTCGCCCGTTCTGGACGCGCGGAAAAACGCCTCGGCCAGATCCCGCCCCTGATCGGGATTTGCCGGCGCCTGCGGGCGCAGCCGCTGCACCTTGCGCCGGGCGCGTGCGGCCAGCTGGCGGCAGGCTGCGGAAGACCGGTTCAGCGCGGCGGAAACATCGTCATACGAGCTGTCGAAGATGTCGTGCAGCAGAAAGGCTGCGCGCTCCAGCGGCGACAGGGTCTCCAGCGCCAGCAGCAGCGCAACGGAGACGTCATGGTCCAGATGCTCAGCCGGGTCGTCGGTCAGCAAGGGCTCTGGCAGCCATTCGCCGGGATAGGTTTCCCGCCTGGCGCGGGCCGATTTCAGCTGGTCCAGGCACAGCCTTGTGGTGATCCGCATCAGATACCCGGTCGCGTCTTGCACCTGTGCCTGCGGTGCCGCCTGCCAGCGCAGATAGGCGTCCTGCAGGATGTCTTCGGCGTCGCTGACGGTGCCCAGCATCCGGTACGCGGCCGCAAACAATCGCGGCCGCGCGGTCAGGAACGCATCGGTTCCGTCATTTTCTTGCTGAGCTGTCACGCGGCATTGGCCTCCTGCGCGGCAGGATGCGGGGTGCGGAAACCGATTGCAATCCGGTTCCAGGCGTTGATGGCGCTGATCAGCAGTGTCAGCAGCACCTGCTCGCGCGGGGAAAACAGCTGCGCAACGTTCTCGTAAATTGCATCCGGTGCGCCGCTAGCCTCAACCCGGGTCAGCGCCTCGGTCCAGGCCAGGGCGGCCCGCTCGCGGTCCGAATACAGCGAGGACTCGTGCCAGGCGTTCAGCAGCTGCATCCGGTCCTCGCTTTCGCCATGGGCACGCAGGTCGCGGCTGTGCATGTGGATGCAGAAGGCGCAGCCGTTGATTTGCGAGGCGCGCAGTTTCACCAGCTCCACCAGGCTGTGCTCAAGGGTGCTGTCCTTGAACAGCTTTTCCTGCTCCAGCATCGGCTGAAACAGGTCAGGCGCGGCGGTGAAGTGGTCAAGGCGTTGGGTCATTTTCTGTTCCTTTCAGATGGCTTCAGGAACAGGACGAGGCAGCCGCGCGGTTTGTGACATGCCGTAAGGAAAATGCTGAAAAAAAATCCGGGGCGCCCCGTTCAGGCGCCCCGGCGTGTGTCAGCGCTTGCCGTAGTATAGGCCGACCACATGTTCGGCCTGGGCAAAGAACAGCCAGCGCGAGACCGCGACGCCTGCGAGATGTGACAGCACCGCGAGGGCTGCAAACAGATGCTTGACCGCAAAGCCCTGCACCGGTGTCAGGATCAGCAGCAGAGGCAGCGCAAAACCGAGGACAAAGGCAATGATCCGCAGCTTTTGCGCGTGCTTGCGGCCCACCACATGCACAAACTCCCGCAACAGGTAGTTGGTGCCAGTGTGCGGCGGCTCAAAGGCCCGCACGGACCCGCGGTCCCCCAGTCCGCTCGCAGTGCCCAGGTTGGTGCCGGAGGTTTCCAGCGCCCGGTCCCCTTTGGCCCAATAGGCCAGCTGCAGCGCGCCTGCGATGGCCAGCAGCCAGGGTGCCAAATCTTCGGCCCCGGCCAGCAGCGCACCGCCAGCCAGGCTGAAGGACAGGAACACTGCGGGCGTCAGTTCCATGTTCCAGCGCGGGATCGCCTTGAGCTGGGTGTAGATCATTGAGGTGGTGAAAACGGTTGCGAGGCTCAGGCCCGCGCCGGTCCAGCCCAGCAGCGTCCAGTGGCTGTTCAGGAAGACCGCGCCAAACGCGTAGAGGCCCATGACGATCAGCGCAACGACCGCGCAAATACCCTCGCGCGACAGCCAGCTGGTTTTCCATTGCGTGAGGGCCCGCCAGGCCCGCTCCGGGCGGCCGAGGTGGAAGGTCGAGGCCAGCAGCCCGCTAACCGCGAGCGCATAGGCGATGGCGTAGAATACAAAGGCCACGGTGCCGGTCACCGCGGGCAGGCCGAGGCCCAGGAAGACCAGCAGTCCAAAGCCCAGGCCGGAGAATGTGGTGAACAGGATGACGGATGGCGCCGGATGCATCAGTTCGCTCCCCCTGAAGACTGGCCCGGAAGTTTGTCGAGTGCCTTGTCCAGCCATGCGAGGAAGCCTTGCGGCTCTTCGGCGACCGGTGCCAGCAGCGGGGCGAGGATGTCGATCTGTTCCTCAATCCGGTCCTTGGGCCGGGGCGGCAGGTATTTGTTCACCGGCTTGGTGCCCATTTCCGGCATCAGGTCCATGCCGCCGCGCTCCGCCACCAGTTTGGAGACATCGCTGTCCGGATCGCCCAGATCGCCGAAATGGCGCGCGCCTGCGGGACAGGTCCGCACGCAGGACGGGGTGCGGTCTATCTCCGGCAGGTTCTCATTATAGATCCGGTCCACGCAGAGGGTGCATTTCTTCATCACGCCCTCGGCCAGGTCCAGCTCGCGCGCGCCATAGGGGCAGGACCAGGCGCACAGGCCGCAGCCGATGCAGTGGTCCTCGTTCACCAGAACGATGCCGTCCTCCACGCGCTTGTAGCTGGCACCGGTCGGGCAGACGGTGACGCAAGGCGCGTCCTCGCAGTGCAGACAGGATTTGGGGAAGTGGATCAGCTGCGCGTGGCCGTGCTCGGGCTGGACTTCATAGGAATGAACACGGTTCAGAAAAGTCCCCGACGGATCGCCGCCGTAGGGCTCTTGATCCGACAGCGGAGCGCCGTAGTTTTCCGTGTTCCAGCCTTTGCAGGAGATCACGCAGGCATGGCAGCCGACGCAGGTGTCCAGGTCGATGACCAGGCCCATCTTGCGGTCTGTCTTGGCGGGAAGCTCAGTCATTCCGGGCACCTCCGTTGCGGGGTTGCGGACCAAGACTTTTCAGAAAAGTCTTGGCAAAATTTTTCGCAAAAATTTTGCACCGTCATTTGCCGACCTTCCATTTCAGTTCCTTGGGGCCGGTGCCAACTGGCGACTTCTGCGCCGGGAAGGCTGGCTGGCTTTCCTGCAGACCGTCCGGGGCGGCGGCCTTTTCGATTTTGACCTTGAGGTCGAACCAGGCCGCCTGGCCGGTGATCGGATCGGAGTTCGCCCACCGCAGGCCGTCACCCTTGGGCGGCAGCAACTCGTGGATCAGATGGTTCAAAAGAAAACCCTTGGTGGCCTCGGGCGCGTCCTGTTCCAGCGCCCAGGCGCCCTTGCGCTTGCCGATGGCATTCCAGGTCCAGACAGTGTTTTCGTTCAGCGCCGCCATTTCCATCACCGGCACGGTGATCGACCCGTGCGGCGACGAAACCTTGGCCCAGTCGCCGTCTTGCAGCCCGTGCTCGCGCATCAGCCTCGTCGGGACATAAAGCGGGTTGCGGCCGTGCAGCTGGCGCAGCCAGGCGTTCTGGGTGCCCCAGGAGTGGTACATCGCCATCGGCCGCTGGGTCAGCGCATTTATGGTGAAGCCCTCGTTGCCCTGCTGATCCGTCTCGTACCAGATGGGCAGCGGGTCCATCACCGTCTTCAGCCGCTGGCGCAAGTGATCCGGCGGCTGCCGTTCGCAGTGGCCTTCGGCGGCCAGCTGGAACTTGCGCATCGGCTCCACGTAGAGCTGGAACAGATAGGGTTGCGGGCTGTCATAAAGCCCCATGCCTACTGCCCAGTTCTGATAGGCCGCATTCCAGGGTTTGTAGTAATCTGCGCCTTGCGGGATGTGAGCGACATAGAAGCCGCCGTTTTCGATATAGCGGTTCAGCTGATCCGGGTTCACCTCACCGCGGCCTTCCTTGTCGCCATCCTTGCCGCGGAAGCCTGCCAGCGGGCCGATGCCGGGCTTGCGCTCGTGGTTGACGATGTAGTCGGCGTAATCCTTCCACTTGGGGCTGCCATCGGCGTTGGTGAATCCCGGCAGGCTCATCCGGTTGGCCAGCTCGATCAGCACCGACTGGAAGCCGCGCACATCGCGGTCGGGCTCAATCACCGGCCAGCGGATCGCATCCGCCGCCGCATCCGCCTCGCAGATCGGACGGTCCAGCAGCGAAATGCAATCGTGCCGTTCCAGATAGGTGGTGTCGGGCAGGATCAGATCCGCATAGGCCACCATCTCCGATGAATAGGCATCGGAGTAGATGATGTGCGGGATCATATAGCCGCCGTCGTCGTTGCGGGCGCTCAGCATCTCCATCACGCCCTTGGTGTTCATCGAGGAGTTCCACGACATGTTGGCCATGTACATGAACAGCGTGTCGATCTTGTACGGATCGCCCGCATGGGCGTTGGAGATCACCATGTGCATCAGCCCGTGCGCCGACATCGGGTTTTCCCAGGTGAACGCCTTGTCGATGCGCTGGGGATTGCCGTTTTCGTCAAGCAGCAGATCGTCGGGGCCGCGCGGGAAGCCGAGGTGCGGTCCATCCAGCGGACGGCCGGGACGGCGGTCGCCGTGCGGGGTAGGGTGCGCCTCGACGGGTTTGGGGTAGGGCGGCTTGAAGCGGAAGCCGCCGGGCACCTCCACGGTGCCCAGCAGGATCTGCAGCACGTGCAGCGCGCGGCAAGTCTGGAAGCCGTTGGCGTGCGCCGACACCCCGCGCATCGCGTGCATCGACACCGGGCGGCCGGTCATCTTGCTGTGGGTTTCGCCGCGGAAGTCGGTCCATTCCACATCCAGCTCAAACGCCTCGTCAAAGGCGACGCGGGCCAGCTCTCCGGCGATGGCGCGGATGCGCTTGGCCGGGATGCCGCATTTGTCCGCAATCGCCTCCGGCGCGTAGTCTGGCGACAGGTAGCGCTCCGCCATCAGGTGGAAGACCGGGCGGTGGGTGACGCCGTCCCGTTCGTAAACCGCGGTCAGGTCCGGGCGCACGCCGGGCTGGTCAAAGGGGGTGAGGTTGCCGGTATTGCGGTCGATCACCAGCATTTTGCCGTCATCATCGCGCAGGAACAGGCCGTTGTCCGGGCCTTCGGCGGCGTTGATCAGCACCGGCGCGTTGGTGTAGCGGCTGAGATAATCGAGGTCGATCTTCCCCGCCTTCATCAGCACGTGGACCAGCGACAGGATGAACAGCCCGTCGGTGCCGGGTGTGATGCCGACCCAATCATCCGCCACCGCGTTATAGCCGGAGCGGATCGGATTGACGCCGATCACCCGCGCGCCGCGCTTCTTGATCTTGCCGATGCCCATCTTGATCGGATTGGAGTCGTGGTCCTCGGCCACCCCGAACAGCATGAACAGCTTGGTGTGCTCCCAGTCGGGCTGGCCGAATTCCCAGAACGCGCCGCCCATGGTGTAGATGCCGGCGGTCGCCATGTTGACCGAGCAGAAGCCGCCGTGCGCGGCGTAATTCGGCGTGCCGAAGTTCTGGGCCCAGAAGCTGGTGAAGCTTTGGCTCTGGTCGCGTCCTGTGAAGAAGGCCAGTTTCTGCGGCGCGGTTTCGTGCAGCTCGTTCAGCCAGCCAACGGCGGTGCTGATCGCCTCGTCCCAGGAAATCTCCCGGAACTCGCCCGATCCGCGCGGCCCCACCCGCTTGAGCGGGGCGCGCAGCCGCGACGGGGCGTTCACCTGCATGATCCCAGCCGAACCCTTGGCGCACAGAACACCCTTGTTCACCGGGTGGTCGCGGTTGCCCTCGATATAGGCGACCTTACCGTCCTTCATATGCACGTTGATGCCGCAGCGGCAGGCGCACATGTAGCAGGTGGTTTTCCGCACCTCGTCGGATACAGGGGGGGACGTGTCCACCCGGGGTTGCTGGAATGTCATCTGGCCTCCCTTCTGGTCTCCCCGATCAGGTCAACAGCTCGATCCCCGCCAGGATCAGCCCGGCAATGAACAGAGTTTCGACGATGATCAGGGCAATGGCCGCGCCTCCTACGGCCAGGACCTGTTTCAGATTTGTTTTCATTCCCACCGCAGCGATTGCGGTGAGCAGCAGCCAGCGCGAAGCCTGGCTGAGGAATTCGGTAACGGCCGGCGGGATCAGCCCAAAGGAGTTGATCCCGGCCAGCACCAGAAAGGCAATCACAAAGCCCGGCAGAATGGGCGGCCGCTTGCCGTCGCCGGGCAGCTCGGCAAAGGAGCGGATCATCAGCGAGGCCGCCAGCACGATAGGCGCCAGCATTGCCACCCGCATCAGCTTGACCAGGGTGGCGGTGTCGCCGGTCTGCTCGGAGATTGAGAAACCCGCGCCGACCACCTGCGCCACGTCGTGGATGGTGCCGCCCAGGAACACCCCGGCCTGAAGGGAGTTCAGCTCCAGCACATTCACCAGGATCGGATAGGCGATCATCGCCACCGTCGACAGCACCGTCACGCCCATCACCGTGAAGATCAGCCGCTCCTCGGAGCGGTCGTCACGGGGCAGGATGGCACTGATGGCCATCGCCGCCGACGCCCCGCAGATTGCCACGGAGCCTGCGGTCAGAAGCGCAAAGCGCCACTTGTGGCCAAAGAACCGCGCCACGGCGAGGCCGAAGGCAATGGTGGCGATCACGCCGCCAACAACCAGCGCGATCAAGTCCCAGCCAAGCCCCATCATCAGCACCATCGACACCCGCACCCCCAGCAAGGCCACCCCCAGCCGCAGCAGGGAGCGGGCGGAAAAGGCGATGCCGGGCACGGTCTTGCCCTCTTCGCCCAGAAAGCTGACGGCTATCCCCAGCAGCAGCGCAAGCAGCATGGCAGGGGTTGCGTAATGCTCGGCAAGGAACTGTGCGGTGATGGCGACCAGGACCGAAACCGCCACGCCCGGCAGCAGCAGGCGCAGCTTGTCTTGCAACTCACCCGATTGCAGCGAAGAGATGGGTGTCAGGATGGACATGGAGGGAAACCTTGGGCATGTGGTGGAGGATGGGCTGCTGGAGACGGGGGCCGGACGGCTGCGGGTGTGTTCAGTCTGTCGCGCTGCACCTGGGATAGTTTTCCAAATCGGGCGCAAATGGAAGGAAAATGTTTACTCCAGGTGGAGCAGTTTTCCTGTATGCAGGGCGATCTGCCGCTCTTCATCTGCCGGAATGACATGGACGGCGCTGTCCGGCACTCCCGTCCACGACAGCCGCTGCAAGACCCTGGTGCGGATGGCTTCGGAGTTTTCGCCAATGCCGCCGGTAAAGGCGATGGCGTCGATGCCTTCCATCGCAGCAATCATCGAGCCTGCGTGGCGCGCGCACCAATAGCAGAAATGCTCGACCGCAAAACTGGCAGCTTCGCCGCCGTCCTCCAGCAGCGCACGCATGTCGTTGGAGAGGCCGGATAGGCCAAGCAGACCGGATTGCTGCTGCAGGTCCCTGCGCACCTCGGCAATGCTGGTTTGCTCTGCCCGGTCCAGCACGGCGCTGGCGTCAATGCTGCCGGAGCGTGTGCCCATCGTCAGCCCCTCCAGCGGGGAATAGCCCATTGTGGTTGCAACGCTTTGGCCATCGGCAATGGCGCACAGGCTGGCGCCGTTGCCGAGATGGCATGCCAGCAGCCGGGGCGGCGGCGCTGTGCCGGTTGTTTCCGCCAGCCGGCGCAGCAAAGCCTCGTAGCTGAGGCCGTGAAACCCGTAGCGGCGGATCCCGGCCTGCTGCCAGGACGGCGGCACGGCGTAGCGCACGGCGGTCTCCGGGTTGGTTGCGTGGAACGCGGTGTCGAAACAGGCAACCTGCGGCAGGTCCGGCAGCAGGGCCGTCAGCGTGCGTATTGCCGCTGCATTGTGCGGGTTATGCAGCGGTGCCAGCGGGCTGCAGGCGTCGATCCGGTCCAGCAGCGCCGCTGTCACACGCTCCGGACGCGTCAGGCTTGCGCCTCCGTGGACAACGCGGTGGCCTGCTGCGTCGAAACCGGCAGCGGGATAGCCCTGGGCGGCGAGCCCCTCAAGAAGCCGTTCGAAGGCTTCTGCGTGGTCTGCAAGAGCGGCAGGCTGGCGGCTGCCGCCGATCCGCAGCTCGCCGCTGTCACCGATGCCCGCTGCTTCGGCCGTCAGCAGCGATTTCAGCCTCTCGCCAAAGACGGCCAGCTTGATCGAGGAGGAACCTGCGTTCACGATAAGTATCCGGGACATCTTATTCACCTCGTTCAGACGGCAAGCTTAGCGATATTGATCAGCGACAGCGCGGTCAGCATCAGCACAACCGCGCGGCGGAACAGGCTTTGAGAGACCGCCTGGAAACCGCGGGACCCGGCCCAGATGCCGAGGCCCAGAATGGGAAAGGCCAGCAGGATGCCGGTCAGGGTTTCCGGCCCCACCAGCCCGTTTGCGGCCATCACCGGCAGCGCCATCACGTCGATGCCGGTCAGGAACACGATCATGGTAGCGCGGAACACCGCGGGCGGCACCGGCTGCGCGGTCAGGAAGGCCGCGACCGGCAGGCCGCCGACACCGGCGCTGTTGGCGATGCCTGCGATGGCGCCCACGCCCAGATTGCCGCTGCGCCCCACCGGGCGCGCCAGCTGCCAGCCGCTCAGCAGCACCAGGCTCAGCCCCAGGATCAGGCTGGAAACCGCCAGCCGCGCCTCCTGTTCGCCCAGCCGTGCCATGATGGCGATGGCGGGAACGGTGGCGACTGCGGCCCCGCCCAGCAGGGCAATGGCGCGGGGCCAGTCGATATGCGGGCGGATGCCCCGCGCCTGAAAGGCGGTCATGGCGATTTCGCAGGAAAACACCACCGGGATCAGCGGCAGCGGGTTGGTGGTCAGCGCCGCCAGGATGATGAAGATCGCGGAGAACCCGAAGCCGGAAAAGCCCCGGATCAAGGCCGCCGCGAACAACGCGGCGGCCAGGTAGGCCCCCTGGCCCGGAGAGAGGTCAAAGGGCAGGGGCACGCGCGTCAGACCTGCTGTTCGCGCATGTCGGCCTTGTCGATGCCTGCCACGCGGACCGGCTTCTTCATGGCGTCACGGCGGAACGGCTCGCCCAGCTCCTGGTTGATCATCGCTTCGATCAATGTGGTGGTGCCATTCTTCTGGTCTTCGATCGCCTGGGCCAGCGCCGAGGTCAGCTCGTCCATGGTGCGGGCAACCACGCCTTTCAGCCCGCAGGCTTTGGCGATGCCGGCATAAGACACCTGCTGGTCCAGCTCGGTGCCGACGAAGTTGTCGTCGAACCACAGGGTGGAGTTCCGCTTCTCCGCGCCCCACTGGTAGTTGCGGAACACCACCTGCGTGATGGCGGGCCACTCGCCGCGGCCGATCGCGGTCAGCTCGTTCACCGCGATGCCAAAGGCACCGTCGCCGGAGAAGCCCACAACCGGAGTGTCCGGGTTGCCGATCTTGGCGCCGACAACCGCCGGCAGGCCATAGCCGCAGGGGCCGAACAGGCCGGGGGCCAGATACTTGCGGCCGGCCTCGAAGGACGGGTAGGCGTTGCCGATGGCGCAGTTGTTGCCGATGTCGGAGGAGATGATCGCCTCTTTCGGCAGCGCGGCCTGAATGGCGCGCCAGGCCATGCGGGGGCTCATCCAGTCCGGCTTGTCGGCCCGGGCGCGCTCGTTCCAGGTGGTGCCCGGATCGTCCTCCTCGTGGGTCATCTCGGTCAGCTGCTGGGCCCAGCGGGATTTGGTTTCCGCAATGCGCGCCTTGCGCTCGGCGCGGCCCTCGTCGCCGGCGGTGTCAGACAGCTGCGCCAGAATGCCCTGCGCCACCTTGGCGGCGTCGCCGATGATGCCGACAGAAACTTTCTTGGTCAGGCCGATGCGGTCCGGGTTGATGTCGACCTGGATGATCTTGGCATTGGCCGGCCAGTACTCCATGCCGTAACCCGGCAGGGTGGAGAACGGGTTCAGGCGGGTGCCAAGGCACAGTACCACGTCGGCGTCCTTGATCAGCTCCATGCCGGCCTTGGAGCCGTTGTAGCCCAGCGGGCCTGCAAACAGCGGGTGCGAGCCGGGGAAGGCGTCGTTGTGCTGGTAGCCAACGCATACCGGAGCATCCAGGCGCTCGGCCAGATCCTTGGACGCTTCGATGCCGCCCTTGGACAGGACGACGCCGGCACCGTTCAGGATCACCGGGTTCTTCGCCTCAGAGAGCAGCTTGGCCGCTTCGGCTACGGCGGTCTCGCCGCCGGAGGGGCGCTCAAACTCGACGATGGCGGGCAGTTCGATGTCGATCACCTGGGTCCACATGTCACGCGGGATGTTCAGCTGGGCCGGGGCGGAGGCGCGCTTGGCGTTCATGATCACCCGGTTCAGCACTTCGGCCACGCGGGAGGGATCGCGCACTTCTTCCTGGTAGCAAACGCAGTCGGCGAACATGCGCATCTGCTCCATCTCCTGGAAGCCGCCCTGGCCGATGGTCTTGTTGGCCGCCTGCGGGGTGACCAGCAGCAGCGGGGTGTGGTTCCAGTAGGCGGTCTTTACGGCGGTCACGAAGTTGGTGATGCCGGGGCCGTTCTGGGCGATCATCATCGACATCTTGCCGGTGGCGCGGGTGTAGCCGTCAGCCATCATGCCGCCGGAGCCTTCGTGGGCGCAGTCCCAGAAGGTGATGCCCGCGGCGGGGAAGATGTCGGAAATCGGCATCATTGCAGAGCCGATGATGCCAAACGCGTGCTGGATGCCATGCATCTGCAGCGTTTTGACGAAGGCTTCTTCGGTGGTCATTTTCATGGCGGGTTCTCCTGAGTGAGACGCAGAATTCCTCCGGGCGCGGAGGCTGGGAATTGACTCCGGTTTAGGGGGCGGCGCAGGACCGGGTTAGGGCCAGTTTTTCCGGCTGGTAAGGCCAGAGGCACCCTCCCGCCCGGCGTCGCTCATCCGCAGGATGCGCTGTGCCCGTTGGGCCCGGCGCCTGCGGCGCCAGTTGCTGTGATCCGCCCCCCCCCGTTTCCTCAAGTGCCGGCGCAAGCTGAAGGGACCGCGCCGTGCCGCAAGGCGCGGCGCCCCGCCCAAGGCCGCCAGCCTGCGCCGGCGCAGCCTGTGCTGGCGCGGGCGCGGGAGCCGCCCGGATGTGTGCGGGGGCTCAGCCTTGCTTCAGCGCGCTTGCAAGCAGCGCGAGACCGGGTTCGATCCGGGTTGCGGGGATCGAGGAATACCCCAGCCGGTAGTAATTCTGCTTGCGGTTTCCGGCGGCAAAGAACGGCGCACCGGGTTCGATGATGACGCTTTTCTCCTTCAGCCGCTCTGCCACCGCCGAAGTGTCCACCCCTTCCGGCGCGCGCATCCACAAGGCAGAGCCGCCATAGCCGCCGACGCCTGCGATCTGAAGGCCATGTTTGCGAATGGCGTCCTCGATCACCGCGCGGCGGTCGTGCAGCACCTTGGCGGTGCGGCGGATCTGAGCATCATAATGCCCCAGCGACAGGAAATAGGCCACCGTGCGCTGCACATGGCCTGGCGGATGCCTCAGCACGCTGGCGCGCAAGGCCCTTGCCTGGCGGATAAACGGTTCCGATCCAACCAGATAGCCCAGACGCAGCCCGGGAAACAGCGACTTGGAGAAGCTGCCCGCATAGATCACCCGCCCTTCGGTATCGAGCGATTTCAAGGACGGCGAGGGGGCCCCGAGGAACGACATCTCGAACTCGTAGTCATCCTCGACGATCACCGCGTCGATGCTGCTGGCCCGCCGCAACAGCTCCTTGCGGCGTTCCATCGGCATGGTGAAGGTGGTCGGGCTCTGGTGGCTGGGGGTGCAGAAGATCACATCGGTGCCTTCCGGGATCTGTTCCGGCGGCAGCCCGCCTGCGTCCACCGGGATGCAATCCATCTGGCAGCGGGTCTGCACCACCTGGTCGCGCAGGGTGTAATAGGCCGGGTCCTCCACCGTGGCGCGGCGCTTGCGGTTCAGCAGCAATTGGCAGGTGATCCACAGCGCGTTCTGCGCCCCGAGCGTGATCAGGATCTCCTGCGGCCGCGCGGTGATGCCGCGCCGCGGCAGCGTGTGGCGGGCAATGTACTCGATCAAGAGCGGGTCGTCCTGGTCGAAATAGTCGTTTGCCAGCGCCGAGAAATCTTTCTGCCCCAGCGCCCTGAGCGCGCACAGCCGCCAGTTGGCGTGGTCGAACAGCGACGCATCCGCCTGACCGTAAATGAACGGATAGCGGTAGTCGCGCCAGTCCTGCGGCTTGCGCGGCGTGTCGCCGCCGGTAAAGCTGCGTGCCAGCACTTTATCCCAGTCCATCGCATCGCCGGCCTTCTGCTGCGGCGTGTAGGAAGGCGGCACCGGGGCGTTTTCTGACACGAAATACCCCGACCGCCCGCGCGAGGTGAGGTAGTCATTGGCCAGCAGCTCTGTATAGGCCAGCGTCACGGTGATCCGGCTGATGCCCAGATGCGCCGCCAGCTTGCGCGAGGACGGCAGCTTCTCCCCGACGCGGAACCGCCCGGACAGAATGCCCTCGGCAATCATTTCCTGGATTTGCGCCTGCAGGGTGCCCTGGGCGTCCCGGTTGAGGAAGAAAGTGTCGACGGAAATGGCCATGCGCGCCACCTTAGGGTGGACTTAAACGCGGTGCAATCTGGACTTAGGGCCGGTTTGGCGAATTCTGCGCCTTGGACTGGGTCCGGCGGCACGCCAGCAGACGGCGGTGATCAGATGGTGGTTCCTGCGGTCCCGCACGGTTCTTGCAAAACGCAAAATAAACTATAAAACTAGTTTTGTCGAATCAAATGGAGCAGCATCATGCAATGGGAAGAAGCCGCACAGGGATTTGCCGCGATGGGATCGGAGGCGCGGCTGCAGGTGCTGCGCTGCCTGATCCGGGCGGGCGGGGCCGGGCTGACGGTCGGGGACATTCAGGAACGCACCGGCATTGCGCCCTCAACCCTGGCGCATCATTTGAAATTTCTTACCGGTGCCGGTGTGGTGGCGCAGGAACGCGTGGGGCGGTCGACGATCAGCCGCGCCGAATTCACCCGGCTGGAGGCACTGGCCGGTTTCATCCTCAGCGAATGCTGTGCGGATGCGGGCAAAGGGGCGGCGAACGATGGCTGAACTGACACAAACCCCCGGTAAGGCAAAAACACTGGGCAGCTGGCTGAAGACACCCTGGGCGCTGAGCCTTGCGCTGTTGGCAGCCGCTGCTGTCCTTGACCCCGGCAACTTCCGGTCTGTTGTGGAATTCACCCTGGCCGCGCTGGGCAGCACGGCCCGCTACATCTTGCTTGCCGTACTGCTGCTCGCCTATCTCAAGGCGACGGGCGCCGAGGCCATGGTGGCGCGCGCCTTTGAGGGGCGGGAGACGCGGATGATCCTGCTGGCGGCGCTGTTCGGAGGGCTGGCACCGTTCTGCTCCTGCGAGGTGATCCCGTTCATTGCGGGCCTGCTGGCGCTGGGTGCGCCGCTGTCGGCGGTGATGGCATTCTGGCTGTCCTCGCCGCTGATCGACCCGCCGACGCTGCTGATCACCGCAGGCGCGCTGGGCTGGCCCTTTGCCATTGGCAAGGCGGTGGCGGCAGTGGCGCTGGGGCTGTTCGGCGGTTTTGCCATCAAGTTGCTGCGGGGGCAGGGCGTTTTTGCAAATCCGCTCCGTAAGCAGGAGGCCAAGAGCTGCTGCGGCTGCGGCGGGCCAAAACCGGACGCCAAGCCGAACTGGCGGTTCTGGACTGAGGCAGAGCGCAAGGTGACATTCCGTGAGGAGTTCGTCTCCAACGGTCTGTTTTTGCTGAAGTGGCTGGCGCTGGCCTATGTTCTGGAATCGCTTCTGGTCCACTATGTGCCGGCTGATGTGATCGCCGGTCTGGTGGGCGGTGAAGGCGTGCTGCCGATTGCCATTGCGGCGCTGGTCGGGATGCCTGCATACCTCAATTCCTATGTCGCACCGCCGCTGCTGGCGGGGCTAATGGAACAGGGCATGAGCGCAGGCGCGGCCATGGCCTTCATGGTGGCAGGGGCGGTCAGCTCGGTTCCTGCGATGGCGGCGGTCTGGTCGCTGGTTAGGCCGCAGGTTTTTGCCGCTTACTTGGGACTTGGGGTGAGCGGCGCGATCCTGTCGGGCATTCTGTTCCAGCTGATCTGAGACACCTGCGGCGGGCAGGGGGCTTCCGCCCGTCGCGAAGCAATCAGAGATTGCTCCGCTTCCGTTGGGTCCGGCGCCGCGCTGACGCGCGGCGCTGCTTTTTGCCGAGAGGGCTTTGAGGGGCAGAGCTGTCTGCGCAGAGGCCCTGTCCGATTGTGTGCTGAGCAGCCGCGTCACGGAGAAGCCGCCTGGCGGCGGGGCCTTCGGCCTCCTTGACTGGCGGGCTTTAAAGCAAAAAACGCCCCGGAAAATCCGGGGCGCAGGTTGTTCGTCCAACAGGGAGAGTGTCAGCCGAAAACTTTGGTCAGGGCCTTGTCGACCGCGTCGCAGATTGCGTCGATATCGTCTGCGGTGGCGATCAGCGCCGGGCTGAAGCACAGGGTGTTGTTGCGCCCCGGCAGCGAGCGGTTGGTGACACCGATGATCACCCCCTGGGCGCCGCATTCCGCGACAACCTGCTGGGCCAGCTTCTCGTCCACCGGCTCCTTGGTGTCGCGGTCCTGAACCAGCTCGGCACCCAGGAACAACCCCTTGCCGCGCACGTCGCCAATCACGGCGTGCTTTTCCTGCAGCTTGCGCAGGTTGTTCAGCATCCGCTCACCCATGGCAACGCAGTTGTCCAGCAGGTTCTCGTCCTCGATAATGCGCATGTTTTCCAGCGCCGCCGCGGGGCCTGCGGTGCAGCCGCCGAAGGTGGAAATGTCGCGGAAGTAGTTCATCGGATCGCCCGCGTCGTCCTTGAACATCTCAAAGACTTCCTCGGTGGTCACCATGCAGGCAATTGCGGCATAGCCGGAGGCGACGCCCTTGGCCATGGTCACAAAGTCCGGCTTGATGCCGTACTGCTGGTAGCCGAACCATTTGCCGGTGCGGCCGACACCGCAGACCACTTCGTCGATGTGCAGCAGGATGTCATACTTCTGGCAGATCTCCTGCACGCGCTCCCAATAGCCTTCGGGGGCTTCGATGACACCGCCGCCTGCGGTCACCGGCTCCAGGCACAGGGCGCCAACGGTTTCCGGGCCTTCGCGCAGGATCACTTCCTCGATGGCGTCTGCAGCGGCGATACCAAATTCGCGGCCGGACAGGTGCTCCAGGCCCAGCTCATGCTTGCGGTATTCCATGCAGTGCGGCACGCGGACAAAGTCCGGCGCAAAGGGGCCGTACTGCGCGTTGCGCTCGTCCTGGCCGCCCGCCGACATGGTGGCCAGGGTGGAGCCGTGATAGTCGCGGTCGCGGTACAGGATTTTAGTCTTCTTGCCGCCGTATTTCTTGTGGGCGATCTGGCGGATCATCTTGAAGGCCTTCTCGTTGGCCTCGGACCCGGAGTTGGTGTAGTAGACGCGGGTCATTCCCGGCATCTTGGAGATCAGCTTTTCAGCAAACAGCGCGCCAGGGATTGAGCCGGCCGAGTTGGCGAAATAGCAGACCTTCATCAGCTGGTCGTAAACGGCCTTGCAGACGCTTTCGCGGCCATAGCCGACGTTGACGGTCCAGACCCCGCCGGAGACCGCGTCCAGGAATTCCTTGCCGTTCTGATCCCAGACACGCATGCCCTTGCCTTCGACAATGATGCGCGGATCCGCGCTTTCCAGCGCCTTGTGCTGGAACAGGTGGTGCCACATGTGGGCCTTGTCGGCCTCCACCACGCGGGAGAGATCGTTTTCGTTGAACGTGCCGTCCATGACATGTCCTTTCGGCGTTGGAAGTGAATCGGGCTGCCCGGCACCCTACACGGGCTTTCAGGCGTATTGTGTACCAGAAACGTCAGTTTTGCGGAATTCGTTAGGGCCAGAGCATTTGCTTGCTTAGGTCCAGAGGCGGCACCCGGGCGCGAGGCGGCGGCGGACCGCAGGTGCGGGCAGATAAAACAAATGTTCTGACGCTGTATCCTTGAGACCGGATGTGCCGACGGGCCAAGCTGCGGGCAGCCGGGATGCGAGTCGCACCGGGTCAGGCGGCAACGGAGGAGAGCGGTGGAATACAGTTTGATGGTGGCGCCCAACGGGGCCCGGCGGGGGCGCGGGGATCACCCGCAGCTGCCGGTGACGCCGCAGCAGACGGCGGAAACCGCAGCGGCCTGCTTCGCTGCAGGTGCCCATGCGCTGCATCTGCATGTGCGCGATGGTGACGGGCGGCACTCGCTGGATGCTGGGCGCTACCGCGAAGCCCTTGATGCGGTGCGGGAAAGCGCGCCGGAAATGGCGGTGCAAATCACCACGGAAAGCGCCGGCATCTATGATGTGGCCGCCCAGTTCGCCTGTCTGGAGGCGCTGCGCCCGGCAGCGGCCTCTGTCTCGGTGCGGGAAATGGCGCGGGATCCGGACCTGGCCGCGCGCGCCTACGCCTTATGTGCGGAGGCAGGCACGCAGGTGCAGCATATTCTATACGGTCCGGACTGCATCGCCCGGCTGCGCGTCTGGTATCAGGACGGCATTGTCCCGGCTGCCATGCGCGATGCGATCTTTGTCTTGGGCAAATACACTCCGCCGGTTCTGGCCCGGCCCGAGGGGCTTGCTGTCTTTCAGGACGCTGCGGCGGATCTGCGCCTCCGCTGGGCTGCCTGCGCCTTTGGCCGCTATGAGCACGCCTGCCTGCTGGCGGCGATTGCCGCTGGAGGGGATGCGCGAATCGGATTTGAGAATAACATCGAAACACCGGATGGCGGGCTGCTGGCAGACAATGCGGCCTCTGTTGCCGCCTTCGTTCAGGCCGCAAAGGCCCAGGGCCATACCCTCAAGGAGTGCCGATCATGAGTCATGTCTTTCCCCGCCACACCAAAGCCAGCCTGCCCACCGCCGTTGCCGGTGACGGCTGCTATCTGATCGACGCGGATGGCAAGCGCTATTTCGATGGCTCCGGCGGCGCTGCGGTCTCCTGCCTGGGCCATTCCGACGCCGATGTGATCAAGGCGGTGCAGGAGCAGGTCGGCAAGCTGGCCTTTGCTCATACCGGCTTCCTCACTTCGGAACCGGCGGAGGAACTGGCGGACCTGCTGGTCGCCAACGCGCCGGGGGACATCGACCGGGTCTATTTCGTCTCCGGCGGGTCGGAGGCGACCGAGGCGGCCATCAAACTGGCCCGCCAGTACCACCTGGAGCGCGGCGAACCGCAGCGCCGGCACATCATCGCCCGCAAGCAGAGCTACCACGGCAACACCCTTGGAGCGCTGGCCGCTGGCGGTAATGAATGGCGCCGCACCCAGTTCGCACCGCTGCTGATCGGCATCTCCCACATCTCACCCTGTTACGAATACACCGGCCGGGGAGAGGGCGAGAGCAGCTATGACTACGGCCAGCGGGTGGCAAATGAGCTGGAGGCGGAAATCCTGCGCCTTGGCCCGGATTCGGTGATGGCCTTCATGGCGGAGCCGGTTGTCGGCGCCACCTCCGGTGCGGTGCCGGCGGTTGAGGGCTATTTCAAGCGCATCCGCGAGATCTGCGACCAGTACGGCGTGCTGCTGATCCTGGATGAGGTGATGTGCGGCATGGGCCGCACCGGGCATCTGTTCGCCTGCGAGGCGGATGGCGTGGCGCCCGATATCCTGTGTATCGCCAAGGGACTGGGGGCAGGCTACCAGCCGATCGGCGCGATGCTCTGCACCCGGCAGATTTATGAGGCGATCGAGCATGGCTCCGGTTTCTTCCAGCACGGCCACACCTATATCGGCCATCCCGTAGCGACCGCTGCGGGCCTCGCCGTGGTCAAGGCGATGCTGGAGCGCGGCCTAGTGCAGCGCTGCGCTGAGATGGGAGAGAAGCTGCAGGCGGCGCTGGAGGAGCGTTTCGGCCAGCATCCCAACGTCGGCGACATCCGCGGCCGCGGCCTGTTCCGCGGGGTGGAGTTGGTGGCCGACCGCGCCACCAAGCAGCCGTTTGATCCCGCGCTAGGACTGGCCGGGCGGATCAAGAAGGCAGCCTTTCAGGCCGGGCTGATCTGCTACCCGATGGCGGGCACCCGCGACGGCCGGAACGGCGACCACATCCTGCTGGCGCCGCCCTTCATCATCACCGAGGAGCAGATCACCGAGGTGGTGGACAAGCTGGAAACCGCGATCGCCCAGTGCCTGCCGCAGGGGTGAACCTGACAGGTTCAGTGTCCTTTCGCCTGCCGCGCCAGCGGCAGGCACGCGTCCGTCCGGCCCACGGCGGGCGCGTTCCGCACCCGCCCGGGCGAACGCTCAGCGCACCGAACTGCGCCTAGGCGGTCTCCCGAAATCCGGGGCCGTCAAAACGTCTTTTCTGCCTGTCCCAGTTGCTCCAGAATGCTGGCGTAGTTCTCAACCCCTTGCGCGCCGGTCACCAGGTGGCGGCCGTTGAACACCATGGCAGGCACGCCGCGGATGCCTTGCTGCACCCAGAACGCCTCGCGCTGGCGCACGTTGTCCGCGTGCGTGCCGCTGTCCAGGGCAGCACGTGCATCGGCGCCGTCCAGGCCGAGGCTTGCGGCGGTCTCCACCAGCACCTCAGGGTCGGCGACATTTTTGCCATCGGTGAAATAGGCCTGCAGCAGCGCCTGTTTCATGGCGTGGCCCTGGCCGCGCTGTTCGGCCCATTCGATCAGCTGATGCGCCTGAAAGGTGTTGTAGATCCGCATCCCGTCAAAGAAGCGGAAGGTGAAGCCCAGGGCCTCGCCCAGTTCCGCCAGCTGCGCCCGCACCTGGGCGGACTGCTCTGCCGTGCTGCCGTATTTCGCTGCCAGATGCTCGCGCAGGTCCTCGCCTTCGGGGGCCATATCCGGGTTCAGTTCAAACGGCTGCCAGTGGATGTCCAATGCCACCCCGGCGCGGCGGGCGGCAAACGCCAGCTGGTTGTAGCCGACCGCACACCACGGGCAGACCACGTCGGAAATGATATCGACCCGCAGGGCGGGGCTGTGGGCGGTCTCTGTCATGGCGCGTGTCCTTGGATTTCCAGTGCTTCGCAGGGACATGGGGGCGCAGCGCCTGGAAAGCAACAGCTGCCCCCGGGGCCTTGCCCGGCTGCGCAATCTGCGCCAACGTGATGCGGTCCGGACAGGATGCGGTCAAAACTCCCGGTGGCGGCCTGCCTTCGGGCGGCGCCGCTTCCGCAGCTTGACCCGTAAGAAAGAGACCGCAATGTCCCGCATAGACACGCTGCTTTCCCCCTTCCCCCGGGCCAGCCTGCTGTCACAGCCGACCCCGCTGGAGCGGCTGAACCGCCTGTCGCAGGAGCTGGGCCTCGACCTCTGGATCAAGCGCGATGACCTCACGGGCCTCAGCTTTGGCGGCAACAAGACCCGGCAGCTGGAGTTCTATATCGGCGCTGCGCGGGCGGCCCGGGCAGACACCATCCTGATCACCGGCGCGGTGCAGTCGAACTTTACCCGCACCGCCGCCGCGGCGGCCGCGAAATACGGGATGCAGGCGGTGCTGCAGCGGGAGGAGCGGGTGCCCGGAATGGACCCGCTCTACCACCGTTCGGGCAATGTCTTCCTGGCGGATATACTGGGCGCGGATATCATGAGTTATCCGGAAGGTGAGGACGAAGCCGGCGCGGATGCCGCATTGGAAGCGCGGGCAGAGCAGCTGCGCGCGGCAGGCCGCACTCCTTACATCATCCCGCTGGGGCTTGGCCATCCGCCGCTGGGCGCGCTGGGCTATGTTCGGGGCGGGGCAGAGCTGGCGGCGCAAATTGGCGGTTTTGATGCCGCGGTGGTGCCCTCGGGGAGCGGGGCCACCCATGGCGGGTTCCTGACCGGAGTGCGCCTGGCCGGCATTACCGCGCCGGTCTATGGTATCTGCGTGCGCCGCGATGCCCGGCAGCAAAAGGCGCGGTTGGAGCAGGTGACTGCAGAGCTGGCCAGGCTGATGAACATTCCGCGGCCGTTTTCCGGCGGCGGGATCCTCACCTGGGACGGCGCCTTGGCACCCGGTTACGGCCGCGCAGGCGGCACGGCGCGCGCCGCGCTCCAGCGCATGGCCGCGGCTGAGGGGATCCTGCTGGACCCGGTTTATTCCGCCAAGACCTTTGCCGGGCTGCTGGGGCTGCTGGAACAGGGCATCATCCGCAAGGGGCAGAAAGTGCTGCTGCTGCACACCGGCGGGCTGCCCGCGCTGTTTGCCTATCAGACCGCGCTCGGCTTCGGCAGCGGCGCAGGCGCGCCATGATCCTCTGCTGCGGCGAAGCGCTGATCGACATGATCCCCGGCGAGACCGCAACGGGGCAGGCGGCATATGTCCCGCATGGCGGCGGCGCTTCGTTCAATACCGCGCTGGCGCTTGGCCGCCTCGGCGTGCGGGCAGGGCTGTTCACCGGGCTGTCCACGGATGTGTTCGGGCAGCAGCTGGCGCAGGCGCTGGCGGCG
The DNA here is from genome assembly GCF_002388965.1 of Leisingera sp. UBA4491. Taxonomy (NCBI): domain Bacteria; kingdom Pseudomonadati; phylum Pseudomonadota; class Alphaproteobacteria; order Rhodobacterales; family Roseobacteraceae; genus Leisingera; species Leisingera sp. UBA4491. Next base: position 72,179 of record NZ_DGNN01000017.1, on the reverse strand, counting down.
GCTGGTGTGGATACCTCGCTGGCGGTCACCAGCCCCAGGCCTTGCACCCTGGCCTTTGTCCACCTGACGGATGGGGACGCCAGTTACAGTTTTTTTGACACCGGTTCCGCCGGCTCGTCGCTGACCCCGCAGGCGCTGCCGGATTTACCGGACAGCGTGAGCGCACTGCTGCTTGGCGGCATCAGCCTGTGCAACCCGCCGGCGGCGGATGCCTATCTGGCGCTGGCGCAGCGCGAGGCTGGCCGCCGGCCTGTGATGCTGGATCCGAACGTGCGGGCCGGGTTTTCACGGGATGAGGCCGCCTACCGCGCGCGGCTGGAGAAAATGGTGGCTCTGGCGGATATCGTGAAGGTGTCTGAGGAGGACCTTTCCTGGCTTTGTCCCCGCGGGGACACGCGCACCAAACTGAGCGGCCTGTTCGCAGCCGGGCCGAAACTGATACTGCTGACCCGCGGCCGGGAAGGGGCAGAGGCCTATCTGCCGGACGGGCAGGTTGTGACCGCCGCGGCGGTGCCTGTCACTGTTGCCGACACGGTCGGGGCGGGCGACACCTTCAACGCGGGCTTCCTGGCGATGGCGCAGGAGCGAGGGGTGCTGAAGGCGGCGGCCTCCGGGGAAATTGCCGAACCGGATTTGAAGGCCTGCTTGCGGTTTGCCGTGAGGGCGGCGGCTGTGTCGGTTTCGCGCGCCGGTGCAAACCCGCCGTGGCGCGCGGAAGTGCCAGAGTGATTTTGCGCTGGCTTAACTTTTGCCCAGCCTGCTGGCGTCGCGTGCCAGAGCCTCGATGGCGCCCCAGTCGCCGGCCTTGACCAGATCGGCGGGGGCCACCCAGCTGCCGCCGGCGCAGACCACATTGGGCAGGCTCAGGTAGCTTTCGGCATTGGCCGGGCTAATGCCGCCGGTGGGGCAGAAGGAGATCTGCGGCAGCGGCGCGCCGATGGCTTTCAGCGCCGGGGCACCACCCGAGGCCTCAGCCGGGAAGAACTTGAGCATCCCGTAGCCGCGGGCCAAGAGCCGCATCGCCTCGGTTGCGGTGGCCGCGCCGGGCAGGAGCGGCAGGCCGATCGCTTCGCAGGCGTCGAGCAGGGCGTCGGTCGCGCCAGGGGAGACGCCGAACTGGGCGCCGGCCGCCTTGGCGGCTTCGGCATCCTTGGGGGTGATCAGCGTGCCGGCCCCGACCACGCCGCCCTTCACCTGCGCCATCTCCCGGATCGCGTCCAGCGCGGCGCCGGTGCGCAAGGTGACTTCCAGGGCGGGCAGGCCGCCCGCAACCAGGGCCTGGGCCAACGGGCGGGCACAGGCCGCATCCTCCACCACCAGCACCGGCATCACCGGCGCCAGGGCGCAAATCTCGCAGGTGCGCAGGCTGGCGTCCTGTGGGGTTATCCGCATGGTTTACACTCCAAACACGCTGGCGCCTTCGTCGGCCGAAGCGACCGAGCGGCGGAACAGGGAAAACAGCTCACGCCCGGTGCCGTTCTGATGGGCGCTGAGGTCGGCGGTGGCGGGCTCGCGCTCCAGCGCGCCTTCGGTGAGGACTTCCAATGTGCCCTTGGCTGCATCCAGCCGCAGCAGGTCGCCGTCCTGGATCCGGGAAATCGGCCCGCCGTCCAGGGCCTCAGGCACCACGTGGATCGCTGCCGGCACCTTGCCGGAAGCGCCCGACATCCGGCCATCCGTGACCAGCGCCACCTTCTGGCCGCGGCCCTGCATGATGCCGAGGAAGGGGGTGAGGCTGTGCAGTTCCGGCATGCCGTTTGCCTTGGGGCCCTGGAACCGCACCACCACGATCACGTCGCCAGTCAGCTCGCCCGCCTTGAAGGCGGCCTTGGCCTCCTCCTGGTCGTGGAAGACGCGCGCGGGGGCTTGGACCACGTGGTGCTCCTTTGCCACCGCCGAGACCTTGATGACCGCGGTGCCCAGGTTGCCGGCCAGCCGCTTCAGCCCGCCGGATTTCTGGAACGGCGCATCCGCCGGGCGCAGAACCGCGTCGTTCAGGCTCTGCCCCGGGCCTGGGCGGAACGTGAGGCCGTCCTCCGTCAGGAAGGGTTCCTGCGTGTAATGTTCCAGCCCGTCGCCCGCGACCGTTCTGGTGTCCGGGTGCAGAAGGCCTGTTTTCAGCAGCTCGCCGATCATGTAGCCAAGCCCGCCGGCCGCGTGGAAATGGTTCACGTCGGCCAGCCCGTTGGGATAGACCCGGGCCAGGAGAGGCACCGCGTCCGAAAGCTCTGCAAAGTCCTGCCAGTCGAGCAGGATGCCGCCCGCCCGCGCCATGGCAATCAGGTGGATCAGCAGATTGGTCGAGCCGCCGGTGGCCATCAGCCCGACAATGCCGTTGGCATAGGCTTTCTCGTCCAGCACATCGCAGACCGGGGTGTAAGTGTTGCCAAGGGCGCTGAGCGACAGGGCGCGCTTGGCGCCTGCCACCGTCAGCGCCTCGCGCAGCGGCGTGCCGGGGTTCACGAAGGACGATCCGGGCAGATGCAGCCCCATGAACTCCATCAGCATCTGGTTGGTGTTGGCGGTGCCGTAGAAGGTGCAGGTGCCGGGGCCGTGGTAGGCGGCCATCTCGGCCTTCAGCAGCTCCTCGCGGCCGATCTCGCCAGCGGCGAATTTCTGGCGGATATGCGCCTTTTCGTCATTGGCCAGGCCGCTGGTCATGGGACCCGCGGGCAGGAACACCGCCGGGACATGGCCGAACGCCTGGGCGCCGATCACCAGCCCCGGCACGATCTTGTCGCAGACGCCGAGAAACACCGCGGCGTCAAAGACGTTGTGGCTGAGCGCGACGCCGGTGGCCATGGCGATGGTGTCGCGGGAAAACAGGCTGAGCTCCATCCCGGCCTCGCCCTGGGTGACACCGTCGCACATCGCGGGCACCCCGCCCGCCACCTGCGCGGTGCCGCCGGCCTGGCGCACCGTATCGCGGATCAAGGCTGGGTAGGTCTCAAACGGCTGATGCGCCGACAGCATGTCGTTGTAGGCCGTGATAATTCCCAGATGCCCCTTGGAGGCCTCTGCCAGTGTCTGCTGGTCCGGTCCGGTGGCGGCATAGGCATGGGCCTGGCCGGAGCAGGACAGATGTGCCCGCGCGGGCCCCTTGCCACGGGCCGCGCGCATCCGCTCCAGATAGGCTGCGCGGGTGGTTTCGCTGCGGGCGATAATGCGGTCGGTGACGGCGGCCAGTGTGGGGTTCAAGCTCATGTGGGGCCTTTGTAGCAAACTGCGGGGGCAAAGGGGAGGGCGGCTGTCTCAGGTTCCGATACTGCGCCAGCGGCGGCCGTCGCGGTGGATCAGCAAAAGCGAGTCATCGGGTCCGGCGCTGCCGCTGTCATAGGGCTGCGGGGCTTCGCCGGTGTCTTGCCACCCGGCGATGATCGGATCGGCCCAGGCCCAGGCGGCTTCGACCTCGTCGCCGCGCATGAACAGGGTCTGGTTGCCGCGGATCACATCCATGATCAGCCGCTCATAGGCGTCTTGCGGGCGGCCCGACTCCGGCAGCTCATCCGCGAAGGTCATGTCCAGGTTGGCGCCGGTCAGCCGCATGCCGCCGGGGCCGGGGTCCTTTATGGTGGTCTTCAGCGTGATGCCCTCATCCGGCTGCAGCCGGATCACCAGCACGTTGCCGTGGATCGGGCCGGAGCCTTCGAAGATGTTGTGCGGCGGGTCGCGGAAATAGACCGCAATCTCGCTCACCCGCTCGCGCAGGCGCTTGCCGGTGCGCAGGTAGAAGGGGGTGCCGGCCCACCGCCAGTTCGCCACCTCGACCTTCAGCGCAATATAGCTTTCGGTGCGGCTGGCGGGGTTGCCCGCGTGATCGCGGTAGCCGTCCCCGTTTTTGCCGCGGTACTGGCCGCGGGCGATGCTGGCCTGCGCCACCGGGCGCAGCGCTTCGATCACCTTGACCTTCTCGTCGCGCACCGCGTTGGGGGCAAAATGGGCGGGCGGCTCCATCGCGGTCAGGCACAGAAGCTGCATCAGGTGGTTCTGCACCATGTCCCGCATGGCGCCGGACTTGTCGTAATATTCCTCGCGCCCTTCGATGCCGATGCTCTCGGCCACGGTGATCTGCACGTGGTCGATATGAGAGGAGTTCCAGAGGGGTTCGAACAGCGAATTGGCAAAGCGCAGCGCCATCAGGTTCTGCACTGTTTCCTTGCCCAGATAGTGGTCGATCCGGTAGATCTGCTGTTCCTCGAAGTGCTCCCGCAGCGCCGCGTTCAGCCCCCGGGCCGAGGCGAGGTCATGGCCGAACGGTTTTTCCAGCACGATGCGGCTTTCGGGCGTGGCGATGCCGGTCTCGCTGAGGCGGCGGGCGATATCGGGAAACAGGGCCGGCCCCACCGACAGGTAGAAGGCGCGGATCGCATCCTCGCGCAGTTTCCCGTGAATCGCATCCCAGCCGGTCTCGCCGCGGGCATCCACCGCGACATAGTCCAGAAGCGCGGTGAAGCCGGCGATTTCCTCGGCTGTGGTTTCCACGTCCTGGCCGAACTCGCGGATCGCATCGGCGGTCTGGCTGCGGAACGCTTCTGCGGTGAGGTCGCTGCGCGAGCTGCCGATGATCCGGCAGTTGCTATCGAACTGGCCGATCTGAAAGCGGTGAAACAGGGCCGGCAGGATCTTGCGGCGGGCCAGGTCCCCGGTCGCGCCAAACAGCACGAGGTCAAAGGGCTGGACGGGAATGACGCGGGAAACCATTGATTTTACATCGCTGTTCCATTGAGGCCAAGAATTGAACCCGGGGCCGGGTCATTGTGCCGCCTGAGGCGGGGCAATTCAATCGCCTCAGCTGGCATGTGGCCGGTTAAAGTTGAGTTATCGCTAACATAATGTTGTGGCCGGGGCCATCGGGAATTTTGCCCAGGTGTATCGCCGGGTGAATTGCTGCATGTGTTATGAGCCTTGGGGCGCGGAAAACACGTGATTTCCGGCTTTCGGCCTGCAGGGTGTCTCGCTGGCCCGGGATTTGATCAAATCTTGCAGCAGGGCGGCGCAGCGGCTAAGCATGGCGGCAAAGAGCACGGCACCAACAGGGAGGAGTGCCCATGACCCCGCTTGCAGGCCTTAAGGTGGTTGAACTGGCGCGTATTCTGGCCGGGCCCTGGATCGGCCAGGCGCTGGCGGATCTCGGCGCCGAAGTGGTCAAGGTGGAGAGCCCGGACGGCGACGATACCCGCAAATGGGGCCCGCCCTTCATTGAACGCGACGGCGACACGTCAGCTGCTTATTACTATGCCGCCAACCGCGGCAAGGATTGTGTGACGGCCGACTTTCGCACTGAAGAAGGCAAGCAGGCGGTTCTTGGACTGATCCAGGATGCCGACATCCTGATTGAGAACTTCAAGGTCGGCGGGCTGAAGAAATACGGGCTGGATTATAACAGCCTCAGCAAAATCAATCCCCGGCTGATCTATTGCTCCGTGACCGGCTTTGGCCAGGACGGTCCTTATGCCAAGCGGGCGGGGTATGACTTTCTTCTGCAGGGCATGTCGGGACTGATGTCGATCACCGGCGCGCAGGACGGCCAGCCGCAAAAGGTCGGTGTGGCAATCACCGATATCGTCACCGGGCTTTATGGCACGATCGGCATTCTGGCGGCGGTGGAGCAGCGCCACCGGACAGGGCGCGGCCAGCATCTGGACATGTCGCTGCTGGATTGCGCCACGGCCCTGCTGGCGAACCAGGCGATGAATTATCTGGCGACCGGCGAAAGCCCCACCCGGCTGGGCAACGATCACCCGAACATCGCGCCTTATCAGGTGATGGCGGTGCAGGATGGCCATGTGATCCTGGCAGTGGGCAATGACGGGCAGTTCCAGCGGCTTTGCGGCGTGCTGCGTCTGGCGGAGGCCAAGGCGGATGCGCGTTTCCAGACCAATCAGCTGCGGGTCGCCAACCGCAAGGCGCTGACGGCGATTCTGGAGGAGGTGCTGGCTAAGTGGACGCAAGCGGATCTGCTGGCGGCGCTGGAGGCGGCGACGGTGCCTGCAGGACCGATCAACACCATTGGCCAGGCGTTCGAGGATCCGCAGATCAAGCACCGGGGGATGCAGATCGCACCGGAAGGGGTGCCGGGGGTGCGCGGTCCGTGGAAATTCTCGGACGCGGAACTGGCCCTGGATAAATCGGCGCCGAAACTGCCGGAGTAACCGTGCCGGTGCCGTTTGCCGGGATAAACCGGCTCCGCCCGGCTGTTCCGTTCGGGTGCGGCCGGATCGGGCAGGAAAACGCAAAAAATCAGCGGCGTTCCCAGGCTGGCCGTCTCGATTCGGGTCTAAACCGCGTCAGTTCGCTTACATCCGCTTACAAATGCTCCCTTTCCTTCGGCGGCTGATCTGGAGAGTTTGCTTAAGTGGCAGATGCCAAACCAACGACAGGAATATCCCCATGCCCGGCGCTTACCGCATCATTGAGAACACTTGGATCCCTCTGCCGGATGGCCGCAGGCTGTCGGCGCGGATCTGGATGCCAGAGGGCGCGGGGCCGTTTCCGGCGATTCTGGAGTATCTGCCCTACCGCAAGCGCGACGGCACCGCGCCCCGGGACGAGACCACGCACACGGTTTTTGCCGCCGAAGGATATGCCTGCATCCGGGTGGATATTGCAGGCACCGGTGACAGCGAAGGGGTGTTTGACGATGAATATTCCGAACAGGAGCTGAGCGACGGCGAGGCGGTGCTGGCCTGGATCGCGGCGCAGGACTGGTGCGGCGGCAATATCGGCATGATCGGCATCAGCTGGGGCGGCTTCAACGGTCTGCAGCTGGCCTTCCGCCGTCCGGAGGCATTGAAGGCAGTGGTGTCGGTGGCCTCGACCGTGGACCGCTACGCCGACGACATCCATTATATGGGCGGTTGCCTGCTGAGCGATAACGCCAATTGGGGCAGCCAGATGTTTGCCTACCAGTCGCGGCCCGCGGATCCTGAGCTTCGGGCGGACTGGCGCGAAGACTGGATCAAGCGGATCGAGGGGATGCCGTTCATGGCTGCGGAGTGGCTGCGGCACCAGACACGGGGGGATTTCTGGAAGCACGGGTCGGTTTGCGAGGACTGGACGGCGATCCAGGCGCCGGTCCTGGCGATCACCGGCTGGGCCGATGCCTACGTGAATGCGCCGCCGGCGCTGGCAGCCAATCTGACCGTGCCCGCCAAAGCCATGATCGGCCCGTGGGAGCACCGCTATGCCCATATCGCCAAGCTGGACCCGGCGGATTTTCACGGCGAGGTGCTGCGCTGGTTCGGCAGGTGGCTGAAGGGCGAGGAGACAGGCGCCGAAGACCTGCCGGACTACCGCGTTTTTATGCAGGAGCACTTCAACCCAACCATGCAGAACAAGCCGCGCCAGGGCCGCTGGGTGGCGGAGGCTGAATGGCCCTCGCCGAATGTGCGGGACCGGGTGATGCATCTGGGGCAGGGCGTGCTGGCGGATCAGCCGGGCAGTGGTGTCACCGTGGTCAGCAATCCCGCGACGGTCGGGCAGGCGTCCGGCTATTTCTGCCCGGGGATGCGGTTTGACAATGAACTGGCGGGCGATCAGGCGGTTGACGATGCGCTGTCGGCCTGTTTCGACGCTGCCCCGCTGGCAGAGCCGCTGGAACTGCTGGGCAGGCCGCGGGTCAAGGTGGCGTTCAGCGCCGACAAGCCGGTGGCGCAGCTGGTGGCGCGGCTGTGCGATGTGTCGCCGGAAGGCGTGTCGCAGCGGATCACCTACCGCCCCTTGAACCTCACCTGCCGCAACGGATTCGAGGTGCCGCAAAAGCTGGTGCCGGGGCAGCGCTATGAGGCGGAGATCGAGCTGAATGAATGTGCGCACCGCCTGAAACCGGGGCATGTGCTGCGGCTGGCGCTGTCGGCGTCCTACTGGCCGGTTGTCTGGCCCGCGCCGGAGGCGGCGGAGGTGACTCTGCATTTGGAGGAGTGCGCCCTGATCCTGCCGGAACGCAAGGCGGAACAGGAGATCGAGCCGCAAAATCCCGGCGCGCCGCGGGAGTATCCGGTGCTGCAGGCGGAGCAGCTGCGCGCGCCTGGCGGCAGCTCGAAAACCTGGACGCGGGAGGACGGCGCGCTGGTGCTGGATACATTTGACGATTACGGCAAGGCGGTGGACCCCTATCACGGCATCTGCGCGGGCAGCCATGTGGCCATGCATTATGAGGTGCATCCGGATGATCCGGCTACGGCGGGTTTTACCAGTGACTGGACTTTTGAGTTTGAACGCGGCGGCTGGCAGGTCGCGATTGAGACCAGGAACAAAGCGACCTGCGACCGGGAGAATTTCTATCTCCGGCGCGAGGTGACCGCTTACGAGGGCGCAGGCCGGGATGTGGTGGTGACCAAGGAGTGGCAGGAAACGATTCCCCGCGGCGTGCTGTAAACCGGGGCGGGATGCGGGCGGATTTTCGGCAATTCGTCCGCATTTGCCCCGGTTTTGCCACAGTGCGTTACCGAAAGCACACAGGCCCTTAACCATTTAATTGCAAATTCAGCTCTTAGCGTCCCGCCGTTGCCCTGCCTGCGCCGGATCGGCCAGTATCGCGGTTAACGAGCGGTTAACAAACAGATTTGAGGGCGAAAAGGTGCAGCTTTCCGTTGTTGTGCCCTGCTACAATGAAGAAGAGTCGGTTCCCCTGCTGGTGGAACGGCTGGTGCAGGCAATAGAACCATGGGCGCAGGACGCCGAGATCATCCTGGCGGATGACGGCTCCAGCGACGGCACCTGGGCGGCGATCGAGGCGGCCCATGCCAGGCACCCGGTGGTGCGGGGCATACGGCTGTCGGCCAACCGCGGGCACCAGGTAGCGCTGACCGCGGGGCTGGAGTCTGCGCGCGGCGCGCGGATCTTTATGCTGGACGCCGACCTGCAGGATCCGCCGGAGATCCTGCCCGACATGATGATGATGATGGACCGCGGTTATGACGTGGTCTATGGGCGCCGGGCCGAACGGCAGGGGGAAACCCTGTTCAAGAAGGCTACCGCCTTTTTGTTCTACCGATTCCTGAACACGCTGTCGGATGTGGACATCCCCAAAGATACCGGCGATTTCCGTCTGGTCAGCCGCCGCGCGCTGGATGCGGTGCTGGCGATGCCGGAGCGGGCGCGGTTCATCCGCGGCATGTTTGCCTGGGCGGGGTTCAAACAGATCGGGCTGGAGTATGTGCGCGATGCACGGGTTGCGGGCGAAACGAAATATCCGTTCCGGGCGATGCTGCGCTTTGCCACCGACGCGCTGACCGGCTTTTCCACCAAACCGCTGAAGATGGCGACACGGCTGGCGTTCCTGAGCCTTTACGTGACCTTCCTGATGGCGGTTTACGTGTTCCTGTCGCTTATCCTTTACAACACCGCGCCCGGCTGGGCGTCGATGCTGCTGGCGCTGTCCTTCTTCTCGGGGATCCAGCTGCTGACGCTGGGGATTATGGGGGAGTATATCGGACGGCTTTATATGGAGAGCAAGCAGCGCCCTATGTACTTCCTGTCGGAGGAAACCGGCGAAGGCGCCCCCGCTGAGCCGGTGAAGATCGAACCCGCACCGCTGCGCAAGGAAGCGTCGTGAGCATGGCGGACACCGGGCAGATCCTGCGCTTCTCCATCGTCGGCGCGACGGTCGCGGGGCTGTATGTGCTGGCCTATACCGCGCTGCTGGCCGCGGGGATGGAGCAGGCTGCAGCCAATGCCCTGGCCTTTGCTGGGGCGGTTGCGGTGCAATACGTGCTGCAAACCTGGTGGACCTTCCGCCGCCCGCTGGGCCTGCCGGATCAGATGGCGCGGTTTGCCTGCACCATTGCTGCCGGTTTTGCTGTCTCGGCGCTGATCACCGGTTTCATCGGCCCGGCGCTGGGCTGGGCGGACTGGCTGTCCGCCGCCGCCGTCACGGTGATCCTGCCGGTTCAGAATTTCATCATCTTCCGCCTCTGGGTGTATGCCGCGGCTGGCTGAGTAAAGTTCGGAGCAATCATGTCCCATATCTATTCCAACGAGTTTTACGACTATATCGACCAGGGCGCGCGCTCCTCGGCGCAGGCGATGATTTCGGTGGTGCAGCCGCATCTGCAGGCGGGCAGCGTGCTGGACCTGGGCAGCGGCCGCGGCGTGTGGCTGAGCGAGTGGATCAAGGCCGGTGTGACAGATGTGGCTGGCGTTGACGGCGATTATGTCGACCGCGACCGGCTGGCGATCCCGCGCCAGCAGTTTCATGCCGCTGACCTGACCAAACCTTTTGACCTGGGCCGCAAGTTCGACCTGGCGCAGAGCCTGGAGGTGGGGGAGCACCTGCCCGAGGCGGCCTCGGAGAAGCTGGTCGAGAGCCTGACCCGCCATGCCGACAGGGTGCTGTTCTCGGCCGCGGTGCCGGGGCAGGGCGGCGAATTTCACATCAACGAAAAGCCGCTGTCCTTCTGGCAGGAGATGTTTGCGGCGCGCGGGTTCACCGCCTTTGACTTCGCCCGCCCCAGGTTGAAGCACATGCAGGGCGTCGAGCCGTGGTACCGCTACAACACCGTGCTTTATACCAATGCCGCGGGCCGGGAAGGGCTGCCGCAAGAGGTGCTGGCAACGGAAATCCCGGCCGGGCAGAAGGTGCCGCTGGCGGGCAGTCTGGGCTGGCGGATGCGGCGCGGCATTGTCTCGCTGATGCCGCAGCCGATGGTAACCAGAATCGCTCAGGGCCGCGCCGCTGTGCTGGCCCGCCGCGCCCGCCGCCTGCAGGAGGCCGCGGGATGACACTGGCCTCAGCCGGCAGCGGCGTCGCGCCGCGGCGCGCCCTGCCGCAGCTGCCGGTCACGGTGGCAGCGGTCTTTGCGATGCTGCTGCTGACCGCGCTGTTCCAGCTGCCGGATCCGATGATCCGGCATGATGACTACCCTGCGCTGCTGGCAGATCCGTCGCTGTTCTACTCAAAGACCCTGACGGAGGGGCGCTGGGTCAACTACCTGTGGCACCTGCGCGGTTTTGTGACGCCGGCCTGGCTGAATTTCCTGGCCTATCAATTCCTGTGGGCCGTCTACCTTGGCTGCCTGGTGCACAATGCCTTTGGCCGGGAAGCAGAGATCTGGCAGCGGGTGATGGTGGCGCTGATTGCGGGTCTCGGCCTGCCTTGGGTGCTGATCTCATTGTGGTTCAACACGCTGATCCCCGGGCTGGCCATTGTCGCGCTTTATGCCTGGCTGGCCACACGGCTGAGCGAGCGGGCCTGCCGCTGGCTGATGCTGGTGTTTGTGCCGGTTTCGCTGATGGCCTACACCACCTATCCGTTCCTGATCCTGGGGCTGAGCCTGACCCGCGCGGGCGTCGCGCGCTCTGCCAGGGATCTGGCGGGGCTGCTGGCGCTGTTCATTGCCAGTTTCGCGCTGGGCATGCTGGCAATCTACTCGCTGAACTATGCGGTGCATGGGGTGTTCGGCGTGCCGATGGCGGAATGGCGAAACCCCAGTCCGGCCCGGGATCTGGCGTCGGCGCTGGAAAACTCCAAACTGGCCTGGCAGTTCCTGGTCAGCCTGGCGCAGAAGGGGGCCTATAACAACACGGTTCTGGTGCTGTTGCAGTGGGGCTTGCTGGCCTGCGCGGTCTGGGCTGTGCTGCGGCAGGACAAATGGCGGGCGATCTACCTGCTGTCCGGGGCAGTTCTGGGGCTGGCGCTGATTTGCCTGCAGGTGATCCGCAGCGGTATCGACATGCCAGTGCGCTCCGGCGGGTTCCTCTGGATTTTCGGGGCTGTGTTCATCGGGCTGTTCGTCTTGACGCTGCGCGACAGCGGGCGGCCGCGGCTGAGCCGGAACCTGCTGTTTGCCGTGACCGCGGTCCATGTGATCTTTGGCGGGCTGACCTACCGGGTTCTGACTGAATGGCACAGGGTAAGCCGGGCAATGGCAGCGGAGCTGGCTGAAGGGCAGGGTCCGGTGTATGTCACCGGCACCTATCTGTCGCTGGAGGCGGCCCGCAAATCGGATCTGCAAAAGGACCATTCGGTGGCGTTCCGCCTGCACCATCTGACCGGGCGCGAGATCGTGATGTGCGAAAGCCGTCCCGAGGATTGCGCGCAGCTGCCGGAGGAACTGCGCGCCGGTTTACAGGGCCGGACAGGGTTCGAGGTGCGCCAGATTGACGGCGGTTCAGTGCTGATGCTGTCGCCCGAGGCGCTGCGGCAGGACAAGCTTGAAGCGGCCCGTCAGCTGCGTCAGGCGGATTAGCGAAACAGATCGGGCAGGCAGGTGAGGGCCTGCCAGCCGCAGCTTGCCTGCCCCGGGAAATCAGAAGTCGAGGCCCAGATCGAGGGTGCGCGCGGAATGGGTAAGCGCACCGGAGGAGATGTAGTCGACCCCGGTTGCCGCGACTTCGGCAATGCGCTCCAGCCGCATGTTGCCGGAGGCCTCGGTCACCGCATGGCCGCTGGCCATCTCGACTGCTTTGGCCAGCGTGGGGGTGTCCATGTTGTCGAGCAGAACCACATCGGCGCCGCCGGTGGCGATGACCTCGGCCAGCTGGTCCAGGGTATCGACCTCAATCTCCACCTTCATCATATGGCTGACGCCGGCCTTGGCAGCGTCGAGCACGGCCTTGATCCCGCCCGCAGCGGCGATGTGGTTGTCCTTGATCAGGATCGCGTCCGACAGGCCGAAGCGGTGGTTGTAGCCGCCGCCGTGCAACACCGCCTGTTTCTCGGCAATGCGCAGGCCCGGGGTGGTCTTACGGGTGCAGGTGATGCGGGTGGCGGTGCCCTTGGTTTGCGCGGCAAAGGCCGCGGTCTGGGTGGCGATTCCGGTCAGCCGGCCGGCAAAGTTCAGTGCCACCCGCTCCCCAGACAGGATCGAGGCGGCGGAGCCTTCGATGGTCATCAAGGTGTCGCCCTTCTTGCAAGGGCTGCCGTCGGGCAGGAGGGTGTCCACCTTCAGCCCGGCATCGACCAGATGAAAGGCGATGCGGGCGATTTGCATTCCCGACACCACGCCGTCCTCGCGGGCATTCAGCCGGGCGGAGTAGGTCGCGGACGCCGGGATCACCGCGCGGGTGGTAATGTCGCCGTTCTGGCCCAGGTCTTCCATCAGGGCGGCGCGCACCATCGGTTCCAGGATCAGGTCGGGCAGGGTGGCGAAGTGGGTGCTCATGTCAGTTCCTTCACGGCCTCGGCGCGGATGGCCAGGGCCTCATCCAGGGTGATGCGGGTGCGGTGGGCCTGCGCGGGGTCTGCCTTGGGGAAGTCGTCGCGGAAATGGCCGCCGCGGCTCTCTTCGCGCCTCAGCGCGGCGGCAGCGATCAGCGTGGCGGTGGCGCACATGTTGAGGAAGTTTTCGTCTGCCGCCTGTTCGGCCTCAAGCCGGGCAATGGCGGCCAGCGCCTTTTTCAGGCCGGCGCCAGTACGGCGCACCCCGGCGTGGGCGGTCATGGTCTGCCGCAGGGTTTCCAGCGCAGCCTGATCCATTTCCTGTCCGCCTTCCGGGAAACTGAGGCGGACGTCTTCTGCGTCTGGCGGGCTGTCCAAAGAGGCCATGTCCTGGGCCGCGTTGCGGGCATAGACCAGCGCCTCCAGCAAACCGTTGGAGGCGAGCCGGTTGGCGCCATGCAGGCCGGTGGAGGAGGCCTCGCCGCAGACCCAGAGGCGTTTCAGGCTGGTCCGGCCCTTCATGTCCGCCTCGACTCCGCCCATGTGGTAGTGGGCGGCGACGGCAACGGGGATCGGCTCCTGCACCGGGTCGATGCCCGCACGGGCGCAGGTTTCCGCCACGGTGGGGAAGCGGGTCAGCACCTCGGGCCCCAGCGCGGCGCGGGTGTCGAGCATCGGCCGGCGGCCAGCCTGGGTTTCGGCAAAGATGGCGCGGGCAACGATGTCGCGCGGTGCAAGCTCTGCATCCGGGTGCGCGGCCAGCATGAAGCGCTCGCCATTCGCATTGATCAGCACCGCGCCTTCGCCGCGCAGGGCCTCGGTGGCGAGCGGCGCCGGGTCCTCGCCGATGTCAAAGGCGGTGGGATGGAATTGCACGAATTCCGGATCGGCGATGCGGGCGCCGGCGCGCGCGGCAAAGCCGATCACCTGGCCGCGGATGCGGGGCGGGTTGGTGGTGTGGGCATAAAGCCCGCCGGAGCCGCCGCCCGCCAGCAGCACGCCGGGTGCCTTGATCAGCACCGGGGCGGAGGGCACGTCGGCGCGGGTGATCCAGATGCCGGTAACGCTGCTGCCCTCGGTTTCCAGCCGCACGGCCTGGGTGTCTTCCAGAACCTGCACGGAGGGCGCAGCGCGGACTGCGGCAATCAGCGTCCGCATGATCTGATCGCCGGCCTGATCCCCCTTGACCCGCACCACGCGGGCGGCGGAATGGGCGGCTTCGCGGCTCATCACGTAATTGCCGTCCGCGTCGCGGTCGAAGGGCGTGCCAAGCTCGGTCAGGTCGACGATATGCTCGCGGGCCACGCGGGTGACCATGGCGGCGACCTCCGGGTCGACGGTGCCTGCGCCGGCCTGCAGGGTATCTGCGGCGTGCGCCTCTGGCGTGTCATGGCTGGCCATGGCCGCCGCGACGCCGCCCTGCGCCCAGGCCGAGCTTGCGCCTTCACCCAGGGGTTCGGGGGAGATGACCAGAACCGGCCTGGGGGCCAGTTCCAACGCAGCGTACAGCGCGCCAAGGCCTGCGCCGGCAATGACAATGCGGCCGGTTTCGACCACGGATCAGATGCCCAGTTTCTGCGAAAGGTCGATCATCCGCTGCACTGCGACACGGGCCTTTGCTGCCACCTCGGGGTCCACCTCGACCGGCTCGGTCATGGTGTGCAGCGACCACAGGACTTTCTCCAGCGTAATTTTCTTCATGTAGGGGCACATGTTGCAGGGGCCGACGAACTCCACCTCGGGCAGCTGGTCGGCGATGTTCGAGGCCATCGAGCATTCGGTGATCAGCAGAGCCTTTTCCGGCTTCTCCTCCGTCACGTATTTGACGATGCCGCTGGTCGAGCCGGAGAAGTCGGCCTCGGCCACCACATCGGGCGGACATTCCGGATGGGCGATCAGACGGGTGCCCGGGTTCCACTCGCGGAAGTCGCGCAGGTCCTTGGCGGTGTACTGCTCATGCACGATGCAGGAGCCCTCCCACCAGACGATGTTCTTTTGCGGAACCTGCTGGGCAATGTTCTGCGCCAGATACTGGTCCGGCGTCATGATGATGGTGTCTTCTTCCATTGCCGCAACGATCTGCGCGGCGTTGGAGGAGGTGCAGCAGATGTCCGACGCGGCTTTCACCTCAGCGGTGGTGTTCACATAGGTGACCACCGGCGCGCCCGGGTAGCGGCGGCGCATTTCGGCGACGCCTTCGGCGGTGATGCTTTCGGCCAGCGAGCAGCCGGCCTCCATGTCGGGGATCAGCACGGTTTTCTCCGGGCTCAGGATCTTGGAGGTTTCGGCCATGAAATGAACGCCGCATTGAACGATCACGTCAGCCTCGACCCGGGTGGCCTCAATCGCCAGCTGCAGGCTGTCGCCGACAAAGTCCGAGATGCCATGATAGATTTCCGGCGTCATGTAGTTATGCGCCAGAATCACCGCGTTGCGCTGCTTCTTCAGCTCCAGAATCGCCGCCACATAAGGCGCATGGGCGGCCCATTCGATGGGGTTCACCACGCGGTTCATACGGGCGTAGATGTCTGCCATCTGTTCGGCCAGGGCCGGGTTAGGGGCCAGATCATAGTGGGCGGCGAGCTGATCCCGCATGGATTGCAGGTCGAACATGGCGTTTCCTCAAGGTTGCGTCCAGGGTGACACTTTGGGCGGGGGTTGTTTCACGTTCAAAACGCGCACGCAAGCGCGCGTGAAGGGATTTGCGGCCAAATGCGGTGATTTGGCGCTAACAGGCGGCATGGGCCGGGGCGCCCGTGCCGGATAAACCCGCTGCAGCCGGGATCCAGTGCTAAGCCTTTGACTGTCCGGAGTGATATGGTGGTAAAACTTGCCTTTTTCCAGAGGTCTGACGTTTTTGGCTGTTCCGATGCCTCCTCCTGTGATTTTGAAATCTGCCAGAGGGTGTTAGACCCGGTCTGACCAGGCTGATGCGGAGTTGAGCGAGCGGAATGACGGATCTGTGGGCAGGACTGTGCCAGGCCTTTTGGCTGCTGGTGACGCTGGACGCGGATCTGGTGGAAATCACCCTGCGCTCCCTGCGGGTGACGCTGACCGCGCTGGCCATCGCCTGTGCCATCGCGCTGCCGCTGGCGGCCTTTCTGGCGGTGCGCCGTTTCCGGCTGCGGCGTGCCACGATTGCGGTGCTGAACGCGCTGATGGGGCTGCCGCCGGTGGTGGTGGGGCTTGTGGTCTATGTGTTCCTGTCCCGCGCCGGGCCGTTCGGTGTCTTTGGCTTGCTGTTCACCCCCACGGCGATGATCATCGCGCAGGTGATCATCGTGGTGCCGCTGGTGGCCTCGGTCGCGCATCAGTCTTTGCGGGAGCTTTGGAGCGATTACCACGATCTTCTGATCTCGATGAACGCGACCCAGTTCCAGCGCATCCAGGCGCTGCTGTGGGACGGCCGCCGCGCCTTGCTGACTGCGGCGCTGGCGGGGTTTGGCCGCGCGATCGGCGAGGTCGGGGCAATCATGGTGGTGGGCGGAAATATCGACCATGCCACCCGGGTGCTGACCACGGCGATTGCCCTGGAGACCGGCAAGGGGGAATTCGCCATGGCGCTGGGGCTTGGGTTTGTGCTGATTGCGCTGGCGATTGCGGTCAACCTGGCGATCCACTGGCTGGGCCGCACCGAAAGCGAGGGGCGCTGGTGATGCAGATGTTCCCGCTGGTGGCCCAAGGCGCCCAGGTGCGCCGCCGCGGCAAGGTGCTGGTCGGACCGGTTGACCTGACGCTTGGCGGGCGGGGAACATCCATTGTCATTGGCCCTAACGGGGCGGGCAAGACCACGCTTCTGAAGATGCTGCATGGCATTGTGCGGATGAACGGCGGCAGCCTGGACTGGGCCTGCCCACTGGAAGAGGCGCAGAAGCGGCAGGCGTTTGTGTTCCAGACACCGGTCATGATGCGCCGCACGGTGATCGACAACATCGCCTATCCCTTGCGGCTGGCCGGCATGAGCCGCCGTGAGGCGCGCGCGCGGGCAGCGGACTGGGCAGGCCGTGTCGGCCTTGGGGAGATCCTGCAGCGCCAGGCCACCATGCTGTCGGGCGGCGAGCGGCAGAAGCTCGCCCTGGCCCGCGCCTTGGTGCGCGAGCCGGAGGTTCTGTTCCTGGATGAACCCTGCGCCGCCCTGGACGGCCGCGCCACCCGCGAGATCGAAGAGATCCTGGCCCATGCCTCTGACAGCGGCACACGGCTGATCATGTCCACCCACAACATGGGGCAGGCGCGGCGGCTGGCGGATGAGGTGATCTTTGTCCTGGGCGGCCGCATTCACGAATTCAGCCCGGCGGAGGCGTTTTTTGCCGGGCCGCAAACGCCGCAGGGGCGTGCTTTTCTGAACGGAGATATTGTCGAATGAAACGTCTGATTACTGGTGCCTTTGCATCCCTGGTCTTCGCCACCGCAGCGCTGGCGGAAGAAATGAAGATGGCTGTGACCACCTCGTTCCACAATTCCGGGCTGGCAGAGATCCTGCTGCCGGAGATCAAGAAAGATCTGGGCCTGGATGTGCAGTTGCTGGTGGTTGGAACCGGCCAGGCGATCCGGCTGGGCGAGGCAGGCGACGTGGACGCGATCCTGGTGCATTCCAAGAAGGCCGAGGAGGCGTTCCTGGCGGGCGGCAACGGCACCCATCGGCGCGAGATCATGTACAACGACTTTGTCCTCATCGGTCCCAAGGGCGATGGGGCCGGCACGGCCGGCGCAGAGAACGCGGCGGCCGCGCTGCGGAAGATTGCCGGGGCAGAGGCCAATTTCGTCAGCCGCGGCGATGACAGCGGTACCCACAAGAAAGAACTGGCGCTGTGGCAGGCTGCCGGGCTGGAGCCCGATGGGTTTGGCGCGTGGTACCGGGCGGTTGGCGCGGGCATGGGGGCTGCGCTGAACACGGCAGCGGGCATGGATGCCTATATCATGTCGGACCGCGCCAGCTGGCTGAACTTTGGCAACAAGGCCGGGCTGGCGCTGCTGTTTGCCGGGGATCCGGTGCT
Source organism: Leisingera sp. UBA4491 (assembly GCF_002388965.1). NCBI lineage: Bacteria > Pseudomonadati > Pseudomonadota > Alphaproteobacteria > Rhodobacterales > Roseobacteraceae > Leisingera > Leisingera sp. UBA4491. The sequence continues at coordinate 54,083 of NZ_DGNN01000017.1, read as the reverse complement.
GTTCAACCAGTACGCCTATATCCCGGTAAACCCGGAAAAGCACGGCCATGTGAAGAACGGTCTGGCGATGGAGCTGGAGGGCTGGCTGGTCTCTGACAAGGCGAAGGACCTTATTAACGGCTACCAGATCAACGGCGAGACGCTGTTTGTCTTCAACGCAGAACAGTAACGCAGCGGAGGCGCTCCCGCCCATTCCGGGCATCACAGATGCCCTGAATGGTTGGGCAAAGCACCACGCTGCGCGCGGTGCGGTCCCGTGCGGTACAGAGCTTTAGGGGAATAAGCGGTCTGAGAAGCGCTGTGCCAGCTGTGATGCGCCACCGCGCTGCGCGCCAGCGCGGCGCTGCGCCCAACTGTGAGGTGCAATTTCAATTGCGCCGGAACAGGCGGGAGCGGTCCGCTTCAGGTTTCACCGCCCACCGTCAGTGTCACACGGTCGCCGGCAAACCAGGTGCGGCCGAACTCGATCGGCGTGCCCGTTGTGTCCACGCTGACCGATGTCGTGCGCAGGATCGGGGCGCCTTCGCTGATCTGCAGGTGCAGCGCCTGGGTGGCGGTGGCGAGCTTGGCGGCGATGCGGGTTTCGCGGCGGGTGTAGTCCTCGACCCCGCAGCGTTTCAGAGCCTTGGTGATCGAGCTTTCCTCCTCCAGCGCCTCGCGCAGCCCTGGCAGCAGCCCGGCCGGAAACACGGCTTGGGCCAGGGCGATGGGCTGGCCGTCGGCCAGCGACAGCCCGTCGTAAACCAGCACCGGGTCGCCCGCCGTCAGCCGCAACGCCTCAGCCTCGCGCAGCCCGGCGGCGCGGGTTTCCAGCGTCAGCAGTCTTTTCCCCGGGATCCGTCCCTCGCGCGCCAGGTTCTGGTGGAACCGGACGCGCTTGCCAATGGGGTAGTCGGTTGGCTTGGCGGCCACGAACACCCCTGCGCCGCGGCGGGAATGCACCAGGCCCTGCGCCGCCATGTCCGCCAGCGCCCGGCGCACGGTGTGGCGGTTGACTCCGAACCGGGCTGACAGCTGCGCCTCGGCCGGCAGCTTGCCGCCGGTCTCATACCGGCCCTGGGCAATGTCATCGGTCAGGGCGATGGCGATGGATTTCCAAACCGGGGTGCGGGCCATGTCATGGAACTTTCACAAGTCTTCGATTGCGCCTGCCGGGGCGACTCGGCTAACATTTGTCTAGTTGTATAGTTGATGTAGACAACCCGGCCAAGAGGCATAGACAGATGAAAACCACATTTTCCGCAGCGGACCGCAAAGGCTGGATGAGCCTGCTGGCCACTGCTGACGAGGCCCGGCTGACTGAGCTGTGGCAGGGCTGCGGGATTGATCCCGTTTGTGAATGGCTGCGCCCGCCCGAGGCTGGCGGGGTCATGGTGCGGGGCCGCATGGGCGGGACCGGTGCGCCCTTCAATCTGGGAGAAATGACCGTTACCCGCTGTGCGGTGTCGCTGGACGACGGCACCGTCGGTCACGGGTATGTGCAGGGGCGCAGCAAGGCCAAGGCGGCAATGGCCGCCAAGATTGATGCGCTGATGCAGACCAGTGCGGCGGCGGGCGTGCGCAAGGCAGTGCTGGAGCCGCTGGCAGAAGAGCGGCAGGCGAAAAAGAACGCCCGAGCCGCCAAGGCGGCGGCGACCAAGGTCGAGTTTTTCACCATGGTGCGGGGAGAGGACTGATGAGCCTGGAAACCCCGAATGCCGTTTATGCGGGCGGCTTCAGCAATCCCCCGGTGGCTGCGGCACATGCCTTCCGCGCCGCGATGAACGCCATGGCCCGGCCCGGCCAGGTCCAGGACATCACCGGAGCGGCACCGCCGGACGGGATCTCAGCCGCGGCGGGCAGCCTGCTGCTGACGCTGTGCGATCCGGAAACCGGTGTTTATCTGGCGCCGGGCACGGACAGCGGTGCCTTGCGCGGCTGGCTGGCGTTTCACACGGGCGCGCCGGTTGTCCCGGCGGAGCAGGCGGATTTCGCGCTTGGCAGCTGGGAGGCGCTGATGCCGTTGGACCGCTTCCGCATCGGCACCCCTGAATATCCAGACCGCTCGGCCACTTTGATTGTCGAAACGCCCGGTTTCGCTGCCCCCAACGCGGTGCTGAGCGGCCCCGGCATCAAAGACACAGCCCGGATGCAGCTGCCGGAACTAACTGCGTTCCAGAACAATGCCGCTCTCTACCCGCTGGGAGTGGACTTCTTCTTCACCTCGGGGTCGCAGGTGGCTGCGCTGCCCCGGTCCACCGGCATCACCAGGGAGGCATGAGCCCATGTATGTTGCTGTCAAAGGCGGCGAACGCGCCATTGAGAACGCCCATGCCTGGCTGGCAGAGGAGCGCCGCGGCGATACCAGTGTTGCGGAGCTGAGCCTGCCCCAGATCCGCGAACAGCTGAGCCTGGCGGTGAACCGGGTGATGGCCGAAGGGTCTTTGTACGACCCGGAACTGGCGGCGCTGGCGATCAAGCAGTCCCGCGGCGATCTGATCGAGGCCATCTTCCTGATCCGCGCCTACCGCACCACCCTGCCGCGGTTCGGCTATTCGCAGCCGGTGAAGACCGGGGAGATGGCCTGCGACCGCCGAATCTCGGCCACCTTCAAGGACGCCCCCGGCGGCCAGGTGCTGGGTCCGACGTTCGACTACACCCACCGGCTGCTGGATTTCAAACTGGCGGCGGAGGGCGAGGTGCCAGAGGCACCGGTGTCCGAGCCGCGCAATGCAGCGACGCCGCATATCACCGGGTTTCTGCAGGGCGAGGACATTATCGAGCGAGAGCCGTCCTCGGACGCAGTGCCGGGCGATCTGACCCGGGAGCCGATGTCTTTTCCGGCGGGCCGGGCGGTGCGGCTGCAATCGCTGACCCGCGGCGATGAAGGCTTCATCCTCGGCATGGCCTACTCGACCCAGCGCGGCTACGCGCGCAATCATGCCTTTGTCGGCGAATTGCGCATCGGCACCGTGCCGGTGGAGATGGACATCCCTGAGCTGGGCTTTGCCATTGAAATCGGCGAGGTGGAGCTGACCGAATGCGAGACCGTGAACCAGTTCAAGGGCTCCAATACGGTGCCGCCGCAGTTCACCCGCGGCTACGGGCTGGTCTTTGGCCAGTCAGAGCGCAAGTCCATCGCCATGGCGCTGGTCGACCGCGCGCTGCGCTGGGAGGAGCTGGGCGAGGACAATGTGGGCGCCGCAGCCCAGGACGAGGAATTTGTCCTGAGCCACGCGGATAACATCCAGGCGACTGGCTTTTTGGAGCATATCAAACTGCCGCATTACGTGGATTTTCAGTCCGAACTGGAACTGGTCCGCAAACTGCGCCGCGAAGCGGCGGAGCTGGCAGAGACACTGGCCGCACGGGAGGCTGTGGAATGAACGACTACAACTTTGCATACCTTGACGAACAGACCAAGCGGATGATCCGCCGGGCGATCCTGAAAGGGCTGGCGGTGCCGGGCTATCAGGTGCCCTTTGCCAGCCGCGAGATGCCGATGCCTTACGGCTGGGGCACCGGCGGAGTGCAGGTCTCGGCCGCGACGCTGACGCCGGACGATACGCTGAAAGTGATCGACCAGGGCGCCGATGACACCACCAATGCGGTCTCGATCCGCAAGTTCTTTGAAAAGACGGCGGGGGTTGCCACTACCGAGGAAACGGAGAAGGCCAGCGTCATCCAGACCCGCCACCGGATCCCCGAGGCAGAGCTGACCGAAGATCAGATCCTGGTCTACCAGGTGCCGATCCCGGAGCCGCTGCGTTTTTTGGAGCCGCGGGAGACCGAGACCCGCAAAATGCACAGCTTGCAGGAATACGGGCTGATGCACGTGAAACTATATGAGGACATCTCGCAGCACGGCGCGATTGCCACCGCCTATGCCTACCCGGTGAAGGTGGAGGGACGGTACGTGATGGACCCTTCGCCGATCCCCAAGTTCGACAACCCCAAGATGGAGATGGCGGCGATCCAGCTGTTCGGCGCGGGCCGCGAGCAGCGTATTTATGCGGTGCCTCCCTATACGCAGGTCGTGTCCCTTGATTTTGAAGATTACCCGTTTGAGGCCAGCAAGGCAGATCACCCTTGCGACCTGTGCGGGGCAGAGGACAGCTATTTGGATGAGGTGATCCTGGATGACGCGGGCACCCGGATGTTTGTCTGTTCGGACACCGATTACTGCCACACGCGGCGTGACGCGGGCCATGCCGGCCGCCTGGGAGAGGAAGCCGCGTGATGGAGAACATGCAAAAAATTTCGGAAAAGATCTGGCGGGAGGGAAGGCAATGACGCCTTTGCTGCAAGTGAAAGACGTCGCCAAGATGTATGGCGCCCGGATCGGCTGCACGGATGTGAGCTTTGATCTCTATCCCGGCGAGGTGATGGGGATCGTAGGCGAAAGCGGTTCAGGCAAGTCGACGCTGCTGAACAGCCTGGCGGGCCACCTTGTGCCGGACCGGGGGGAGGTGATCTTTGACACCCGCGCTGACGGGCCGGTGGATACCGTCACCATGTCTGAACCGGCGCGGCGGATGCTGGGCCGCACCGATTGGGCGTTTGTGCATCAGCACGCCCGCGACGGTTTGCGCATGTCCGTGAGTGCCGGCGGCAATATCGGCGAGCGGCTGATGGCCGTTGGCAACCGTCACTATGGCGCGATCCGCGATCATGCGGCCGACTGGCTGGGCCGCGTGGAAATCTCGGAGAGCCGGATTGATGACCGCCCCTCAGCCTTCTCCGGCGGTATGCAGCAGCGCCTGCAGATTGCCCGCAATCTGGTGACCGGTCCGCGGCTGGTGTTCATGGATGAGCCGACCGGCGGTTTGGACGTGTCGGTGCAGGCGCGCCTGCTGGACCTGCTGCGCGGTCTGGTGCGCGAAATGGGGTTGAGCGCGATCATCGTGACCCATGACCTGGCTGTGGTGCGCCTTTTGGCGGACCGGCTGATGGTGATGAAGGACGGGCATGTGGTGGAAACCGGGCTGACCGATCAAGTGCTGGACGACCCTCAGCACGCCTATACCCAGCTGCTGGTCTCCAGCGTGCTGCAAGTCTGAGGACGGGGCGATGATTGAACTGAAGAATGTGAGCAAAAGCTTCACCCTGCATAACCAGGGCAGCGCAGTGATCCCGGTGATGGAGAACGCCAGCCTGAGCGTGAAGCCTGGCGAATGCGCCGGCCTGGTCGGGGCCTCCGGCGCGGGCAAGTCCACCCTGATGCGGGTGATCTACGGCAATTACCTGGCCGCTTCCGGCAGTGTGGTCGTGGGCGGCGTGGATGTGGCCAAGGCCGAGCCGCGGGAGATTCTGGCGCTGCGCCGCGAGACGCTGGGATATGTCAGCCAATTCCTGCGGGTGGTTCCGCGGGTGCCTACGCTGGATGTTGTGGCCGAACCGCTGCTGGCGGTCGGCACGCCGGCGGATCAGGCGCGGGACAAGGCGGCCTCGCTCTTGGCGCAGCTCAACATTCCCGAACGTCTGTGGAGCCTTAGCCCCACCACATTTTCGGGCGGCGAGCAGCAGCGGGTGAATATCGCGCGCGGCTTCGCCTATGAGTATCCGGCGCTGCTGCTGGACGAGCCGACGGCGAGCCTCGATGCGCAAAACCGCGCCACCGTGCTGGCGCTGATCGAAGGTGCCAAGGCGCGGGGGGCTGCGATCATCGGTATCTTCCACGATGAGGCGGCGCGCCAGCAGGTTTGCGACCGGTTCGTTGATGTCTCTGACTTTGCGCCCAAGGCGGCGGCATGAGCGCGCGTGCGGAAAAGGGCCCGGTCATTGCCGTGGTCGGACCGTCGGGCGCCGGCAAGGACAGCCTGATATCTGCCCTTGCGGTCTCCGATCCCCGGCTGCGGCTGATGCGGCGGGTGATCACCCGCGCGCCAGAGGCTGGCGGCGAGGACTACCAGGCGGTGACGGAGGCTGAATTCGCGGCCCTTGAGCGAAATGGCGTCTTTGCCTTGCACTGGCAGGCGCATGGCCTGCACTACGGCATCCCGCGCGACATTGAGACGTTGCGGGCCGGTGCCGGCGGCGTGCTGGTCAATCTGTCCCGGGCTGTGCTGCTGCAGGCGCAGGAGGTGTTCGGCGATTTCATCGTGCTGTCGGTGACGGCACGGCCGGAGGTGCTGGCCGAAAGGCTCTCTGCCCGCGGGCGGGAGGGCGCCGAAGAGGTTCAGCGCCGTCTGGCCCGGGCGGCCAACACCTTGCCGGAAGGGCTGCGCAGGGTGCATGAGATCGGCAACAGCGGTGCGCTCAGTGCGGCGGTGGCCGCCGCGCTGGCAGCCCTTCAGCCGGAGAGGGCGTAGCGGTGGATCAGGTGAAACCTGCCGTCCGGTGCTTCGCCCGCCAGCACGATGTCGCGGATAACCAGCGGCGCGGGCAGCAGCGGAATAAGACGCTCCTCCAGCGCCGCTTCCACAGCAGGCAGGTCGGGCTTTGGCAGTTTGCCGGTGAGCGTGATGTGAAACCGGAACTGCTCCAGCACATAAGGGTAGCCCCACTGGGTGAGGTTCTTGTCCTGTTCGGGGCTCAGGCCTGCGCCGCGGCGGCGGTCCAGCTCAGCCTGGGCCGGCGGCGCGCGGAAAGGATCCAGCTCTGTCACGCAGGCGGCGGCCAGGGCGTTCAGCGCGGTCTCGCCGCCGCTGGGGCGCAACGCCAGGAAGCGGCCCAGCCGGGCCAGGTGCAGCCCATCGAGCGTCACCGGCTTCTGTGCTGCGGCCAGCGCCGCGCAGGCCGCTTCCAGTGCCGCCTGGGATTGCCCCTCAGCCAGGCGCATCGGCGGCTTCAGGGTGGCATGCAGCCCGTATTTACGGGGAACCTCCGTTATCGCCGCCACGTCCAGCCCGGTGCCCTCCGGGTGGGGCCGGGTGCGGCCTGTTTCCAGGTCCCAGCCCAGCCAGCTGGCACCGAACCGGCACCATTCCGCGTCTGCAGGCGGAGCGTAGTAGATCGCGTATCGCGTGAATGTCACATTGGCCTCCTAAACGTGGCCTTCCATAACTCGAAAGATGTGAAGCTCAGATGACAGAAGAGTTGATCCTTGCCAATGCCACGCTGGTGCTTCCGGGGGAGACCCGCACCGGCAGCGTGAAGGTTTCCGGCGGTGAGATCGCGGATATTGCGGAGGGCGCCGCGGTTCCGGCAGGCGCCATCGACTGCGGGGGCGATTTTGTCTGTCCGGGTCTGGTGGAACTGCATACCGACAACCTGGAGCGTCACATCCAGCCGCGCCCCAAGGTGGACTGGCCGCACGCCAGCGCGATCATTGCCCATGATGCGGAACTTGCGGGCACTGGCATCACCACGGTGTTCGATGCGATGCGTGTCGGCTCGATCAGCCGCAAGGAAAGCCGCTATGGCGCCTATGCCCGCGGGCTGGCTAGCGAGCTGCTGGAGCTTCGGGCAGCGGAGGCGCTGAAAATCTCGCATTTCCTGCACCTGCGGGCGGAGGTCTGCTCGGATTCTCTGGTGGCGGAGCTGGAGGCCTTTGGCGAGGCGGACCGGGTCGGGCTGGTGTCGCTGATGGACCATACACCGGGGCAGCGGCAGTTCCGCGACCTGTCCAAGCTGGAACAGTATGTGAAGGGCAAGCACGGGTTCGATGATGCCGGATTCCAGGCGCATATCGCGCATCTGAGAGAGCTGCGCGAGACCTATGGCGACCTGCATGAGGCGGAGGCGGTGAAGGCAGCAAAGCGCTTTGGCGCGGTCTTGGCAAGCCATGACGACACCACGGCAGGGCAGGTGGCCGTTTCGGCAAGCCACGGCATTCAGCTGGCGGAGTTCCCCACCACGGTGGAGGCCGCGCAGGCCTGCCACGCCCATGGCATCAAGGTGATGATGGGCGCGCCGAACCTGATCCGCGGCGGCTCGCACTCCGGCAATGTGGCAGCGTATGAGCTGGCGGAGCTCGAGCTTTTGGACATTCTGTCGTCGGATTATGTGCCGGCGGCTCTTTTGATGGCGGCTGTGAGGCTGGGCGACCTGTGGGGCGACACGGCGCGGGGCCTGGGCACGGTCACACATGCGCCGGCCGATGCGGTGGGGCTGCACGACCGCGGGCGGCTGCAGACAGGCAAGCGCGCCGATCTGATCCGGTTCCGTGTGACAGCGGGCGCGCCAGCGGTGCGCGGCGTGTGGTCGCGCGGCTTGCGGGTGGCCTGAACGCCCAACTGCAGGGGCGGGGCGTTCGCTGACCGGCCCGGGGCCGGGCGGGACATTGATCAGCCGGCGCGGTAAAACATGTAGCGGCCGGGCGGGATGCCCTCGGGGCCGACAAGCTTCTCGAACCCGGCCAGCGGCTGACCGGAAACAATGATGCCGCCTGGCGCCATCACCTTGGCAATCACAGGGGACAGGGCAGCGGCCTCGGCGACGTCCTTTTCCTTCACTCCGAAACCGAAGTCATAATGCGCCAAGGCGATCCGGCGGCCTTCGGCGTCGAGCCGTTCCAGCATTGGTTTTGCCTCGCCCTGCAGAAAGTCCTGGTCCGGCGGGATGCAGGAGGGGTGGCATTGCAGCACCCTGTCGATCACCCAGATCCGGCGGGCGGGGAGGATTGCGCGCAGATGATCGTAGGTGCGCCCGTTGCCAAGCCCCATGTCCAGAACGTCGCCCTCCATCGTGCGGATCTGCTCGGCGGCCCAATTCAGGCCATCGCGCTGGGCTGTCAGGCGGCGCAGCATGGAGTCGAGACGGCTCATTCAGGACATCCTTTCATCATAGATCCAGGCTTCGGCCGGTCCTGCCAGCAAACGCCTGGCAAGCGCGGCAGTGAACTCCCAGACCTTTTCATCATGCACCAGGTGATGGGTGAGCAGGCCGTAAGGCTCTGTATTGTCCGCATCGCCCAGGCGGCGCTCGCGCAGCTGGCGCGCGGCTTGCGCGATCAGCCGCTCTGGCGGCAGCAGGCTGCGGGAGCCTTTCCAATCGATCGGATCCAGATGCGTGTTCACCCGCAGAAGGCCGGAGGCGGGTTTGGCGCTGCTGCGCGGACCGAAGGTGGAGACCGCGGTGAAGCCGGCGCCGGCCAGCCAGGTCAGCATCTCCGGCGAGACCCTGTTCCAGGGCGGCACGAACATCGGCCGCAGGCTGGCGCCAAACAGCTTGCGCAGGCGGGTCAAGCCGCGCTCGGCATCGTCCAGCAGCTCGTCCAGCGGCCGGTGCGAACCGAATTCCGCCTTCTTCTCGCCTGCAGGGGCGTGGTTCTGGTGCGCCCAGCCGTGCGCAACCGGGATCAGCTGCGGATGGTCTGCAACAAATCGGGCCAGATCCGGGGTGACGCCCTGCGGTATCACCGCCAGATGCACCGGCAGATCAAGCGCCGCGGAGAGGTCCGCCAAACGGTCCAGTTCCGCTGACTGGGACATCGCGTCATCGTCCCGCCACCACAAGGGCAGCGTCAATCCCGCCTCCTGCCAGTGCTCCAGTTCCCGGTCCAGCCCGCTCCAATCCGGTGTCATCCGCGCCCTCCCGCAAGTTCTGCGGCAATCTCCACACTCCGGGCGGCTCCGTCAAACCTGAAACCGCCTGCCAGTCGCGGCGGAGCCTGCATTGCTGCCTTGACCGCAGCGCATAGCGCTTCGGGGGTGAGGTCTGCTGTTTTGACCACCTCCATGCCGTTCAGCGGGGCGAGGCTGGCAGCACGCAGGCCCTGTTCGGTCTCATTGCCCGCATCGAAGGCGATGAGGACCGCGGGCGTGCCGGCTTGCAACAGGTCAAGCGCGGTGTTGTAGCCACACATGCTGACCGAGGCGGCGGCGTTAGAAAGCATCTGCCGGAAGTCCTTGCGCGCCGGTTCCAGCAGGGCGGGGGAACCGGCCTTGGCAAATTCTGCAATCCGCGCGCCGGCGTCTGAACCGCCAACCAGCAGGCGCCAGGGGGTGTCGGGCATCTGCCTGGCCGCCTCCAGGGCAGCCCGGTACAGCGGCGTGCCCACGCTGCCGCCGCCGGCGCTGACAAGCACCTCGCCGCGGCCTGCCAGCTTTGGATGCGGGCCGGCGGCGGGCGGCGCGACATAACCGGTGTATCGCAGCCTGCCGGCAAGCATCGGCGAGACCGGCCAGCTGGCCTCCAGCCTGGTGGCCGCGGGATCTGAATGGACCAGAACAGCATCATAGTGCCGGGCAATGACTGCATCGGCCTTTTCCGCCTTCTCCGGTTTGGAGGGCGGTGCGAGGATATCGCGGATGGAGGACAGGATCACCGGCCGCCGGGGCAGCGCAGCGGCTGATTCCAGCAGCGCCAGGAATTCCTGGCGCAAGGAGCGGCGGCCAAAGGGGTAGAGTTCGGTGATCAGCACATCGGGCTGCAGCCTGTGCAGGGCCGCGCAAAGGGCGTCCTTGCGGCGGGTCCGGTACGCTTCGCCGGCCAAAGATCCATGCGCGTCCAGCAGCCGGGTGAAATCCACCCCGTCCGAGCGCAGCGGCGGCAGCTGGATCACCTCGACCCCTTCGGCGTTGAGCTGCGGAGCTGGAAATCCGCCAGAGGCCACCTGCACCCGGTGTCCGGCCTCGGTAAAGGCGCGTGCCAGCGTCAGAGCCCGCGAAAGATGGCCCGTGCCGAGGAGGTGGGTGACGGCAATCAGAACCTTCATGGCGTGTCCTCGCGGATCAGCCGCACAGGTTCAGCCCAGGGTGTGAGCGAGGCGCCGTCAACCTCCACCACAAACAGCCGGTTGCGTTTGATGCGGAAGGGGGCGGGGCCGTCGAAATTCCAGCCGTGGGCGCGGGCTAGGATCATCCGCATGATGCCGATGTGGCAGACCGCGACCGCATCCCGCGTCAGGCCGTGCAGCCAGGGGGCTATGCGGGCCCAGACCTCTGCCGGGCTCTCGCCGCCGGGCGGGCGGTAGTGCCAGCCCCAGTCCTCGATATCGCGGAAGCCGCTGGCGGGATCGGCCTTCAGGTCCAGCCCGTGCAGCCCCTCCCAGCCGCCCCAGTTCATCTCAGTCAGTTCCAGCGCGGTACGGGGCGGGCGGCCTGCCACCAATTCTGCGGTTTCGGCTGCACGCACCAGCGGGCTGGACCATAGCTCTGCGGTGTCCCACGGGGCGGGCAGGGCGTAACCGCTCAAATCCTCGCGGGCTTGCGCGTCCAGCGGTATGTCGCTGCGCCCCTGAATGCGCCCGGCACGGTTCCAGGCGGTGTGGCCGTGCCGCAATAGGGCGAGGCGGATCATGTCTGTGTCTCCATCAGCGGGGCGGCGATGTCCCAAAACCGGCGGGCAGCCGCGGGGGCGAGGTGGTTCCGGGCGATGTATTCACGGGCCTCCCGGCCAATGCCGCTGCACAGGGCGGGGCTTGCCAGCAGGCCGGCCGTGAAAGCTGCCAAAGCCGCCGCGCCGTCTTCGGGGTCCGGGTAGGGGCGGGGCAGCAGCACATCGCGCACGCCGGGGCGGTTCTGGGCTGCCACCGGCAGGCCGTGGGCCTGCGCCTCAAGATAGACCATGCCGAAGGCTTCGTTCACGCCGGGCCACAGGAACAGGGAGGATTTGATATATGCCGCCGACAGATCCTCGCGCGAGAGCTGTCCCAGAAATCGGACCTGGCCGCCAAAGGGGGCCATCAGCGCCTCAACGTCAGACCGGGCCGGGCCATCGCCTGCGATGTCCAGCCGCCAGTCACCAGGCAAATGCGCAAGCGTCTGGGCAATTATCCGGTAGGAAGCGAGCTTGTCGCCAGCGCGCATCATGCCTGCTGTCAGCATCGGGCCGTCCAAGGAAGACGCGGCGGGCAGACCCTCAAGCGGCAGGAAGGGCGGCAAGGGAGCTACAATCTGGCCGCCGCAGCGATCGCGCTCCAGCGCGAAGTGGTCCTGTCCGGTGAAATAGAAGATCGCCGCAGCGGCATCGGCAGCGGCGTGGGCGGCTTCGGCAAATCCCGCCCATGGCCCGGTCAGGCGCTTTTTGGCGCGGGTGGATTCGATCTGCACATAGGGTATCGCGCGGGCGCGGGCCACGGCGGGGCCGATCAGGTCCGGCGCCTTGTAATAGTTGTGGTAGGTGACCCAGAGGTCTGCCGCCGGCATCTCCCGGATCAGCCGGGCGGCCTCCGCCTCTGCTGCCTTCCGCAGGTCTGTCTGCAATGCCGCCTCGCCGCGTTTTTCATAGGACCTGAAGTCGGAGACCAGCTGCACATCCGCGCCGCTGCTGCGAAGCAGGCCCATCAGGTTGCGGGCAATCTCGCGGTCACCGGAGGGCACCGGGTGGTGCGGCGGCTTCATCGGCGCGTAAAAGGCGACCTGTTTTCCGGCTCCCGGCTGCATGACCCGTCAGCCGCCGTGCAGCATCGCCGTCAACCGTTTCGAAAGCTGGGCGATGCCGGGATCCATGCCGAAATCCGAACGCAACCGGTCCAGCGCGGCCTCGGCCATTCTGGCCAGATCCTGCGGATGGCGGGCGGCGTAGAGCAGGGTTTCAGCAAGCGCCTCCGGGCTGTCTTCGCTCAGCAGGCCATGGGTGCCGTGGGTGATGAATTCCGGAATGGCGGACACCGGGGTCGACAGGATCGGCAGGGTTTGCGAGGCGGCCTCCATCAAGACATTGGGCAGCCCGTCGCGGTCACCGTCCGAGGCGACACGGCTGGGCAGCACGAACAGGTCGGAGCTGCGCATCGCCTCGATCACCTCGGGCTGGTCGCAGGCCCCGTGCCAGGTGATGCGGTCCGCGATGCCCGCATCCCGGGCCATGTCTTGCAAGAGATCGCCCAGACCGCCGCCGCCGATGTGGGTCCAGTGCCAGTCAAGACCCGCAGGCAGCAGCGCCAGCGCGGCAATCAGCCGGTCAAAGCCCTTCTTCTCCACCAGGCGGCCAACCGACATGAAGCGGATCGGGTCCTGCGGCTGCCGGGCTTTGCGCTCCGGCGGAGCGGGGAAACGGGACAGGTCGAGCCCGTGATAGACCAGGTCAACCCGGCCCGGCGTATCGGCCAGCTCTTGCAGATGCCTGGCGCCAAAGCCCGTGCAGGTCGCACCGAACGCCGCGCCGTAGTGGGCGGCGGAGAGTTTTTCCTGAAGCTCCCAGTCCGGCGAGGTCCAGATATCCTTTGCATGGGCCGAAAAACTCCACGGCAGGCCGCGCATGATCGCGGCATAGCGCGCGACCGAAGAAGGCGTGTGCAGAAAATGCGCATAGAGGCCCAGAACCTCATCCGGCATCTCGGCCGCCAGCACGCAGGCCTGGCCGAAACGGCGGATGCGGTTGGGGGTCAGGTCGCGGCGCAGATCGGCCCGCCAGATGCGGTAGGCCTCGGCGTAGCCCGGCAGCTCTTGCGCGTTGGCACGGGCGCGCCAGACCCGCTCAGGCTCCTGGTACAGGTATTCGGGCAGGTAGTTTACCTTGGCGTGCAGCTGCGCGTGCAGCGGGTGGCGCTTGATGTCGGTGGGGTGGCGCAGGGACCAGATCTCGAATGAATGGCCGACGGCTTCCAAGGCGACCAGTTCCTGTGCGATGAAGGTCTCGGACAGCCGCGGCCAGCCTTTGACCACCACCGCGAGGGGCGGGCGGGAAGCGGTCATTCAGCAGCCTCCCGGCGGCTGTCGCGCAGCAGGGCGCTGACCCGCTGCGTCACGTAATCCAAGCCGTCCAAAAGACCCTCGGAGCCCGCGGCAGAGGGCGGCGGCTGGGTGGCCAGCGCGCGGATTGCCTTGGCCAGCGCCGGGGCGTTCCAGCCATCGCGGGTCTCGTCCAGCATAGTGGTCAGGCCGATTTCCTCGGCCCGGCTGGCGCGGATCCATTGTTCCAGCCGCGGGGTGGTGCGGGGCACGATCACCGCGGGTTTGTCAAAGGACAGAACCTCGCAGAAGGTGTTGTAGCCGCCCATGCAGACAACACCCTGGGCGCCGGCAAAAAGCGTCTCGATCTGCGATTCAAAGCCGACAGCGGTGACGCGGCCATCGAGCCGGGCAACACGCTGCTCGAAATCCTCGCGGGTCTCGCCGGACAGGAAGGGGCCGTAAACCAGCACCGCGCGGGGTGAAAGCTCCGGGTCGGCTTCATAGGCCGACAGCACCAGGTCCACCATCATCTCGCCATCGCCGCCGCCGCCGGGGGTGACCAGCAGATAAGGCTGTTCCGGCGGCTCTCCCACTTGGCCAAGGTCGCGGCGCAGGTAGCCGGTCCAATGCATCCGCGCCTGCATCTGCGGCGTGAAGGGCAGCCCGGCGGTCGGGTCATAAACCGAACGCGGCCCGTATACCCAGATCTCGTCATAGAAGTCGCGGGTCGCCTCAACGGCGTGCTTGCGCTCCCATTCGGCGGCCAGCACTTCCGGTTCATCCAGCACGTCGCGCAGGCCCAGTACCATCTTGCACCGGCCCTTGGATTTCAGCAGCTCCAGCGCCGGCATCAGCTCGCCGCGGAATCCGGTCGGCTCCTTGTCGGCCACCAGCACATCGGGTTCATACTGTTCCACCGTCGAACGGATCAGGGCCGCGCGCAGATCAGCGGTTTCCTCGATGCTCATGCCCATCGTGCGCGAGGCATAGGAGCCATCTGCGCGTTTGATCACGCCGGGAAGGCGGACATGGTCTACCCGGGTCGGAAAGGAGAACCGCCCCGCCACTGGCGAACCGGTCAGGATCAGCGCCGAGGCATCCGGGTTTGCCGCCGTGATCGCCCCCGCCAGCGCCCGAGAGCGGCGCAGATGGCCCAGCCCGAAGGTGTCGTGGCTGTAGAACATGATCCGCGGTCCGCGCGTGCCGGGGTTCGCTGCTGGCGTTTGCGTGCTTCTTGCCGTCATCGGGCCGCCTGTTCCGGGTTCCGGACCGCACCGGGCAAAGGGATGGTTCCGGCGGCGCCGGGAGCACGCCAGCCAGTGCTGCCGCTTGTCCCAGGGCGCGTGCTGTTGTGCTCCGCCATCGTCCGCCTCAGATTGCGCGCACCGCAGCCGGATGGGGCAGGGGGCGCGGTCAGTATTTGCCTTTGCAGCTGCCGGTTCAGGCACTGGCTTGCAGGGCCACGGGCGCAGCTGACCGCCCGCAGGGCGGATATCTGGATTTGTATAGCCCGGACCCCATGCGCATGCAATCATGCGCCTTTATTGCATAACGCACAGGAAATTGCGCGCGCGCCATTTACGCAACGCTGTTGCGCGTGGTTAATTTGGATCAAGTTTCCAGAAGGATAGGCGGCCATGCTGAGAATGTTGTTCAGGGTCCTGCTGTGCCTGCTGCTGAGCTTCAGCCTGGCGCCTCACGCCGGCGCGCAGGAAAGTGAAACAGCTGTGGGGGACGCGCTCTCCAAGGCAATTGAACAAGCGGCCGAAAGCGGTGTCAGCGTGGTCGTGGTCGACAGCAGCGGCAAGCTTCTGAACGCGCCGCCGGCAGCAGCGCCGGACACCGGGCATCCGGCCTCTGACGTGATGGAGCAGCCTTCGGTCCTGATGAAGGCGCAATCCAGGGTCGCTGCCTTCCGGGCAGAGCTGAACAGCCGGCTGGAAGCACTGCCCTATTCGATCTTCGAAATGCAGTACATCCTGCGCCAGACCAGCCCGGACGGGCGCATCATGACCTATGTCGAAGTGATGGGCTGGAGCGTGCTGTTCCTGCTGATCGGCCGCTGGCTGTCGACGGAGATTTACGGCAAGCGTTTTGCCAAACGGTTCGTGGTCGCGCGGATCCAGGCGGCCCCCCGCGGTTATCAGGAAAAGATGCCCTTCCTGGTGTTCAGGTTCCTGATGGGGATTGGCGCCACCGTTTTTGCGATGGTTTTTGCGGCACTGATCTCTTACCTGATTTTCGGCGCCTCAGGCGATCCGTCCATTGAGTTCACCGTGACGGCTGTTTACACCGCCTTTTTCCTGGCGCGTACGGTATCGGATCTGTGGCGGATGGTGCTGTCGCCATTCCTGGCCCAGTACCGGATCCCCGTTTTCACCGACTGGGACGCCAAGCGGCTCTACATCTGGGCGTCGGTACTGGCGACCTACGACATCTCCTCGACGCTGTTTGCCACTTGGGTCGGGGATTTCGGCCTGAATTACAACGTCTATGCGCTGGTTTACGGCGTTCTGGCCCTGGTCGGGATGCTGGGCAACCTGCTGATGGTTCTGGTCAACAGGCGGGCGATTTCTAACGCCATCCGCGCGGGGCGGGCACCCGGGGAGTGTTCCCGGCTGGTGCGCGTTCTGGCCGTGGCCTGGGCGCCGGTGCTGATGGTCTATATGGCGTTCGGCTGGCTCAAGCTGGCCTTTGATCTGGTTCTGGAACAGGATATCTCGATCCCCCTGATGGCGGGCAGCTATTTCGTTCTGACCACGATCCTGGTGGTCTACGGGGCGATCAACTATGGCATCGAGCGCTATTTCAGCCGGGCCCGTCTGGTAAAGCGCGAAGCGGCAGAGGTGGAGGAACCTGCGGCGGAAGCCGGGGAGCCGGAATCCGCCGCACAGGACGCTGAGGCGGAACCCGCCACCCGCGCCGCTGAGGCGTCTGCAGCGGAGAAGATCCTTCCGGATACTTCCGGGCCGGCAGCTGCCGGAACGATGAATGCGGTAGCCGTTGACGTGCCGCAGGACGGCGCAACGCCGGAACCGGAAGACGATACCGGCGAAGAGGAAATAGCGCCGCGGTCCAAGCACCCGATTGCCACCTACGAGGATCTTGCCCGCCGGGTTGCGGGCATCCTGGCCTTTGTGGTCGGAACATACTCGCTGTTGATCGTCTGGAACCCGGACGCAAGCTGGATCGATTCCACTGCCGCCGAACGGGTGGTGGATGTGACGGTGATCCTGTTTATCGGCTATATCGTCTATCACCTGTTCCGGATTTGGATCGACAGCAAGATCGACGAGGAGGCCGCGGACGTCGTCGATGCAGAGCTGGGCGACGAAGGCGGCGCGGGCGGTGCCAGCCGGCTGGCGACGCTGCTGCCCCTGTTCCGAGGCGCGATCCTGGCGGTGGTGCTGGTTTCTATCGTGCTGATTTTGCTGCTGGAGCTGGGTATCAACGTGAGCCCGCTGTTTGCCGGTGCCGGTGTGGTCGGCCTGGCGGTGGGCTTTGGCTCACAGACCTTGGTGCGGGACATCTTTTCCGGTGCCTTCTTCCTGATCGACGATGCGTTCCGCAAGGGTGAATACATCGACATCGGCGATGTGAAGGGCACGGTGGAAAAAATCTCGGTCCGCTCCTTCCAGCTGCGCCACCACCTGGGCGCGCTGCACACCATCCCGTTTGGCGAGATCAAGGTGCTGACCAACTATTCCCGCGACTGGGTGATGATGAAGCTGCCGCTGCGGGTCACCTACGACACCGACGTGGAAAAGGTCCGCAAGCTGATCAAGAAGCTGGGCCAGACCCTGATGGACGACCCGGTTGTCGGGCACACGTTCATTCAGCCGCTGAAGTCCCAGGGCGTGATCGAGATGCAGGATTCGGCGATGATCATCCGGGTGAAATTCATGACCAAGCCGGGGGACCAGTGGATTGTCCGCAAACGGGTGTACCAGGAAATCCGCGAGCTGTTTGCCCGCGAAGGCATCAAGTTTGCCCACCGCGAGGTCACCGTGCGGCTGGCGCCGGACCAGGAGGAGGAGCTGACGCCGAAACAGAAGGAAGCCGTAACAGGTGCCGTGCAGGCCGCCATCGACGATGACATGCTGGAGGATATGGGCGGACCTGGCGGCGACGACCGCTAAGCCCGCAGCCGACAGCGCTCCCGCCCCCGCGCTGGACCGCTGGCGCGCTCCGCTTGGGGTTGGGCCTGGCGCCGCGCTGCCGCGCGGCGCGTGCCGTCCTCTGCGGTCAGCCGGGCCAGCAAGCCGCGCCGCTGCCGCAACGGGCAGCGGGCAGGATCCAGCGGATCGGCTCCGCGCCAACCCGGAGCGGCGGTGCCAGACGGCGGCCCGGGCCCCAGCCGCTGCGCTCGGTCTCCTCGGCGTAGTCGCTGTCCGCGGGGGACGCAAGGTCCAGCCCATCAGCAGATTTTGGCAGTCCGGCAAGCAGCTCAGCCGTGCGCGCCAGGGAAAGATGGGCCGTGGGAACTTCCGCGCCCCGGGCCGCCGCGGCGAGCGCAGAGAGCACGGCGGCAGCCATCAAATAACCGGTGGCATGGTCCAAAGCCTGCACCGGCAGCGGTGCCGGCTTGTCTGACTTGGCCCAGGCGCGGCCGGCATCGGCGATCCCTGCGCTCATCTGCACCAGGCTGTCGAAGCCGCGGCGGTCTGCCCAGGGGCCGGTCCAGCCATAGGCGTCCAGCGTCACCTCCACCGCGTTGGGCGCGATCCGGCGGCGGGTGTCCGCCCCGTAGCCCAGCCCGTCGAGCGCGCCGGGGCGGTAGCCGTGCACCAGGACGTCCGCATCCGCCAGAAGGGTCTCGAACACCAGCCGGTCTTCGCCCTTGGTGAGATCCAGCGCGGCCATGCGCTTGCCCAGGGAAATGTCGGTGATCACCCCCGGCTCGTCCCAGCCGGGCGGGTCGATGCGCAGCACATCGGCGCCGAAACCGGCCAGCGTGCGGGTGGAGACCGGTCCCGCAAGCACCCGGGTGAGGTCGAGCACACGCAGCCCGGCCAGCGGCCGCGCTGCCGTTGCCTGCGGCCGGTCCCGCAACCGGACAGTGCGTGGGGAGGTCCACTGGATCAGCGCCTCTGCGGCGACGGCGCGGCCTTGCGGATGGGCCAGCCAGTCCGCGCGGCTGCGCATGGCCGCGGCCACGCCGCCTGCGGCCACGATCTCACTTTCCAGCCTGTCCGCCTGCCAATGGCGCACTGCGGCGGTGACGGCGCTGGGCTCTCCCGCGCACCCGAGCACCCGCAGCGCGGCTTGCCGGTGGTGCGGCAAGTTGGTGTGCAGGCGGATCCAGCCGTCCTGCGTTTCATACACGCCCGCGATTGCGTCCCACAGGCTGGGAAGCTCCCAGCCTTCAGGCCGGAAACTGTAGCCGAACCAGAGCGACGCCAGCCGCTGGTCGACGGTGACTTCGGGGGCTGAGGGCGCGAGATTCAGTGCTTCGATCAGCTGCGCAAGCTCCACGCCTACGGCGGCAATCGAGGCATTGGCCAATTCCGTCACCGCAAAAGCGCTGGACCATCGGCCGGTGCCGGTAAGGCGGAAAGTGCCGGTGTCGGGCAGGGTGGCAAGCAGAGTCATTGCTGATAGGGATCCAAACTGTCGCGCAGGCCGTCGCCGAGGAAGTTGAAGGCCAGAACAACGATCACAATCGGCAGCATCGGTACGGCCAGCCAGGGATAGATTTCGACCGCAGTAAGGTTCTGCGCGTCATTCAGCATGACCCCCCAGCTGACCGCCGGCGCGCGCAGGCCGAGGCCAAGAAACGAGAGCGCTGTTTCACCCAGGATCATCGCCGGGATCGACAGGGTGGCCGAGGCAATCAGGTGCGACATGAAGTTCGGCAGCAGATGCTTGCGGATCACCCGACCGGAGGAGGCGCCCATCATCTCGGCGGCGCGGACATATTCCTCTTCCCGCAGGGACAGGAACTTGGAGCGCACCGAACGGGCCAGCCCGGGCCAGTCAAGAATGCCGAGAATGATCGAAATAATGAAGAACACCGCAACCGGCGACCAGTTCGAAGGCACCGCGGCAGACAGCGCCAGCCACAAAGGCAGCTCCGGCAGCGACCGCAGGATTTCAATCACCCGGTTCACCAGCCAGTCGACCCGGCCGCCGAAATACCCTGCGACGCTGCCAAAGAAGATGCCGAGCACAAATGAAACGGTGATGCCGATCAGGCCAACCGTCAGGGACAGCTGCGCCCCGTAGGACACCCGGCTGAAGATGTCGCGGCCCAGACGGTCGGAGCCCAGAATGAAGATCGTCGCGTCCTCGCTGGCACAGAACAGGTGGCGGTTGCTTTCGATGAAACCGGCCAGGTTATAGGTGCTGCCTTCGCAGAAGAACGACAGCTTGAGCGGCCGCGAGGTGTCTGGCTTGAACTCCCATTGAAAGGTTTCCAGGTTTGCCTCGGAGGTCATCGGATACACGAAGGGTCCGACGAATTCGCCCTCGTGAAACAGCTTGATGGATTGCGGCGGCGAGTAGAGATGCTCTGAAAACCGCTGATTGGGACCGTAAGGCGCGATGAAGCCGGCGAACGGGATCAGGCCGTAGGCAATCAGCAGGAAAATACCCGAGATCAGCCCCAGCCTGTGCGTCTTGAACTTACGCCAGATCAGCAGCCAGTTGGGGGCGTCCAGATCTTTGCGCTCCAGCTCCAGCAGCGAGGCCTGCGGGTCAAAGGGTTCGTCGTCGACATACCGTCCGTCGGGCAGCTGGGTCATGAGTTGCGCCCCTCGTAGCGGATTCTGGGATCAAGCAGCACCAGCAGCACGTCAGAGATCATGGTGCCGATCAGGGTGAGCAAGGCGACAAACATCAGCACGAAGCCCGAGAGGAACATGTCCTGAGTCTTGAGCGCGGTCAGCAGGGTCGGGCCGATGGTTTGCAGCCCCAGCACCACCGACACCAGCACCGAGCCGGAAATCATCGCGGGCAGCAGGTTGCCGATATCGGCGACAAAGGGGTTGAAGGCGACCCGAAGCGGGTATTTCGCCAGCATACGCGAGGGCGCCATGCCCTTGGCAATGGCGGTCTCCACATACGGTTTGCCCAGTTCATCCAGCATATTGGCCCGCAGACGCTGCATCATGGCAGAGGCGCCGGCGGTGCCGATCACGAAGGTTGGCACGATCAGGTGGACAAGAATGGATTTGACCTTCTCCCAGTTCATCGGCGCGCCTTCGAATTCAGGCGCCATCAGCCCGCCGATCGGCAGATCGAACCAGCGGTGGCCGTAGTAGAAAAGGATCAGCGCCAGCAGGAAGTTGGGCGTGGCCAGTCCCAGATAGCCGACGAAGGCAGTGGTGTAATCGACCCAGGTGCGGGCCCGGGCGGCGGCCAGCACCCCCAGCGGCAGCGCCACGGCATAGACAAACACCACTGCGGCGAGGTTCACCAGCACGGTCAGCCACAGGCTGTCTCCGACGATATCGGCCACCGGGCTGTCGAACTCGAAGGACCAGCCGAAGTTGCCCTGGATCATGCCGGAAAACCCGTGCGGGCCGGGCATGAAGCCCATCCAGATCATGTACTGCTGCCACAGCGGCTTATCCAGCGCGTACTCCTTGCGCAGGAACTCGGCCTTGGCAACGCCTGCGGACTGGCCGGTGGCCTGCAGTTCCGCAATCTGGTTCGACAGGTAGTCGCCGGGCGGCAGGTTGATGATGGCAAAGACCAGCACCGACACCACGAGCAGCGTCAGCAGCATGGTGCCAAAGCGGTATATGGCGTATCGCAGTATTTCCATCAGCCTTCGCCGCCCTCGAAGAAGAACTCATCGGGGTGGTAGACGCCGAAATGCGCCCCCGGATCCCAGGCCCAGATCGCCTTTTCCGGCACATTGCGCAGGCGGTTGCTGACCACCACTGGCTGCGGTGCGGCGGCCACCACACCGATGGCATAGACCTGATCCGCGTGGATTTTCAGCATCTCGCGCCAGGCGGCGGCGCGTTCTTCATGGGTGGCGGCCATGTTCCAGTCCTGCAGCAGCGCCAGCAGCCGCTGGGCAGGGGCCATATCAGGCGGCTCGCCCGCGCTGCCGCCGGTCTGGTAGTGCTGCCCCCACTTCGGCCAGGACAGGAACACCTGATCGGTCGGCGCCAGATAAGCCGGCGAGGTATAGGCTTGCGGCAGCCCGTTGTCCCAGCCGAACCAGGCAGACGACATGGTGGTGCCGGAAAACACCCGGTTGCGCAGGATGTCGCGGTCCAGCGGCCGCATCACCAGCTTCACGCCGACGTCGCGCCAGTCGTCGGTGATAATCTGCAGCGCGTTCTCCACTTCTTCACGCTCGCCCGCGGTTTCGACCACCAGCTCCATCCGGCGCCCGTCTGGCAGATAGCGGATGCCGTAGCCGTCCTTTTCGGTCAGGCCTGCCTCGTCCAGCAGCTGGTTGGCCAGCTCCGGATTGAAGTCCGCCCAAGCCTCGCGCAGGGCGGGATCGAAGAATTCGCTCTGCTCCAGCACTGCCATCGCGCCGGGTTCGGCCAGATTGAAATAAAGCGCCCGGTTGATGGCGCGCCGGTTGATGGCCAGCGACAGGGCCCGGCGCACCCTGACGTCGCGCAGGATCTCGCGCCAGACCGGGTCGTTCACGTTGAGGTTCGGATAGATGGCAATCTGAGAGGCGGCGCCGGACGCCCACAGGTAGGTCTTGTAGTCCCTGCCGTCCTTCTCGCCCTTGCGCAGGATCGGAATGTCGCGGAACCCGAGGCCTCGGGCCTGCAGGTCGGCTTCGCCCGCGTTCGACTTGGCCGCCACCAGACCGGCAGTGACGATCTCCATTTCCACGGTGTCGATATAGGGCAGCTGCACGCCGCGGCTGTCGATGCGGTGGTAGTAGGGGTTGCGCACGAATTGATGGCGGATCTTCTTGCCGGGCGACGCGTTGATCCAGGGCTGCAATGTCGGCAAATCGTGGTTATCGAACTTGTACATGTTGTCGTATTTGTTGTGCAGCGCCGCCCAGCTCTTGACGCGGGCATAGTCGACTTCCTCGGCGAGAACCTCCGGATCGGCATAATCGGCATGGAATTGCTTCAGGTACTCCGCCGGCCGGTAAATGAATGGCGGGCGGGCCTGGGCCAGCATGTGCATGAAGGCCGGGTTGGGCGCGTCCCACTCATAAATGACAGTGGTCTCATCCGGAAAGCTCACGCGCGGAAGCTTGCCCAGCACCAGCATGAAGTCGGGCGGCCCGGCCGGGCTCAGCAATTCGTTGTTGGCAACGTCCTCCCACCAGTACCGGAAATCGGCCGAGGTGAAGGGATCGCCGCTGGACCAGCGGTGGCCGGGACGCAGTTTCAGGGTGAAGCGGCGGTTGTTTTCGGCCTCAAAGCTCAGCAGGATGTCCGGCTTAAGCTGATAGTTTTCGTCATAACCGGCCAGCCGCGCATAGCCATAGACCACCATCTGGCGGATGTCCTTTGAGCGGGTGACCATGGTGTTGAGGGTGCCGCCCTGAATGCCGAATTCCCGCCCCTTGGCCGCCAGATCCACCACCAGCGGCACGTCGGGAATACGCTTGGCGGCGGGCGGCATGTAGCCGGCCTTGACCTCGGACTGCCAGAAGGCGCTTTCCTGCACTTCCGGCTCTGCCTGTGCGTCGAGCGGTGCCAAGCAGAGTGCGGCGGCGAGGAACGGTTTCAGGGCATCAAACATGACAGCGTACCTTGTGGCCGTGTTCCAGGTGGAGCATGTTCACCAGCGGCGGCGCCTCGGCGCCGTCAAAGCGGAACTCCTCGGGCCAGAATTCGGGCGCACCGGCGCCTTGGGCCACCAGTTTCAAGTCGATGGGCCGGTCGATATCGGGTTCCGGCTGGGCGGCGATCAGCGCCTTGGTGTAGGGGTGCTGGGGGTTGTAGAACAGGGTTTCCGGCGGCGCCTGCTCGACGATCAGGCCGCGCCGCATCACGGCCACTTCATCGGCAATCCGGGCAACCACCGCCAGATCGTGGCTGATAAACAGATAGGACAGTTTCTGCTGATCGCGGATCTCTTCCAGCAACCGCAGGATCTGGTCCTGCACAGACACATCCAGCGCCGAGGTCGGCTCGTCGCAGACGATCAGCGCCGGGTCCAGCATCAGGGCGCGAGCGATCGACAGGCGCTGGCGCTGGCCGCCGGAGAACGCGTGCGGGTAGCGTTTCAGCATGT
The DNA here is from genome assembly GCF_002388965.1 of Leisingera sp. UBA4491. Classification (NCBI taxonomy): domain Bacteria; kingdom Pseudomonadati; phylum Pseudomonadota; class Alphaproteobacteria; order Rhodobacterales; family Roseobacteraceae; genus Leisingera; species Leisingera sp. UBA4491. The sequence continues at coordinate 30,429 of NZ_DGNN01000017.1, read as the reverse complement.
CCGGCGACAGTCCGACCAGACGCAGCATTTCCGCCGCCTTGTCGCGGCGCTCAGCACGGCTGCCGATGCGGTGGATGTCCAGCGGCTCCATCAGCGTGTCCTGAATGCGCATCCTGGGCGACAAAGAGGAGTAGGGATCCTGGAACACCATCTGCGCCTGGCGCTGAAAGGCGGTGCGCGCGGCGCGGTCCATGTCGTGGACGGTGACCGGCGGCTCTCCCTGCGCCGGGCGGAACAGCACCTCGCCGCCGGGGTCAGGCAATTCTGCCCCCAGCGCGATCCGCGCTGCGGTGGTCTTGCCGGAGCCGCTCTCACCCACGACCGCCAGTGTCTCGCCGCGGGTCATCCGCAGGTCGATCTCGCGGCAGGCGTGGATCAGGGTCGGCGCCTGCCAGCCCCTTCCGGCCCGGAGCGTGTAGGTCTTGGAGACCGATCTCATCTCCAGGATCAGGTCTTCGCGCGAGGGCGGGATGGCGACCACCGCTTCATCCGGGATACCGGGCGCGGCCTTGAATAGCGCCTGGGTATAAGGATGGGCGGGCGCGCGCAGCATCGGCTCTGCGCCGCCGGATTCCATCACCCGGCCCTTGTGCATTACCACCACCTGTTCAGCCATGTTGGCGACCACGCCCAGATCATGCGTCACCAGGATCATCGCCATGCCTGTCTCGCGCTGCAGATCCTTCATCAGCCCCAGCACCTGCGCCTGAGTGGTCACATCCAGCGCCGTGGTCGGCTCGTCGGCGATCAGCAGCTGAGGCTTGGCCACCATCGCCATTGCGATCATCGCCCGCTGCCGCATCCCCCCGGACAATTCGAATGGGTAAGAGCGGTAGGTTTGTTCGGGTTCCGGGAAGCCGACCCGCTCAAAACACTCCAATACCAGTTTGCGGGCCTCGCGCTCGCTTTTGCGGCCATGCAGCCACAGCACTTCGGACACCTGGTTGCCGATCCGGTGCAAGGGGGACAGGGAGCGCATCGGCTCCTGAAAGATCATCGACACGATGTTGCCGCGCACGTCGCGCATCCGGCGTTCCGCCAGCGTTGCCAAATCCAACTGGTCCTTGCCGGTGTCCAGCAGAATGCGCCCGGAACGCAGCTGCGCCACTTTCGGCAGGATGCGCAGAACCGCGCGGCAGGAGATCGTCTTGCCGGAGCCGCTTTCCCCGACCAGGGCCAGGGTTTCGCCCGGCCGGACGGCAAAGCTCACGTCTTTCACGACGGAGTCGTCCTTGTTAAAACCAATGCTGAGGTTTTCGACGGACAGCAGCGGGCGCATTCAGATGTGTCCGCCCGGCCGGTTCAAGGCGTGCATGAGATCGTGTGTTCCCCTGTTTTTTGGCCTCACCATCGCGCGCCGGGGCCTGCTTAGTCAAACCCCATTTGGTCAAAGGGGCGCGGGGAAAGGGAGATTTCACCGGTATTTGCGCGGTGCAGCCCTGCGCTGCGCCAGGGCGTCTGCCGCTATCTGCCCCGGCTGCGTGACGGTTCAGCTTGCCTGGAACAGGGTCTTCACGCCTGGTCACACTTGCGTATTCGGGGTGTTCAGGTGCTTTGCCGCCCGGCCGCGCCGGGCCTGTGGCCCGAAGGCCACTTGCATCGTTCCGCTATCGCCGGGCGGCGGCTTTGCCATGTTGGCGCCAGCAGCCGCCCGGGCATAAGATGACCGCAAAGGCGAACGATCCCAAGGGACGCATATGGCGCAGAAACCTGTTCTTCACCGCGACAATCCGGAGGCCGAGCCGCTGGTCGGCAATATCAAGGTCACCCGCAACGACTGGCTGAACGTGGCGATGGACGTGCTGATCTCTGACGGGGTGGAGCGGGTGAAGGTGCTGGCGCTGGCAGAGCGGATGCAGGTCTCGCGCTCGTCCTTCTACTGGTACTTCAAGTCGCGCCAGGATCTGCTGGATGCGCTGCTCAAGACTTGGGAGCAGACCAACACCGCGGGCATGGTGCGTCAGGCTGAGGCACCCGCCGGGACCATCACCGGGGCGGTGCTGAACGTGTTTCACTGCATCACCAACCCCGACCTGTTCAACACCGCGCTGGACTTTGCGGTGCGCGACTGGTCGCGCCGTTCCGGCAAGGTGCGCAGCCTGCTGGACCGCTCCGACCGCCGCCGGGTGGAGGCGCTGACCGCCATGTTCGAACGTTACGGCTATCCGCAGCGCGAGGCGGTGACACGCGCCAAGGTGCTCTATTACATGCAGCTTGGCTATGACATGGCCGACCCGAACGAAAGCCACGCCGACAGGCTGGAGGCGACACCGGAGTACCTGAAGGTGTTCACCGGGCGCGAGCCGCTGCCGGAGGAGATGGAAGCCTTCACCGAATTCACCCGCCAGCACTGGGATGTGTGACGCGCCGGCCCCGGCCGGGCCGGCGGTCGGCTTTACAGGTTGCGGAGCGTCTCCTCAGCCTTCGCGCGGACGTCCTTGGCGGCCTGCAGGCGGACCGGGCCGTAGCCGCGGATGTCCATCGGCGCGCTCAGCAGCTCCAGGCTTTGTGCACGCTTGTCTGCGCCGTAGCGGCGCGCGACGGTGTCCAGCACGCCCTCATACCACGCCAGCAGGTCGCGGTGCAGCCGGGCTTCCTCGTGAAAGCCGAAGATGTTGAAGGCCGAGCCGCGCAGCGCCTTGCCCTTGGCCAAAAGGTTCATCGCCGGGCGCATCCATGCGCCAAACGCCCGTTTCGCCGGGCGCCCGCGCGCATCCCGCTTCCAGTTCATCAGCGGCGGGGCAAGATGGTATTTGACAGAGAAATCGCCTTCGAATTCCTCCTCCAGCTGATGCTGGAACCCGTCGCTGGTCAGCAGCCGGGCGACCTCATATTCGTCCTTGTAGGCCATCAGCTTGAACAGCGACCGGGCGGCTGCTGCGGTCAGCTCTTCCTGCGCGTCCTGCGGCAGGGCCGCGCGGAACCGGTTCAGGGCTGCGGTATAGCGGCTGGCATAAGCCATGTTCTGATAACCGGTGAGGAAGGTGGCACGGCGTTCAATCAGTTCGTCCAGCGTTTCCTCCTTCTGCGGGGCGTCCTCGTAATGGCTGGCAACCAGACCCGGATCCACCGCCATGGCGCGCCCGATGGCAAAGGCAAGACGGTTCTTGTCGATCGCCACGCCGTTCAGCTCAATCGCCTGGTCCAGCGCCCCGGCGCTGACCGGCACCAGGCCCTTCTGCCAGGCAAAGCCCAGCATCATCACGTTGGCCAGCACCGCATCGCCAAGCATCTTCTCCGCCGCCTCATTGGCGTTGAAGCCGGAGAGGTTCTGCGGGCCGACAGCCTCGGCAATCGTCCTTTCCCGCACGCCTGCCATCAGGTCGGCATCCCGGCGCAGCACCAGATCGCCGGTCGGCATCTCTGCCCGGTTCAGCACAACCTTGGTGCCGGCCCGGTAATGGACGGAGGCCTTGGGCGCAGAGCTGACCACCACGTCGCAACCGATCACGGCATCCGCGCCGGCCTGATCAATCCGCACTTGGTTCAAAGTGTCCGGAGCAGTCGACAGCCGGATATAGCTCAGAACCGTGCCGAACTTCTGGGCAAAGCCGGTGAAATCCAACACGCTTGCGCCCTTGCCCTCCAGATGCGCCGCCATTGTGATCAGTGCGCCCACGGTGACAACGCCGGTGCCGCCAACCCCGGTGACCAGCAGGTCAAACGGCTCTGAAAGCGCGGGCAGTTCGGGCGCGGGCAGCTTGGCCGTCAGCGCAGCGGCATCCAGCCCGGCGATCTTCTTCTTGCGGCGGGCGGCACCTTCGACGGTTACAAAGCTGGGGCAGAAGCCGTTCAGGCAGGAAAAATCCTTGTTGCAGGTCGACAGGTTGATCTTGCGTTTGCGGCCAAAGGGCGTCTCCTTCGGCTCCACGCTCAGGCAGTTGGATTCCACAGAGCAATCACCGCAGCCCTCGCAGACCAGATCGTTGATGAAGGCGAACTTCGCCGGATCTTCCATCTTGCCGCGCTTGCGGCGGCGGCGCTTCTCTGTGGCGCAGGTCTGTTCGTAGATCAGCACGGTGACGCCGGGAATCTCGCGCAGTTCCCGCTGAACCGTGTCCAGCGCGCTGCGGTCATGGAAGGTGGTGCCCGCCGGAAAGTCGCCGCGGCTGAACTTGCCGACGTTGTCGGAGACCAGGGCAATCCGCTCCACCCCTTCGGCGCGGCAGGTCTGGGCGATGCCATACACAGAGACCGGCCCGTCGACAGGCTGGCCGCCGGTCATCGCCACCGCGTCGTTGTAAAGGATCTTGTAGGTGATGTTGGTGCCCGCCGCGACCGCTTGGCGGATCGCCAGAGAACCGGAATGGTACCAGGTGCCTTCGCCGAGGTTCTGGAACACGTGCTTATTGCCGTTGAACTGCGACGCCACGGTCCAAGGCACGCCTTCGCCGCCCATCTGGGCATAGCCTGCCGTGTCCCGGTCCATCCAGCTGGCCATCACATGGCAGCCGATTCCGGAAAACGCCTTGGACCCCTCCGGCAGCTTGGTCGAAGTGTTGTGCGGGCAGCCCGAGCAGAAATAGGGCGTGCGGGTGGCGCCGGGCACGTTCAGCACCTTCGGCGGCTCCGCAGTCAGCGCCTTCGCCTTGGCGGGCAGGTTTTCTTCGGGGAAGAACTTGTCCAGCCGCGCCGCCACGATGGGTGCCAGCAACAGCGGGCTCAGCTCTCCGGTCCAGGGGATCAGCGGCTCGCCCTGGCTGTCGTATTTGCCGACCATTCTCTCCGGCTTGCTGCCGGGCCAGTCATAGAAGTTTTCCTTGAACTGGCTCTCGATGATGCCGCGCTTTTCTTCGACAACCAGCACCTCCTGCTTGCCCTTCACGAACTTTAGCGCATCGGTGCGGTCCAGCGGCCAGACCATGCCAACCTTGTAGATGTCGATGCCCAGACGGCGGCAGGCGGCCTCATCCAGACCCAGCAGCCGCAGCGCCTCCATCAGGTCCAGATGGCCCTTGCCAGTGGACACGAAACCGAACCGCGCCTCCTTGATGTCATAGATCCGCTTGTCGATCGGGTTCGCCTCGGCAAAGGCGCGCACCGCGTCCAGCTTGGCGTGGATACGGGTTTCGATCTCGGGGGAGGGCAGGTCGGCGCGGCGGATATGCAAGCCGCCGGGGTAGTCCGGCAGCTCGGGGTAGATAAATTCGCGATCCGGCTGCAATTCGACCGAGCGCGCGCTTTCCACGGTTTCCGAGACCGCCTTGAAGCCAACCCAGGTGCCGGAGTAGCGCGACAGGGCAAAGCCGTACTCGCCGAAGGTCAGGTATTCAGAGACATCCGCCGGGTTCAGCACTGGCATGAACCAGGACATGAAGGCCACATCGGACTGGTGCGGCATCGAGGAGCTGACACAGCCGTGGTCGTCGCCCGCCACCACCAGCACCCCGCCTTTGGCAGATGAGCCGTAGGCGTTGCCATGCTTCAGCGCATCGCCGGAGCGGTCGACGCCCGGACCTTTGCCGTACCACATGGAAAACACGCCCTCGACTTCGCAATGCGGGTCCAGCACTGCCTGCTGGGCGCCCAGAACGGCGGTGGCGCCCAGGTCTTCGTTCACGGCGGGCATGAACTTGATCCGGTTCTCCTGCATCCGCGCCTTGGCGCGCCAGAATTCCAGGTCCACGCCGCCCAGCGGCGATCCGCGGTAGCCCGACACAAACCCCGCGGTGTTCAGCCCCGCGTCGCGGTCGCGGCGCGCCTGGTCCAGCATCACCCGGGCCAGCGCCTGGGTGCCGGTCAGGAACACCCGGCCCTTGGTCATCTCATAACGGTCGTCCAGCTTGTAGCTGCGGAAATCGTGGCTCAGCTTGGTCATCGCAGGGGGAGTCCTTGCACGGCTAAATAGATCGCGGAAAGATAATCCTGCCAGCTTGAAAAGAATTGCCAGACTTGCTGGTTTTGCGAAGATTTATGGGTATATTCACCGGATCGATGCATAGACACGGAAAATTTGACCGGAAAATGAAGCTCGACCGCCGCGACCGCCGCATCCTGACCCTGCTGCAGGAGGATTCCCGCATTTCCAACGCCGACCTGGCAGAGGCGGTGGGCATGTCGCCGTCTGCCCTGTGGCGCCGGGTCCGGGCTCTGGAGGAGGCAGGCATCATCGAGCGCTACGGCGCGGTGGTGAACGCGCCCGCAATGGGATTGGGGTTCCAGGCCATCGTTCATGTGCATCTGACCCGGCACGACCCGGACAAACTGGTGGAATTCATCCGCGCGGTGGAAACCAGCCCGCTGGTTCAGGAATGTTACGCCACCACCGGCCAGGCGGATTACCACCTGCGGGTGCTGGCCCCGGATCTGGACGCTTACAACCGGTTCCTGGAGGAGTTTCTGTTCCGCCTGCCGGCGGTTGCCAGCGCCCAGACCAATGTGGTGCTGCGCACCATCAAACGGGACAGGCCTGTGGTGCCCTGAACAATGCGCCAGCGGGTGCGGCGCCGCAGTACCTGCAGAAAGATGAACCCGCGAGCCCGGCCATTCACTTTTCCGGAAAATACTCCGGGGGTCTGGGGGCCGGCCCCCAGCCGGCAGCCGCCTTCACATCGCGGCGTATTTCACCCAGGCCCAGGCCATGGCGATATAGGTCAGCTGGTGCAGCGCCTGGTCCGAGCCCATCGCCTGCCAGAACATCGCCTGCTGCGGATTCAGCTTCTTGCGCTCAGAAAAGCGCGCCTTGCCGAAGTCGATGTGGAAATGCACCACCCACTCCAGCAGTCCCAGCACCAGGATAAACGTCACCGGCGCGCCGAACAGCAAAAAGACAATGGCCGAGCCGATCACATGAACCCCGGCATGCTGCGCGCGCCCGGCGTGGACATAGGCGCAGCGGCCGGACAGCATTTTCGGCGTCTGCAGAAAGAAGTCGGCAAACAGGTGCTTGACCTGCAAAGCACAGAGCAGCAGCAGAACAGAACCGACATAATCCGGCAAACCGAATGACCTCCAGCAAGTGTACCTGGCTGGAACCTTACGGGTTTTTCGCCGCCTGGCAAATGCCGTGCCCGCAGGGTGCCGTAACGGGACAAAGCGGGTTTCTGCCCATTGCCTGTGCCCGTCAAACCGCGCTACCCATAAGGCAGACCACACCCGAAGCCGCCATTGATGGAGCTTTCCCATCGAACGCTCTCTGTTCCGTTTCATCTGGAAATACTCGAAACGCGATCAGCTGGTGCTGCTGATGGTCACCGCCTGCCTGTTCCCGCTGCTGTATCTGACACTGGAGCTGCCCAAGCGGATCATCAATGATGCCATCGGCTCGGAAACCGATATCGTCACCGTGCTGGGATACAGTTTTGACCAGCTGACCTTTCTGTGGATCCTGTGCGGCGCCTTCCTGGTGTCGGTGCTGTGCCACGGGCTGCTGAAAATGCGCATCAACACCATGAAAGGGGTGCTGGCCGAGCGGATGCTGCGCCGCTTCCGCTATCAGCTGATCGCCCGGGTCCTGCGGTTTCCGCAACCGTATTTTGAGCGCGTCAGCCAGGGCGAACTGGTGTCGATGGTGACCTCGGAGTCGGAACCGATGGGCGGGCTGATGGGGGATGCGGTCAGCCAGCCGGTGCTGCAGGCGGGCCAAATGCTGACCATCCTGTTCTTTCTGTTCCTGCAGAACTTCTGGTTCGGGATGGCGGCGATTGCGCTCATTCCGGTGCAAGGCTGGCTGATCCCGATGCTGCAGCGGCAGATCAACCAGCTGAACAAGAAACGGATCAAACAGGTGCGCGCCCTCGCGACCGAGATCGGCGAAAGCGCCGCGGGGGCCGCGACGCTCAGGATCAACGGCGGCTGGCGCTACCGGATGGCGGTGATCACCGACCGGCTGGGGTGGCTGTATGATATCCGCTTCCAGATCTACCAGAAGAAATTCTTCATGAAGTTCCTCAACAACTTCATCACCCAGCTGACGCCGTTCTTTTTCTACGCAATCGGCGGCTACCTCGTTTTGCAGGGTAAGGTCTCGCTGGGGGCGCTGGTGGCGGCGCTGGCTGCCTACAAGGATCTCGCCGCCCCCTGGAAAGAGCTTCTGGCCTATTACAACCAGACCCAGGACATGAGCTTGCGCTGGGACGTGGTCCTGGAACGTTTTGCGCCGCAGGGGATGGTCGGCGAGCAGCTGATGACCGGCGAGCCGGAGGAGCTGTCGCATCTCAACGGCGATATTGTGCTGGACTCCGTCACCGTGCGGGACGCCGATGGAAACCTTGTGCTGGAAGAATTGAGCGCGGCCTTCCCCGCCGGGCAGGTGATCGGGATTGCCGCCCCCTCGGAGGAAGACAGGCGCGCCCTGGCGGAACTGCTGACCCGGGAAATCCTGCCGTCCTCCGGCACCGTCACGGTCGCGGATCAGAACCTCAGCAGCCTGCACCAGGCCACGCTGGCGGCGCGGATCGGCTATGCCACCTCGCGGCCGGTTCTGTTCCAGGGCTCGTTCGGCGACAATGTGATGATGCCGATGCGGCTGCGCCCGCTGGACCAGGGCCAAGACCTGGAGCGGCTGGACACTGCCATCCGCGCAGGCAACAGCCCCGATCCCTTTGACGCGCGCTGGCTGGATCCCGAACTGGCCGGGTTCACGAGCGAGGAGGAGCTGCGGGGCTGGTGGCTGAAACTGGTGGAAGGGATAGGGTCCGACACTGCACTGTTCCGCCGCGGCATCGACCAGTTCTTCGAGGCCCCCAACCACCCGGGCCTGGCAGACCAGCTGGTCAGGCTGCGTCCTGCTGTGCGCCAGGCCATCGAGGACGCGGGCTTGGACGTGCATGTGCGGTTTCTGGACGCAGACAGCTACAACCCGGCGCTGCCGGTCGCGGAGAACCTGCTGTTTGCCGCATCCCAGGAGGCGATGACGGTTGAAACGCTGCTGCGTCACGCGGAGTTCCTGGCCCAGCTCAAACAGCTGGGGCTGGACGAGGGGCTGGTGTCGTTGACTCGCGATGTGGTGGAAATGCTGCGGCAGATCTTCGGCATGGATGGCACCGGTCACCCGCTGTTCCGTAAGCTGGGGCTGGATGTGGAGGCCTATGAGGCGGCGATTGCACTCATGGACCGGCAAGGTTCCGGCAATGCCGCAAAGCTCAGCCGCGAAGAACTGGCGCAGCTGCTGATCGTGCCTTTCACCATTTCTGCCGAACAGATTGGCCCGGCTTTCGAGGACGGGATGAAAGAGCGAATCCTGGGCTTCCGCCGCAGCCACGGGCAGAGCCTCCTGGACTCGCTGGGGTCCAGCTTCGTACCGTTCTCCAGGGACAGTTTCGCCCCCACCCTGACGGTTTTGGAAAACGCGCTGTTCGGCAAAATTTCGGATGCGGCCGGCTCCAAGGCGGATGAGGTGCGCAAGCTGGTTTCCGATCTGATGGTGCGCGAAGGCCTGCGCGACAAGGTGGTGGAGCTGATCTTCGACATGCCGATCGCCGTCGGCGGGCAGGGGCTGGCGGCCAGCTTTGCCGAGCCGCTGGCCTTCTGCCGGGCCACCATCAAGCGGCCGGACATCCTGATCCTGGATACCGCCATGGCAAGCTATGACCTCGAAACCCGGGTGGCGGTGCATAAGAACTTGCGCAAGCTGCTGCCGGACACCACGTTGATTTACCTGGCGTCCGGTTTCCAGAATCCCGATGTGTTCGACGTGTTCTATGAAATGCGACAGGGACGCCTGGTCAGCGACGAGGCGCAGGCAGTGGCGGCAAGCGAGGGGGCGGCCAGCCAGGACCTTGCCCGCAAGCTGCGGGCGCTGGAGCAGACGGAACTGTTCTCTGGCCTGAACCGCCGCCAGCTGCGCCTGCTGGCCTTTGGCGCGCGCTGGTATGAGGCCGCCAAGGGCGAGGCGGTTTTCCTCAAGGATGATGAGGCCTCGGACGGCGCCTATATGATCCTCGAAGGCGAGGCCGGGCTTTACCTGCCGCAAGAGGGCGGGGAGGACCGGCTGATTGCCCGGGTCGGCCCGGGCCGGCTGGTGGGGGAGCTGGGCCTGATCCGGCAGGAGCCGCGGGCGCTGAGCATGATTGCGGAAAGCGACCTGCGCTGCCTGCGGATCGGCGAGGAGGAATTCCTGGCGGTCGTCGAAAACGACGCCTCAACCGCCTTCAAGCTGCTGCAGGTGGTGGCGGGCTACGTCTCCAACTGAACCGGAACCAATAGGAAACAGGGAAGACACTGATGAAACTGCTGCGATACCGCATTGGTGGAGATGTGCGTCCGGGACTGCTGGACAGCGCAGGCGCGGTCCGGGACCTGTCGGCGCATGTGCCGGACATCACCGGGGCTGTACTGGATGACGCGGCCTTGGCCCGGCTGGCCGCGCTGGACCCGCAGACGCTGCCGCTGGTGCCGGGCACGCCGGACCTGGCGCCGTGTGTCGGACAACCGGGCAAATTCCTGGGGATCGGCCTCAACTACACCGATCACGCCGAAGAAATGGACATGGCGCTGCCGGAGCATCCTATTCTGTTCCTCAAGGCCACGTCTTCGATTACCGGCGCAAATGACGAGGTGATCCTGCCGCGCGGCTCGGTGGCGTCGGATTGGGAGGTGGAGCTGGGCGTGGTGATCGGCACCGCTGCCAAATATGTGCCGGAGACAGAGGCGCTGAACCACGTGGCGGGCTATTGCGTGATCAACGATGTGTCGGAGCGCGACTTTCAGACTAAGCTGACCGGCCAATGGACCAAGGGCAAAAGTTGCGACACCTTCGGCCCCGTAGGCCCCTGGCTGGTAACCCGCGACGAGGTGCCCGATCCCCAGGCCCTGTGGCTGACCTGCGACGTGAACGGCGAGCGCAGGCAAACCGGCAGCACCCGCACAATGGTGTTCACAGTTGCGCAGATCATCGCGCATCTGAGCCAGCTGATGACCCTGCACCCAGGCGACGTGATCGCCACCGGCACACCGCCGGGCGTGGGCATGGGGATCAAGCCCGCGCCGGTCTATTTGAAACCGGGCGACGTGATGCGGCTGGAGATCGAGGGCCTGGGCGTCCAGACCCAAACCGTGCGCGCAGACAGTTGAGGCAAGGGGGGGCGCTCCCGCCCGTTCCGGCGCATTCGCAGAATGCGCCCTTCCGGTTGGGCGTGGCGCTGCGCAAAGCGCAGCGCGGCTGCCGCTTCGGGGCAGGCCATTGGTTTCAGAACGGGCTGCTGCCCGGCCGCTCAGATGCCGCTGCAGAAATGCTTGTAAAGCAGGGCAATGGTTTCTTCTGTCTTCGGATCCTGCAGCGAGTAATACACCGTTTTTCCGTCGCGCCGGGTGGCAACCAGGCCTTCCTCGCGCAGCCGGGCCAGCATCTGGCTGACCGCAGCCTGGCGCATGTCCAGCAGCGCCTCCAATTCACCGACCGACCGTTCGCCCGCGCCTAAATGGCACAGAATCATCAGCCGGCCCTCATGGGCCAGCGCCTTGAGGAAGGCAGCCGCGGCGGCGGCGCTTTCTTGCATGTTCTGAGGGGTTTCCGGGGGAAGGGCGTCTTGGGGCGAAAGGGGCAATGCTCAGGTCCTGCGGTCGTCTTTTGCCGGCAACATGACCACTTCCGGCAGCCGAGTCACCCCGCAGTTGCGTTTCATTGCACAATAGGCGGAGAGCCACCGGCGAAGGCATTCCCCTTGGCATAATCGCAGGGGGCCTCCTGCATGTTGAGGTGCAGATCGCTGCCGGTGAAGGGATGCGCGCGCGCCAGAGCTTCGTCCACATCAATGCCCAGCCCGGGCGCATCCGGCGGAGTGACAAAGCCGTTTTCGACCCGGATCGAGCCCTTGATCAGCTGGTCGTGGAACGGGGTCTCGATGGTCTCCAGCAGCAAAATGTTGGGGATCGAGGCGGCGAGGTGAATGTTCGCGGCCCATTCCACCGGCCCGGCGTACAGATGCGGTGCCATCTGGGCGTTGAAGACCTCGGCAATCGCCGCGACCTTTTTCATTTCCCAAATGCCGCCGGCCCGTCCCAGGGCGGGCTGCAGGATTTCTGCGGCCCCGGCGCGCAGCACCGCGGCGAATTCGGATTTTGCGGTCATCCGCTCGCCCGTGGCCACGGGAATGCGCACGCTGCGGGCAACCCGCGCCATGTCTTCGATGTTGTCGGGCGGGGTGGGTTCCTCGAACCACAGCGGCGAATAGGGCTCCAGCGCCTGACCCAGGCGGATGGCGCCTGCGGTGGTGAACTGGCCGTGAGTGCCAAACAGCAGATCCGCCTTATCGCCAACCACCTCGCGGATTGCCTTGCAGAACGCTACCGACAGCGAAATGTCGGACATTGCAGGCATGTGTCCGCCGCGCAGGGTATAGGGGCCTGCCGGGTCGAACTTCAGCGCGGTGTAGCCTTCGCTCACTTTCTGCGCTGCGGCCTCGGCAGCCATTCCGGGCGAGGTCCAGAAGGCGGTCATATCATGCTGCGGCAGCGGGTAGAGGTATGTATAGGCGCGGATGCGCTCGTTCATCCGCCCGCCGAGCAAGGCGTGAACCGGACGCCCCCGGTCTTTACCCAGGATGTCCCAGCAGGCGATCTCCAGTCCCGAAAACGCGCCCATCACCGTCAGGTCCGGGCGCTGGGTGAAGCCCGAGGAATAGGCCCGTCGGAACATCAGCTCGATGTTCTCGGGGTTTTCCCCGGCCATGTGCCGCACGAACACATCCCGGATCACATGGGTCATCGCCTCCGGCCCGACGGAGGACGCGTAGCATTCGCCCCAGCCGGTGATACCGGTTTCGGTGGTGACCTTCACCAGAATCCAGTAGCGCCCGCCCCAGCCGGGAGCAGGCGGGGCAGTGACGATGACGTCCAGGTCTTGCAGCTTCATGACCTACCGCTCCGCCGCCGCATCAAAGGCGGCCAGTTCCCTGTTGATTTCCTCCACCGCGGGCTGCGGGGCGAAGAAGGTGACATCTGCCTCGCCGCCGCGCTCCATCATCACCTCAATTTCGAAATGCGCAGGCACCGTGTCAAAGCCGCCGTCGATGCGCCAGCGGCGGCTCTGCTGCTCGGCAAGGTCCGGCAGCCCTGCGGCGACCGAGGCCGCCAGCCCGCCCGGCAGGCCGAAACGGGGGTTGTTCGCAAGCCGCGTCAGGAAGGGGACAATCTCCTCCACCGCAAACAGCATCGACGTGTCCGAGGTGGCCGGGGCCGGTTTCACCGGCTCAGGCTTGAACAGGCTGGTCAGGAATTTCAGCACGGGCTGCGCTCCGGTTTGTGCGTGTCAGTCAAACACAATCACATTGCGCTTGGCAGAGCCAGTCTTGGTGTCGGCAATGGCCTCGTTGATCTGCTCCAGGGACCAGCGGCCCGAGATCAGCTCATCCAGTTTCAGGCGGCCCTGCTGGTAAAGGTCGACCATCCAGGGAATGTCCCGCTGGATCACCACATCACCCATCTTGGAGCCGATCAGCCCCTGTCCCACGGCGGCCAGAACCACCGGCTCATAGCTGGCCTTGGCGCCGGAATGCGGCATGCCGATCAGCACCGCCTTGCCGCCGCGTGCCAGATAGCGCGGGGCCTGCTCGTAGGCAGGGATAGCGCCGACGGTGACCAGCACCGCGTCTGCACCGCGGCCGCCAAGCGCCTGAAAGGCCGCCTTCCACGGCTTGTCCTCAGTCGCCAGAACCCCGTGGGTTGCGCCGAACTCTTTGGCGATGTCCAGCTTTTCCTGGCTCATGTCCACCGCGACGATGCGCCGGGCGCCGGCAATGCGGGCGCCCTGGATGGCGTTCAGCCCGACCCCGCCGGCACCGATCACCACCACGTCCTGCCCCGCCCGCAGCTGGGCGGCGTTGACCGCCGCGCCAACGCCGGTGATCACCCCGCAGGACATCAGCGCCGCCACGTCCTTGCCCATCTCAGCCGGGATCTTCACGATCTGGCGCTGGTCCACCACCACCTTCTCGGCAAAGGCGCCGCAGGCCATGGCCTGCTCCAGCGGCCCGCCTTCGGCTGTCTTCAGCGGGCCGTTCACACCGTCATAGGGCGTTTCGCAGATCACCGGCCTGCCGCCTGCGCAGGACGGGCAGGTGCCGCAGCTTCGGATCAGGGTGACCACAACGGAGTCGCCTTCGGCAAACCCCTGCACACCCCCGCCGAGGCGGGTAATCACCCCGGCGGCCTCATGCCCGTAGACCGCAGGCAGATGCCCGCCCCAGGCGCCTTCGGCATAGGAGATGTCGCTGTGGCAAATGGCAACCGCGTCCAGCGTGACCTCCACTTCGCCCATGCCGGGTGGGGCCAGCTTCACCTGTTCGATCACAAGCGGGGCTCCGAAGGCATGGCAGACGGCGGCTTTGATGGTTTGCATGGTTTTCCTCCCCGTTTCAGGCAAGGTGGCGCGGCGGCCTGGCTGCATCAAGCGGGAATACGGCAGCCCGGCGGCGGTATTACGTCACGGAAGACTCGCTGCACTGAAACACTGTGCAGCCGATGGCCATGAGGAGCAGCGTGAACAGGCGTTCTCTCCTGAACGTCCTTTACTGGCTGCCTAGCTCCTCAGCCCGTTTGGCAAACTGCAAGGCATCCCACGGCGCCCGGCCCATCTGCTGCCCCGGATCAAACAGCGCCGCCGCGTCGAGATCCGGATAGTCGCGCGCCACCAGCTCCCGCAACGGCGTCTGCGAGGCCTGCGCCTCCCGGCACAGCGCCTTCACGGCCGCTTGCGCATCGGGCCGCGGCATCTGCTCTGCCAGGGCAAAGCTCAGCGCCTCGGCGTGGATCATGCCCAGCCCGCCGGAGAGCGCGGCGGCCATCGCCTCCGGATCGGGTGCCAGGCCCGCGCACAGGTCCTTGCCCGTCTTTGCGGCGCTGGCCGCGCCCAGAACGATCTGCGGCAGGCTCATCCATTCGCTGAACCAGGCCGCCCCGTCGCGCTGATGCTGCAGCACCGAGGCCCCCTGAAGGACAGAGAACAAGCCGCTGCCCTGCCGCGCCAGCGCCGCCAGCACCGAAGGCGCCACCGGGTTCTGCTTCTGCGGCATTGTGGACGAGGCACCGGCGCCGCCCAGCGAAATCTCCGAAATGCCGCTTTGCGCCAGCGCGATGCAGTCCTCGCCGGTTTTGCCGAAGGCCAGCGTCACCCGCTGCAGCCAGTCCGCGATCCGCAGGATCGGCGTGCGGTCGGTGTGCCAGCTGCGCCCCGGATCTTGCAGGGCCAGCCCCTTGGCCATCGCAGCGCGCACCTCTGCTGCCTTTGGCCCCAGCGCGCTGGACGTTCCCGCTGCACCCGACAGGGACACGAGCAGGCAGGACTGGCGCAGCGCGGGCAGCTCCTCTAGCAGGGTCAAAAGCGGCGTGCCCCAGCCCGCCGCCACCGCCCCGAAACTGGTGGGGGTGGCGTGCTGCCCATAGGTGCGGGCAGCCATCGGCAGGTCCGCATGGGCTCTGGCTAGCGCGCCAAGCGATACCGCAGCGGCCTTCACGTCTGCTTCCACCAGCGCCAGAACCTGGCGCAGCCGCAGCATCAGCGCGCTGTCCATGATGTCCTGCGAGGTGGCGCCCCAATGCACATACTGCGCGTGCTCCGGCGCTTTCATCTCCTCGCGGAAGGCGGCGACCAGCCCCGGCACCGGCACGCCATTCTGCGCGCTGGGCTGTTTCAGCACGCCGGGGTCGACGGCGATTTCCACCACCGCACGGGCGATGGCGGCGGCGCTTTCCTGCGGGATCACGCCCGCGTCACCCTGCGCTTTGGCCAGTGCGCCCTCCACCAGCAGCATGGCGCGCACCTCCGCACTGTCCGAAAACAGGCGGCTGGCCTCGCCGCAGCCGAACAGGCCGCCATACACCTGGCTGTCAAAAACCGAACCTGCCATCAGAAGTCCTTTGCGATGTGCCCGATCAGATCCGCAAGCCCCTCTGGGTCCGCGAAGAAGGGCGAATGGGAAGTTTGCATTTCAAAGACCCGCTGCGGCGGCAGCTGTGCCGCCATCTGCGCCTGGTATTCCGGCGGGATCACCCGGTCCTCCGTGCAGCGGATATAGGCCTTGGGCACGCCTTCGAACCGGTCGCCCAGCCGGATTGGCGTGTCCTGCGGCGGGATTGGCTGCGGACACAGGTGTTCCAACGCGAACTCCACCGTTTCAGCCGGGCAGTCATGATAGAACAGCTCCGGCGCGATCTCTGCCACGAAGCTGTAGCTGGTGCCGGCCGCGTTCTTGCTGGTGGCGCCCGTCAGCGTCTGCCGCGGCCCGGCCTTGCGCATGCCGATCAGGGACAGGCCGCTGACCGGAATATAGCTGCACAGGTAGATCAGGCCGCGCAACCTGTCAGGACCGGCCTCTGCCGCGGCGGAAATGGGAAACCCGGCCCAGGAATGGCCCAGCACAATGGTGTCCGGCGTCGAGGCCGCCAGCACCGCCTCGGCAGTTTCTGCAAGTGTGACGCCCGCCGGATCGCGCCCGTCGCAATGGCCGGGCAGGGTGATTGTGCGGGCGGTGTGGCCGCGCGCCTCCAGCGCCGGGACAACATCGCGCCAGCACCAGGCGCCGTGGCAGGAACCGTGAATCAGAAGAACCTCAGCCAATGTGCCCGGTCTCCCTCAGAAACGCGGTCAGCCGCGCCGCGTATTCCTCCGGCTGCTCGACGCAAGGAATGTGGCCCGCGCGCCGGATCAGGTGGAACTGGCTGCCGGGGATCAGGTCCACCGTCTCGCGCACCAGATCGGGCGGGGTGGAGCCGTCCTCAGATCCCGCAATGCCCAGGCAGGGCAGCCGCAGCCCGCTGGTGGGGGTATAGAAATCGGTGCCGGCAATTGCCGCGCAGCAGCCGGCATAGCCGTCGCGGGATTGCTGCACCAGCATGTTGCGCCACAGCTGCAGCTCTGGCGTGGCGCGGAAGCCGCGGGCAAACCAGCGCTCCATCACCGCTTCGGCCAGCGCTTCGATGCCGTCGGACTGCACTGTCTGCACCCGCTCTTTCCACATCTCCGCGGTGCCGATCTTAGCGGCGGTGTTCGACAGCACCAGCGCCCGGATCTGATCCAGCCGCTTCACCGCCAGGCCTTGCGCGATCATGCCGCCGATCGACAGCCCCACAAACATGCAGTCGCGCACTTGCAGGTGATCCAGCAGCCGCTCCGCGTCGCGCACCAGCGCACCCATCGAATAGGGCGAGGGCGGGCAGGAGGACAGCCCGTGCCCGCGCTTGTCATAGCGGATGATGCGCAGGCCTGCAGGCAGCCGGTCCACCACCGCATCCCAAACCCTCAGGTCGGTGCCAAGCGAGTTGGCAAAAACGATGGGGGCGCCGTCAGGGTCCCCGTCAATGCGGTAATGAAGCTGGACATCGCCCAGGTCTGCAATCTGCATGGAGCGCCTCTTTGCTGTTCCGCAGCACTTTACCTGTGCCAAGGCGGCGAGGTAAACCAGCCGCCTGCCGCGGGCGGGGGAATTTTCTTTCCAAAGAAAATTGGCCGGAAAAACCGGTTTGTCCGGCCCGCCTCAGCCGCGCAGCTCCATGTGGGCCATGATCTGCGCGTGATCGGAGGCGGGCTTGTTGTAAGGCGCTTCCGGGTGGCTGCCGTCGGTCAGATGATCGTTGAAGACGCTGTAATACTGCATTTCCCCGATGGAACCGGGCCAGGACGGGTCGAAATGGCGCGACATGTAGATCTGGTCGGCACTCTCATGCACGCCGCCAAAGGCTGTGGTATAGACCACATTGCGCAAAGACCTTTTCAGGAACATCTTCTCGGCAGAGCGCAGCCGCACCCGGTCGACGTCCTCGCGGATCTGTTTGTCTTCCTCCGCACTGTAACGGTCGCCGGGGTGCCGGGCGTCATGGCGCAGCATCCAGGCGTAGTTCGTGAACGGCATCTCGCCGGCGATGATCTCGCTGCTGACCGCATGTTCGCCGTCGTTGAAATCCCCCAGCACCATCACCGGGCGGCCCTGCTCCAGCTCGTCCAGCACCGCGCGGCGC
Source organism: Leisingera sp. UBA4491 (assembly GCF_002388965.1). Lineage (NCBI taxonomy): Bacteria > Pseudomonadati > Pseudomonadota > Alphaproteobacteria > Rhodobacterales > Roseobacteraceae > Leisingera > Leisingera sp. UBA4491. The sequence goes on along the minus strand of NZ_DGNN01000017.1, from coordinate 12,537 downwards.
AGCACCCAGGCCTCGCCCATCCGCCTCAGCGCCGCCCGCAGTGATCCCATCGCCCGGCCCGCCGCATCATAGGCGGTCAGCACGGTTTCGGGCGGATAGGGCGCGCCCTGCGGCTTGATGTATTCGCCGAGTTTCGATTTCAGGTGGCAATTGAACACGGTAATAACCTGATCCCCAACCGGCACCCGTACTTTCAGGATCGGCCGCGACAGCCGGCGCAGGGTATAAAAACCTGCGTCCTCTTCCTCGCCCAGGCAGGCCATCGGGATGTCCAGCGGCTGATCCAGGTCCTGGATCACCTCGGGATCCTCCGCAAAGCCGAACCGCGACAGCACTGCCAGTCCGGGCCGCCGCTCGCCCGGATCACCGGTGTCGTTAAGGTTGGGGGCAAAGGCCAGTTCCGCTTCGGCGTAAGAGCCATACGCCAGCTTCTGAAAAACCGCCTTGCGGTGATAGCGTTTGGAAGGGTCGGGGATGCTGGCGGCGTTGGCCTCCGCCCCGCGCCGGTCAGTTTCGGCGATGACCTGGCGCAGCGGTGCTTCGTCAAAGATCTCCTGAAACCCCACGATATCGGCGTTGAGCGTCAGCAGCTGGTCGGCCATCCAATCCGCCTTCCAGGCGTATTCCTCCGGCGTGTAGCTTTGAAAGCGGTAGTATTCCCGCTCCGGTCCGATCAGATTCTTGACGTTGAACGAGGCGATTGTGAAGCGTGTCATGACGGCCCCCTGACTGCCGCGCCATGAAACGCGCGGCCAGGGGTCAAGCATAGCGCGAGAGCGCCTCCCGGAACAGCTCCGCATCCACATTGCCGCCGGTGGCAACCGCAATCACCGCGGCGCCGGCGAGCCGTCCGGGGTGGAACAGCGCCGCGGCCAGCGAGGCCGCGCCGCCGGGTTCCAGCACGATTTTCAGCCGCAGGAAGGCCATCGCCATCGCCCGCATCGCCTCCTCCTCGGTGATCACCAGCCCCGGCCCGCACAGCCGGCTGAGAATGGGGAAGGTGATCTCCCCCGGCTGCGGTGTCAGGATCGCATCGCAGATCGAGCCGGACTGGCTGGGGTTCCGGCAGATTTCGCCCGCCGCCAGCGACCGGGCCACGTCGTCAAAGCCTTCCGGTTCCACCGTCCGCACCCGCAGGCCCGGCGCGCGGGCCTCTAGCGCCAGCGCAATGCCCGAGGACAGCCCGCCGCCGCCGCAATTGACCAGCACATCCGCCCGGGTGACGCCTTCAGCGGCGGCCTGTTCCGCGATCTCCAGCCCCGTGGTGCCCTGGCCCGCAATCACCTGCGGCTCATCATAGGGTTTGATCAGGGTCAGCCCGCGCGCTTCCGCATATTGCGCGCCCACCGCCTCGCGGCTCTCGCCGCCCGCGCGGTCATACAGCACCACCTCGGCGCCCAGATCGCGGGTGTTCTGGATCTTCAGCCGGGGCGCGTCGGCAGGCATCACGATCACGGCAGGCACCTCATGCGCCTTGGCGGCGGCTGCCACACCCTGCGCGTGGTTGCCGCTGGAATAGGCGATGACACCGCGCTTGCGCGTCTCTTCCGGCAGTGCCGAGACCGCCGACCAGCCGCCGCGGAACTTGAACGATCCGGTATGCTGCAGGCATTCCGCCTTCACCAGCACGCGGCGTCCGGCAATCTCGTCCAGAAACGGCGAGGACAAAAGCGGGGTGACGCGGGCATGGCCCTTCAGCCGCTCGGCCGCGGCTTCGATCATGGCAATTGAGGTCATTTGACGGGGTCCAGAACTGAATGGATGAGGGCGAGCGCCTGCGGCTCGTCCAGAAACGGCACATGGCCGCGTCCGGCGATCTCCGCAGCGTGCAGGCCGGGCAGGCGGCGCTGCATTTCTGCGAAGGTTCCGGCGCTCAGAATGTCCGAGTTCGCGCCGCGGATCACGCCGCAGGGCAGCCCCTCCAGCGCCAGGAACAGCGGCCACAGATCCGGGGCCGGGCCAGCCTCGGCCTGCGCCAGCAGTGCGTCACGCAACCGCGGGTCATAGCGCAGGCTTAGCCCCTCTGCGCTCTGGTCATAGAACGCCTCCGCTTCCTCGCGCCAGCGCGCCGCGGGCACGTCCGGGAAGGCCGGCGCCATCAGCGCCGCCAGCGACTGCGCGGCCTGCGCATGGGTTTTGGCGGCCGGGCGGCGGCCCACATACTCCATGATCCGGGCAATGCCGCCCGGGGGGATCTCCGGGCCCACGTCATTGAGGATCACCGCCGCCAGCCGGTCCTTGGCCATTGCCGCCAGCGTCATCGCCACCAGTCCGCCGCGCGACGTTCCAAGCACCGCGGCGCGCTCCAGTCCCAGATGGTCCAGCAGCTCCAGCACATCCTGCGCCTCGCGCAGCACGTTGTAGTTCGCGAAGGCGGGATCATGCGCCGACTGCCCCCGGCCGCGCGCGTCCAGGGTGATCATCCGGTACTGCCCGGCATGTGGCGCGAAATAGCGGAAATCCCGGCTGTCGCGGGTGAGGCCTGCGAGGCAGAGGAGCGGCAGGCCCGCGCCGCTGTCCGTGTAATACAGCCGCAGCCCGTCAGAAGTTTCAAAGTACGCCATGGGTGCGCCTAGCTCCTGGCAAGGTCGGGAATTGTGGTGAGGTCCGGCAGGATATGCGCGGGTTTCCAGGGCAGCCTGTCCACCGGCTCCCCCGCCCGGTTCACCCAGGCGGTGACAAAGCCGTACCCCGCAGCCCCCGCCGCATCCCAGCCGTTGGAGGACACGAACAGCACATTGTCTTTGGCGCAGCCGAAACGCTTGCCCACCAGATCGTACACGCGGCTGTCTGGTTTGAAGATGCCGGCGCTTTCCACCGACAGCACGTCGTCCAGCACGCTGCCCAGGCCTGCTGACTGCACCGCACCGTCCAGCATCGCAGGCGAGCCGTTCGACAGGATCGCAGTGTTCAATCCAGCGTCTTTCAGCGCCTTCAGCATCGCGGGCACCTCCGGGTAGGCCTGAAGCTCCCAGTAAAGATCCAGGAGGCGCTGGCGCAGGGCTGCGTCACCGTCCAGCCCGGCGGCTTCCATCGCCCAGTCGAGCCCGTCCTGGGTCACATCCCAGAAATCCGCATGGGCCCCGGTGATGGCGCGCAGCCAGGTGTATTGCAGCTGCTTCAGCCGCCAGTGGCCGGCCAGCTCTGCCCAGTTGTCCTGCAGATGCGGAAACTGCGGCTCGCCGGCGGCCTGGCGGGCAGCGGCTGCCACATCGAACAGGGTCCCGTAGGCGTCAAAGATACAGGTGGTAATCGGCATGGCTCCCTCCGTTGCGGCGAGAGTTGCACGAAGGCGGCGGGCTGGCAAAGCCGGAAATTGCCCGCATACGGGTTTACATCACATCTGCGGGCGCTAGGCTGCGCCCCTTTATCAACCCGCAACCGATTGGAGGTCTCATGACCGGGGTAAAAAACGGCGACACCGTGCGCATCCACTACACAGGCAAGCTGACGGATGGCACCGTTTTCGACAGCTCCGAAGGGCGCGACCCGCTGGAGTTCACCGTGGGCGCAGGTCAGGTCATTGCCGGCATGGATGCCGGTTTGGAAGGCATGGAGCCCGGCGGCAAGAAGACGCTGGAAATCGCCTGCGCCGATGGCTACGGCCCGATCAATCCCGAGGCACGCCAGCAAATCCCGCGCGAAGGCATCCCTGCCGACATCCCGCTGGATCTGGGCACTCAGCTGCAAATGCAAAGCCCCGACGGCCATGTGCTGCCGGTCACCGTGGTCGAAGTGACCGAAGAGACCGTGACGCTGGATGCCAACCACTTCCTGGCAGGCAAAGATCTGGTCTTCGACATCGAGCTGGTGTCTATCAACTAAGGTTCCACCTGCGGGGGCGGGGAGTGCTCCCGCGCCCGCAGGTCCCCCGGCTGCGCCGGCAGACGCTTGGCGGCGTTGGGCGTGGCACCGTGCAGAGCGCGGTGCCACGCCCAACGGGAGCGGGCTTCGCCAGAAGCCCGGCGACGGGCGGGAGAGCGCCGCAGGCCGGATGCAGAACAGCGCGCGCTGTTTGAAGCTTGGAGAAGAGACAGAAAAAGGCGCCCCCTGGGGGAGCGCCTTTTTTGAACAGGGGCCTTTGGGGAAGCGGTTACAGGTGATCCTGCTGCGGCATCCCCAGCACGTGGAAGCCGCCGTCCACCCGGATAACCTCGCCCGTGGTGCAGGCGCCGGCGTCGGATGCCAGGTACACGGCAGTGCCGCCCACCGCCTCCAGCGTCGCGTTATCGCGCAGCGGCGCGTTCTGGGCGGTGTGCTTGAAGGTCTTGCGCGCACCGCCGATAGCCGCACCCGCCAGGGTCTTCATCGGCCCGGGCGAGATCGCGTTCACCCGGATGCCTTCCGGGCCCAGATCGTTGGCCAAATAGCGGGTCGCCGATTCCAGCGCCGCCTTGGCCACGCCCATCACGTTGTAGTTCGGCACAACCCGGTTCGACCCCTGATAGGTCAGGGTCAAGAGGGTGCCGCCGTTGTCCTTCATCAGCGGGTAGGCGCGGCGCGCCACCTCGATGAAGGAATAGGCGGAGATATCCATCGAGTTCTTGAAGTTGGCGCGGGTGGTGTTCAGGAACCGCCCGGTCAGCTCCGACTTGTCCGAATAGGCAATCGCATGCACCACGAAGTCGATCGTGGGCCAGCGTGCCGACAGCTGTTCGAACGCGGCGTCCAGCGAGACGTCGTCGGTCACATCCACGTCGACCATGAAATCCGAGCCGACGCTTTGGGCCAGCGGCTCCAGCCGCTTGCCGAAGGCCTCGCCCTGATAGGTAAAGGCCAGCTCGGCCCCGGCGTCCGCCATGGCCTTGGCAATGCCCCAGGCGATGGAGCGGTCGTTGGCAACGCCCATGATCAGGCCGCGCTTGCCGGTCAGAAGTCCCGCCATCGTCACTTATCCCTTGTACTTGCTCAGAACCATCGAGCCATTGGTACCGCCAAAGCCGAAGCTGTTGGTCATCACCGAGTCGAGGCCGGCGTTTTCCACCATGCTGGTGGCAATCTCGCCCGGCAGGATGCCTTCGGCGAGGGTGTCGACGTTGATCGACGGCGTGATGAAGTCGTTGTCCAGCATCAGGAGGCAGAAGATTGCCTCCAGCGCGCCGGCAGCGCCCTGGGCGTGGCCGGTCATCGACTTGGTGGAGGAAATCGGCGGCACCTTGCCCTCGCCGAACACCCGGCGCGCGGCTTCAACCTCGCCGACATCGCCGACCGGGGTCGAGGTGCCGTGTGCGTTAATGTAATCCACCTTGCGGCCTTCGGGCAGGGTGGCCAGCGCCAGCCGCATTGCCCGCTCGCCGCCCTCGCCGGAGGGCGCCACCATGTCATGGCCGTCAGAGGTTGCAGCGAAGCCGGTCACCTCGGCATAGATCTTGGCGCCGCGGGCCTTGGCGTGCTCCAGCTCTTCCAGCACCACGATGCCGCCGCCGCCGGAGATCACGAACCCGTCGCGGTCCTTGTCGAAGGCGCGGGAGGCTTTTTCCGGCGCGTCGTTCTTCTTGGAGGACATCGCCCCCATCGCATCGAACAGGCAGCTCAGCGTCCAGTCCAACTCCTCGCCGCCACCCGCGAACATCACATCCTGCTTGCCCATCATGATCTGCTCGGCCGCATTGCCGATGCAGTGCAGCGAGGTGGAGCAGGCCGAGGTGATCGAGTAGTTGATGCCCTTGATCTTGAACGCGGTCGCCAGGTTGGCCGAGATGGTCGAGGACATGCACTTCGGCACCGCAAACGGGCCGATGCGTTTGGTTGCGCCGGTCTTCAGCACCGTCTGATGCGCCGCCAGCATGGCCGAGGTGGACGGGCCGCCGGACCCGGCCACCAGACCAGTGCGCTCGTTCACCACGTGATCTTCGCTGAGGCCCGCATCGGCAATCGCCTGGCTCATGGCGATATGGGCATAGGCCGCACCGGGGCCCATGAAACGCAGGGCGCGCTTGTCCACATGCTCAGCCACATCAATCTTGAGCGTGCCGGCCACTTGGCTGCGGAAACCGTGCTCGGCCATTTCCGGGCTGGCAACGATGCCGGACTTACCGGCTTTCAGCGAGGCTGTGACTTCTTCGGCATTGTTCCCGATGGAGGAGACAATCCCCAGACCGGTGACGACGACGCGGCGCATGTGCGTACTCCTGTTCCTGTGACTCTTGTCCTGCCGGAAAGCCTGTCAGCTCTCGGACAGGGCCACTTTCATATCTTTGACCTGATAGATCACGTCCCCGTCGGCCTCGACAATGCCGTCGGCGACACCCATGGTCAGGCGGCGGGTTTGCACCGCCTTGGTGAAGTTGACGCGGTAGGTCAGCATCTTGCGGTCCGGGCGCACCATGCCGGTGAGCTTCACCTCACCCACACCCAGCGCATAGCCGCGGCCCTTCCAGCCGCGCCAGCCCAGGTTGAAGCCGGTCAGCTGCCACAGGCCATCCAGGCCAAGGCAGCCGGGCATGATCGGGTTGCCCGGGAAATGGCAGTCAAAAAACCACAGGTCCGGGGTGATGTCGAACTCTGCAATCACATGGCCTTTGCCATGCTCGCCGCCGTCGCCGGAAATCTCGGTGATGCGGTCCATCATCAGCATCGGCGGCGCAGGCAGCTGGGCGTTGCCCGGCCCAAACAGCTCGCCCCGCGCGCATTTCAGCAAATCGTTCTTGTCAAAGCTGCTGGGGTAATCGGCCATTCGGGCGTCTCTCCTGCCTGGGGTTCGGGTCTATATATCTGGCTCCCTGTAGCACCGCGCGAAAGGGTCCTGCAAGGGGACCCCGCGTCACTTCCTGCGCTGAATGTGCCACAGACGCACCGGAAAGGGGAGTTCAGCTGCGAATGAATTTCATTTGAAAAACCTTGGGTGTTGCTCCTATATATACGGTCAGCAACGCGATGCAGGACCTGCTCATGACGCCAAACAGCGAAGAAGTGGCCACACGCTGGCTGACAGAGGCCGGGCTGAGACCCACCCGGCAGCGGGTTGCGCTTGCCGAATTGCTGGTCGGCGACGGCAAGCACCGCCATATCACCGCCGAAAGCCTGTTCGAGTCGGCCAAGAAAAAGGGTGCCGCGGTGTCGCTGGCGACCGTCTACAACACCCTGCGCGCGTTCTGCGATGCGGGCGTGCTGCAGGAGATACCGCTCGATGGGTCTAAAAGCTATTTCGACACAAACACCCACGACCACCCGCATTTCTTCTGGGAGGACGAGGGCCGGGTCAGCGATGCGCCCGCTCAGGATCTGGTGATTCACAAGCTGCCGGAAGCGCCGGAAGGGATGGAGATCGCCTCAGTCGATGTGGTGATCCGCCTGCGCAAGGTCTGACCGGCGGCCGCTCAGCGCTTTGCGGAGAATTTCATGTGCTTTGAAGGCCGGGGATGCCTCCGGCATTCCTGTGTGGGCTGCCAGAATCACCGGCTCCTGCGCCGCCGCATCCTTGACCGGCACCGCGCACAGGGCTTTGCCGTCATAGCTGATTCCGCCGGGCGGCAGGCTGTAGCTGATCCCCACGCCCTCGCCATTGGCAGCCAGGCTGCGCAGCAGCTCCAGCGTCTCCGCCCGGTGCGCAATCCGCGGCACCAGTCCCTGCATCTTGAACAGACCCAGCATGTGCTGCACCGACAGCCCTTCCTGCGACAGCACCAGCGGGTGCTGCGACAGCTCCGCCAGCGAGAGGCCGCGACGCTGTGCCAGCGGATGCTCCGGCGGCACCAGCGCATGCGGCGCGATCCTGTCCAGCTCGGCCCGGCTGAAAGCCGCATCCAGCCCCAGGTCATAGGTGATGGCCAGATCCGCCGCGCCTGTGCTCAGCGCGGAAATCAACGGGTCAAAGCCGCAGGCACGGTGGCTGACCTCCACATCGGGCAGGGCCGCGCGCAGGGCCTTCAGGGCAGGGGCCAGCAAAAACGGGGCCAAGTCGGAGAAGCAGACCAGCGTCAGCTTGTGCATGGCACCGGCGTTTCTGGAGTTTTCCAGCCGCGCCGCCCGATCCAGCAGCGCCTGCGCCTGCCCGGCAAACCGCCGCCCCTGCGGCGTCAGCGCCAGCGCCGCGCCGCGCCTGCGCAGGAACAGCACATGGCCCAGGTGCTCCTCGATCCGGCTCAACGCCGCCGAAAGCGCGGGCTGGCTTACATGAACGGCATCCGCCGCCGCCGACAGGCTGCCGTGCCGGGCGACGGCGCAGACGTATTCGTAATGGCGCAGGGTCAGGTATAACATGTGCCGAAGGGTATCTTAAAAAGATATGATTTGAAACTATACCTGTGCCGCGGCAGGAATGGCGCATCGGATTTGCATCATTCAGCAGCGGAGACAGCAATGGTCCACCCCCTCATCACCCCGGAACATGTGGCGCAGTTCCAGCGCGACGGCGTGGTCCTGATCCGCGGCCTGTTCGCAGATCAAGCCGAGCTGCTGCGTGCAGGCGTTGCGGCCAATATGGAAAACCCCGGGCCTTATGCGTCGGACAACGAAAAGGCCGGGCAGACCGGCCGGTTCTTTGATGACTACTGCAACTGGACCCGCATTCCCGAATTCCAGCAAGCGATTGAAGAATCCCCGGTTGCCGAAGTCGCCGCCGACCTGATGCAATCCCAGTCAGTGCAAATGTTCCATGACCATGTGCTGGTCAAGGAGCCGGGCACCTCGATGGCCACTCCCTGGCATCAGGACGGCCCCTATTATTTTGTCGAGGGGCAGCAGACCATCAGCTTCTGGTCGCCGCTGGATGAGGTGAAAGAGGCCACCCTGCGCTGCGTGGCCGGCTCCCACAAATGGGAGAAGGAAGTGCTGCCGACCCGCTGGGTATCGGAGGAGGATTTCTTTCCGGACGAGGGCCAGTACATGCCCGTCCCGGATCCGGATGCCGAAGGCATGACGGTGCTGGAATACCCGATGCAGCCGGGCGATGCGGTGGCCTTCAACTACAAGACCCTGCACGGCGCCCGCGGCAATACCTCGGCCTCGCGCCGCCGCGCGTTTTCGCTGCGGCTGGTGGGCGATGACGCGCGCTATGTCGAGCGGCCGGGCCGCACCTCGCCGCCGTTTCCGGGCCACGGTATGCAGCCCGGCCAGCGCCTGCGCGAAGACTGGTTTCCGATCTTGCTGCAGCGGTAAAGGGAAGGGGGCGTTGCCCCCTCGGCCTGGCGGCCTTCACCCCCAGAGTATTTGGGGAAAGATGAAGGCCGTAAAAGTCTATTTTTTCAGGTCGCGGCGGATGCCCATGTTTTCGGCGTTGGAGAAGGAGCAGGTCTTGCAGATGCCGAACTGCTTCAGGAAGCCGCGCTTGCGGGCGCGGGCGGCCTCGTCCGAGCGGTAGGCGGCCAGGAAGCCGTCCTCCTCCACATTGGGCAGCTGAATCACCTGGTCATAGTCGATGCAGCACAGGCCCAGATCGCCGTTCCAGAACACCACGGATTGGAACAGCGGCACCGTGCACAGCGCGTGGCTGGTGTGGCGCGGGTGGCGGCGCAGTTTCTTCTGGCGCGGCAGGAAGTGGGCGAACTCGCGTTTCTGATCGGCAGAGGTGTAAGAGCCGATCGAGAAGGTCTTGAACCGCACCCGGTCAAAACCCGCCTCCCGCGCCCAGGCTTCCATTTCGTCCATCTGCGGCTCAGAGTAGCTGGTCAGCAGCGTCTGCAGCACGGTGATTGGGGTTTTGAAGCCCAGGTCTTTCTTGATGCTGAGGAATTCCTCGATGCTTGCCTTGACGTTATCGAAGTCGGAATTGACCCGGTAAGCCTCCTGCGCCTCCTTGGAGAACCCGTCCATGCAGAGGTTCACCCGTGCGAGCCCGGAGCGGATCAGCCGCTCGCTCATCTCCGGCGTCAGGCGGGTGGCGTTGGTGGACAAGTAGGTGTCGTGGCCGTTTTCATGGGCATAGGCGATGAAATCGGGCAGGTCCTTGTGCAGCGTCGGCTCACCCGAGAAGCTGAAGTAGATCGCGGGTTTTTCCGGCTGATCCTTGAAATCGTCGATGATCTTGCGGAACACATGCGGTTTCATCATCCCGCGCTTGCGGCTCATCGCAAAGGTGACGGGGCAGACCGGGCAGCGCAGGTTGCAGCTGTTGGTGGCGTCGATGATGATGATCTTGGGCGGGCGGCGGAAAAAGGCCAGCGGCAGCAGCCGGGCCATCAGATGCAGCGCCCGCTCATGCAGCCCGGGCGGCTTGGCGGGAAGGTCTGGCTGCGCGGTGTCCGGACGGAGGTCCGGCGCGGGGGCTTGATCTTTCATGCGAGGATCTCCGCAGGGGCTGGCAGAACCTACCTTAAGGCTCAGGGAGTGGCAGGCAACCTTTTGTCGCGTCACGGTTTGTGAGCATTACGTGAGCTGCTGCAGCGCGCCGTCCGTCGGAGCGGTGCCTTGGGAGGGGGACGCCGGACCGGCAGCGGCCTGATCTGAATGCGCACCAGAAGACGTGCGGCCCATTGTGCGCAGATTAGTCAGTGGATTGAAAGGCGGCAAAGGGCGCACCTGCTGGCGTCCTGGGGAAATCCGCTTGAACGCAGCTGGACGGACTTCAAGGCAGCGCGGCGCAGCTGCCTGCAGCTGGAGGCAAACGCCGCTATCCGCGGAGGGGGCTGCCTCCCCCTGATCCCGTTCGGGCTCCAGCGCCGCCGGCATCCGGGCGCTGCCCGTCAATGTCCTGACAGTTCGGGGTGTGCCCGTTCCGGACCGACGCTCAGGCCACGGGGCGACCGACGCGCGGTCAGCGCCGTTTGTTCCAACCTTCCGCAAAGCGGCGGATGGCTGTTGTCCGCCGCGATATCCCCGCTATCCGTCGCGCCCAGGCTCATTCGGATTGCTGGAGAAAAGTGCGATCTTGTTGCCTTGGGGGTCGCGAAGATAGCCGGCGTAGAAGTGCGGTCCGTAATCGTCGCAAAAGCCCGGCTGACCCTCGCCGGAACCGCCTGCGAGAAGCGCGGCGGCGTGAAGATCGCGCACCTGCTTTTGGCTGCGCGCCTCGAACGCGGCCATAGAGCCGTTGCCGGCCGAGGCCGGGCGACCATCGAAAGAGGGTTTAACGTAAAAGTCCGGCTGCACGGGGGGTGACCCGGTTTGACCGGCAGGCTGAAACTCAGTCCCGCAGGCCCCTCCTTCAGCTGATAACCAAGGGCGGGCAGGAACGCAGAATAAAACCGTTTCGCGCGCGCGATATCATCCGCACCGACTGTGATATAGGCAATCATGCTTTGCGGTTTTTTCCGGAAGGCCGGTCATTGCAGTGAAGCTTCTGCAATATTGCAGGCTTGCGCAGGATTCGTCACTGCAAACGGCCCCTTCCTAATCGTTAGAAGCGGGCCTTGTTGCGCATACGGTGAAAGATCACGTCGTCCCGCAGGGCTGATCCGCAAGCACGTGGCATAGCAGGGAGGTTTATGGCGCTGGTTGCCGAAGGAACAGCAATGCGTATGCCAAATACAGTTGAGCTACACGATGCATTTCATGAAGATTTGGTGGACCCAACTGGTGAAAGTTCGAACCGTTTCTTCGGCGAAATGCTATTGTGGTCCGAAGATCCGACACTGACAGCTGAGTTCGATTGAGCGGTATATATCACCACGATTAGCGAGCCATTTTGAGCGAGGTAAAGCCGTCGCCAATATAGACCGATAAGAAATGGCTTCGGGCCCCAAATAGAGCTCTTGGGCCCGAAGCTTTCCTGAATAGCTTTGTGCTAAATTTATGTACGCCGATGCGCCAGCTTGATTTTTCGTAAAGCCGCCTGAAGATCCCGAATATGACGCCGAAGTCCTTGGAAGGACTTCCACCGTTCAGCCAGTCGCCTTAACTGCTCTCGTGGCTGATCGAAGATTAGGTGCTCCGACGTATCGATGCGCATAGCCAAATCTCCATACTCTGGTTTGAGCTCGTTCAATGCTTCGACAATTCCCTCAGCCATGAGATCCAGCGCATCTTCGTCATTGACGGCCAACGGCTCCCCATCCTTCAGCCGTTGCAACAACTGCGGTAAAAGGGCTTGCAACCGTTTGCCCGGATATATGCCGACCTCTTCCCACTCTTCCGCCAGCCATCGGCCCTGTTTGATAGATGACAGTACCGCGTGCTCGAGCTGCCCATTGATGTCTTGCGCCATGCGAAATCTCCTTTGCTTTGGCGTATCTGAAGTTTGAGGTCTCAATGCCTCTCAAGAAGCCGGGATGGGCAGGAACACCCCAGCTTTGGGAATTCACACGGGCACAGCCGAGTATGCCTCGTGCCTCTCTGACAGGATTGGCTGGAGCAAATCGTCGAGTTGATCCGACAGCAGGCAAATCTCTTCCACGATAGGTGAGGCTGGATCAATCTCAGCAAAAAGCGCGGCCTCGATACGGTCCATGTCGTGGACATTTTCCAGGGTCAGCACCTTCTGAAGCTTTACCAGGTTTGTCTTCATGCGGCGCGTGATGCTGGGTTGAATTGTCAGATCATCCAACAGCGCATGAACACAGCGGAGCGCAGGTTGGCCGCCGAGCAGCACCGCAGCGTTCTGCAGGGCCTCTGATTGGTTCTGAAAGAAGTCTTTCAGATCTGACCTGCCCCCCGCGAAAT